>NZ_JAAFHA010000069.1 GCF_010365055.1 Rhodoferax sp.
GGTGAGTGAGTGGGGGTAAGAACGTTAAAAATGCCAACCCAGTCCAATCCAAGCACAAACCCCGCCACCATGCCGACAGCCAAAGAGCGCCGTCATCAGACCAACGCTACGGCATTCAACAGGTGTTGCCGCACAAATGCCTCGAATTGATCGACCGGCAAGGGTTGGCTGTAAAAATAGCCTTGCACTTCATCGCAGCCCTGCTGGCGCAGAAAGTCCAGCTGGCCCTGCGTTTCCACCCCTTCGGCGATGGTCTGAAAACCCAGACTGCGCGCCAGGGCGATGACGGCGACGACGATGGCCTTGTCGTCCGGATCGGTGGAAATGTCCTGCACAAAGGACTGGTCGACCTTGAGCTTGTACACCTTGAAGCGCTTGAGATAGCTCAACGATGAATAGCCGGTACCAAAGTCATCGATCGACAGGCGCACGCCGCGCTGGTGCAGCTTGTCCATGATGGCGACAGCACCTGGCGGGTCGTTCATGGCCACGCTCTCGGTCAGTTCCAACTCCAGGCAGTGCGGCTCCAGGCCCGCATCAAACAACACCTGCGTCACCAGATCCGGCAAATTGGCATGGCGGAATTGCACCGCCGACAGGTTGACCGACAGTTGCAGCGCTGGCAGTCCGGCGTCAAGCCAGACGCGCAACTGGCGCGTCGCCGTGCGCAGCACCCATTCACCAATCGACAGGATCAGCCCGCTTTCTTCGGCCACCGGAATGAATTCAAGGGGCGACACCTGGCCCAGCGTGGGGTGATGCCAGCGCAGTAGCGCCTCCATGCCCGTTACGCGACCGTCCATCAGCGACACCTGCGGCTGGTACACCAGAGACAGCTGCTGCAAGTCCAGCGCCCGGCGCAGGCCGTTTTCCAGTTCCAGTTGGCGACTCGATTCGAGCTGCATCTCGGCGGTGAAGAAGCGATAGGCGTTGCGGCCGGCCTGCTTGGCCCGGTACATGGCGGTGTCCGCACTCATGGACAGCTTCTCGAAGCTGTCGCCATCGTCCGGATACAGGGCAATGCCGATGGAGAAGGTAATGACCAGTTCCTGCTGCTCGACCAGGTAGCGCTGCGCCGCAATTTCAAGCAGTTTGTTGGCCACATGGGCGGCGCCGGCTGCATCCGTGCTGGTGCACAGCAGCACAAACTCGTCGCCACCGACGCGGCACACCGTGTCCTGCTCACGCAGCACCGATTTCAGGCGCTGCGCCACCTGCGTCAGCAGTTCGTCACCAGCGTGATGACCGAGCGAGTCATTGACATTTTTGAAGCGATCGAGGTCCAGGAATATCAGCGCCAGCGCCTCGCCATGGCGCTGCGCCTGACTCAGCGCAGTATCGATGCGGTCTTGCAGCAAGCGCCGATTGGGCAAGCCGGTCAGCGGGTCAAAATCGGCCAACATTCGAATTTTGAGCTCATCCTCCTTGCGCTGGCTGATGTCGGTGGCAATGGCCACATAGTTCATCACAGCACCACTTCGGTCCCGCAGCACGCTGATGGAGAGCCACTCCGGGTAAAGCGAGCCGTCCTTGCGCCGGTTCCACAACTCACCCTGCCACTGCCCGTGCGCCTGCAGCGAGGTCCACATAGCCTGGTAGAAATCAGGGCTCTGTCGGCCCGATGAGAGCAGCTTCGGGTTGCGCCCCAGCACCTCGGCCTCGTTGTAGCCGGTAATCAGGCAAAAGGCGCGGTTGACCCGCACGATACGACTCTGGTCGTCCGTGATCACAATGGCTTCATTGCCCTGCTCAAACACGCGCGCCTTGAGCTGCAACTGCACCTCGGCGTGCTTGCGCTCAATGGCGATGGCAGCCAAGGCCGCCGCCATTTCAATGCGCTCAAGCTCATGCGCTTGTGGCGTCACGCTGCTGCGGTGATAAATGGCAAAGATGCCCAACACCTGCTGGTTGGCCGCGCGAATCGGCTCAGACCAGCAAGCCGCAAGCCCGGCCCGTTGCGCCAAGGCCTGGCACGCCGCCCAATCGGGATGATTGGCCATATCGGCCACGATGGCGCGCTGGCCGGCAAAGACCGCCGTGGCGCACGAGCCCACGTGCGGCCCGATCTGAGCCCCGTCCAGGGCGTCATTGAAAAAATCGGGCAGATGGGGTGCGGCCGCCAGAGTCAGGCGCTGCGCCTCGTTATCCAACAACAAGACAGAGCCCAGCGCGCCGGGCAACGCGTCTTCAATCTTGAGCACGAAGTCGTTCAGTATGTCCGTCAGCGGCAAGTCACTGGTCAGGCGCTCCAGCATGAAGCTGCGCAAGGCGTCCATTTGCTGGCTGCGCAAACGCGCCGCGTCGCGATCGAAGTTGCCCAGCGCGTAGTCAATATCGGCGGCCATCTCGACCAACAGCTTTTGCGTCTGCGCGTCAAAGGCATTGACCTCGCCCGCGTAGACATTGAGGGCGCCGATGACCCGGCCGTTGCGGTGCAGCGGCAGCGCCGCCGAGGCGGCCCAGCCCAGGCGCGCACCCAGCGCGTGCCACGGTGCGGTGATCGGGTCATGCTGGTAGTCCTGACACCAGAAGGGCTGGTTCCTGCGCACCGTGATGCCGGTCGGACCACGCCCGGTCGGTTCATCGGCATCCGCGGTGATGTGAATGTCTATCAGCTGTTCCACGCCGACACCATGCGAAACGGTCAGCCTGACCACCTGGCCGGGTATTTCTAGCAGGCCAATCCACGCCGTTTTCATGCCGCCATGTTCGACCACGATACGGCAGATTTGCGCAAACAGCGCCGCCTCATCGGTACAACGAACAATCGCCTGATTGCAGTCGCTGACAGCGGCATAGAGCCGATTCAGGCGCTGCAGTTTGGCCTCCGAAGCCTGCTGCGCTTGCGCCATCTCTTTGAGCTGCTGCTGGGTCTGCAGCAGCCGGCCCAGGACACTGGCTTCCAACCCGGGGGTCACCTCAATCGCAGCGCCAAAGTTGCCCTGACCAAGGCGACTGATGTGTGCGTGAATTTCATCTACCGGCGCGCCCAGCGTGCTGCGCAAGGCCTTGAAGCTGCGCCACAGGGCCAGCAGCAGCGCCAGCGCCAACAACACAAAAACCAAGCGCAACCAGCTTGCCCTGGCCTCGGTTTCTTGCACCGTCTGCAAAGTCCGACGCGCCACCAACTCATGCAATTCGGCCAGCGGACGCATGATGTCGGCCTTGGCCTGCTGGTAGGCCCGGTCATGCAACATCTGGCCGGCCCGGCTGCGACGCTCTGGCAGGTTGGCGCCTGCCGATTCAAGCAGCGCCATGGCCGCGAACTCAAGATGGGTGAGTTGGTCCGACCTGGCTTGCGCCTGCGCCAGTTTGAGCAACTCGTCCTCGGCGAACCCGGCCTGGCGCAGCAGCGTCTGCAGCGCCACCGGGGCGCCGTTGCCAGATCCAGTCGGCTCGTCCGCCACGGTCACCAGGTCCCAGTAGGTGCTGTCGTAGCGAACCGGCCGCGGCTTCTTGCCGTCCCGAATCGCCAAAATGTCAAGGTAGTGCTGCTGGTAAATCGGGTTACCGGTGAGGACAAAGGTGCGGGCCATGCGCGTCAGGTCATCGGAGGACTGGCGCAGTTCATCGGCCAGCCGCTGCGATTGGTAGCGCAGTTCATGGGCCCGGTCGATCCGTTTTTCCGAGACAACGTAAACCGCAAAGACCACCATCAGGGCACACGCCAGCGCCACGGCCAACCGCAGGCTGCGTGAAAACGGGGAAGTCGTGCGGTGAAGCGACATGCGGGCCTGCGCTACAAAAGTAAAACACGCAGATTATGCACAGACTGCGCCAAACAGAGCGTTCGATCGAACCTTTCAAGGTCGTTTTGTCGCTATTTAATTAATAGCTGTTAGCGCTTATTTCACGGGGGCCATAGCTCAATTTAGTCAAATAGATTGAGATGCCGGATCAGCTGTCGGCCGACCGACGGCACACGAGGCACAGGCGGCACAAGCCACCGGGCGCTCAGTGACCCCGGCGCCGCGCGTTGCCCCCGCTCAAGGCGCAGGCGCCGGCAAATCGCGCAACTGCCGCCGCAAAATCTTGCCCAGGTTGGTCTTAGGCAGGGGCTCGGTGCGGAACTCGACGATCTTGGGCACCTTGTAGTCGGTCAGGTGCTGGCGGCAATGGGCCAGCAGCTCCTGCTCGGTCAGCCCCGGATCGCTCCTGACCACAATTATCTTGACCGCCTCACCGGATTTTTCGTCCGGCACCCCGATGGCGGCCACCTCGGCCACCCCCGGATGCAGCGCCACGGCGTCCTCGATCTGGTTCGGAAACACCTTGAAGCCAGACACGATGATCATGTCCTTCTTGCGGTCGGTAATCTTGAAGTAGCCGCGCTCGTCCACGAAGCCCATGTCGCCGGTGCGCAGCCAGCCGTCTTGCGTGAACACCTTGGCGGTCTCGTCGGGCCGATTCCAGTAGCTCTTCATCACCTGCGGGCCGCGGATGCCGATTTCACCGACCTCGCCCAGGGGCAGTTCACGGCCATCGTCATCGAGAACGGTGGCCTCGGTCGACGGAAACGGCATGCCGATGGTGCCCGTCCAGTCGACGATGTTGAGCGGGTTGGCCGTCACACCGGGCGAGGTTTCGGTCAAACCGTAGGCTTCAATGATGGGCTTCCCCGTGGCCTTCTTCCAGCGCTCGGCCACCACACGTTGCACCGCCATGCCGCCGGCAATGACAACCTTGAGGCTGTGGGTGTCCACCTCGGCAAATTCAGGCGCATCAAGAAGCGCCCGGTACAGCGTATTCACGCCGACGATGGCCGTGAAGGGGTACTTTTTGAGATCATGGATGAAGGCCGGCAGATCCCGGGGGTTGGTGATCAGGATGTTGTGCGCGCCGATCTTCATGAATACCAGGCTCGAACTCAGGGCGAAGACGTGGTACAGCGGCAGCGGGCAGACGAACAGCTCCTGACCGTCAAGCAGGTCATGCGCAATCCATGCACCCAGTTGCTGCAGGTTCGCCGTCAGGTTGCCGTGTGTCAACACAGCGCCCTTGGCGACGCCGGTGGTGCCGCCGGTGTACTGCAGAAAGGCGATGTCGTCCTGGCTCAACGGTACATGGTGCAGCGTCAGATCACGGCCGGTGCGCAAGGCGGCATTGAACTCGGTGGCGCCCTCGATGTGCCACTCGGGCACCATGCGCTTCACATACTTGACCACCACATTGGTGATCAGCTCCTTGATCACCGGAAACAGGTCACCGACCTCGGTGGTCAGGACGCTGAGCTTGAGCGACGGGGTCGTAGCCAGCACCTCCTGCAGGGTGTGGGCAAAGTTCTCCAGCACCACAATCGCCACCGCGCCGGAGTCCCTGAGCTGGTGCGCCAGCTCAGGCACGGTGTACTGAGGGTTCACGTTCACCACCACCAGGCCGGCGCGCAGCACGCCAAACAGTGCCACCGGGTACTGCAACAGATTCGGCATCATGATCGCGACGCGGTCGCCCTTGCGCAAACCCAGCGTACTTTGCAGGTAGGCGGCAAAGTCGCGGCTGTGCTGGTCGAGCTCGGCGTAGCTCATGGACGCGCCCATGTTGCTGTAGGCCGGCAGGTCGGCAAAGCGCTCGCAGCTGCGCCGCAGCACGTCGCGCAAGGAGTCGAACTCATGCACATCCACCTCGGCGGCGATGCCGGGTGGGTAGTTCTTCAGCCAGATCTTTTCCATGGCGCCATCTCCGTTCGAATGGGGTGGTCCGCCAACAAAGGCGTCCAGACGCTCCAGTCTAGGAAGCAGAGGCGCTGCCCCTTTGATATTTCTCAAAGTCAGCCCGCCGCGCATGGTCGGCACCGGGCGGCCTTGGCTCGGCTGGGCCCAATGCTGTTCAGCTCGCGCCCATCACCGTTCGGGCCTAAGTGCGAGCGTGGACTGATTCGGCCTGTGGCCGTGCCGCCTGCAGCAAGTCGCGGGTGCGGATGGCTTCCCGGCGCGCGGCCTGCGCAAAATCAGCGCCGGAGGAGGCGTAAAGAATGGCGCGCGACGAGTTGACGATGATCGGGGCCAGCGTTTGACCGACCTGGCCGTCCACACCGGGAGTCCCGCGCCAGGCAGACCGAACCGTGGCCAGTGCGTCACCGCCCTGCGCGCCAACGCCGGGAATCAGCAGCGGCAGCGTGGGCGCGAGCGATCGCACGCGCTCCAGCTCTGCCGGATAAGTGGCCCCCACGACCAGGCCCAGTTGGCCGTTGAGGTTCCAGTGCTGCTGCGCCTGCCGCGCAATGTGCTCATACAACAAAGGCGTGCCCTCGACGCTGGCCAGGCGCTGCGACTGCAGGTCGTCGCCGCCGGGGTTGGAGGTGCGGCACAGCAGGAAGGCGCCCTTGCCGTGGTAGCGCAGGTAGGGCTCCAGCGAGTCAAAGCCCATGAAGGGCGAGAGCGTGACCGCGTCGGCGCCATAGCGCTCGAAGGCCTCCTTGGCGTATTGGGTCGCGGTGCTGCCGATGTCGCCCCGCTTGGCATCCAGAATGACCGGCACCTGCGGCGCGACGCGGCGCATGTGAGCGATCAGGCGCTCCAGCTGCGCTTCGGCCCGGTGCGCCGCAAAGTAGGCAATCTGCGGCTTGAAGGCCGACACCAGGTCAAACGTGGCGTCCACAATGGTGGCGCAAAAATCGTAGATCTTGCTGGATTCGCCACTGTAATGGGCCGGAAAGCGGGTCGGCTCCGGGTCCAGCCCGACGCACAGCATCGAGCCGTTTTGGCGCTCGGCGGCGCGCAACATGTCAAGAAAGGTCATGCGGCTATTGTATGAAGCGCCGCCCAGGCGATCTGCGCGCACGATGTCAGCGTGCTCTGCAACAATGCAGCCATCGCGTCAATTCATTTCTTGAAGCCTGCCCGCCATGCCCATTGAACCCACCGCACCCCCCTCTCTGGTCAACACCCTGGCCAAGCACCGTGTCTGGGGACAACTTGATCTGGCGAGCCGCAAGGCGCTGGCCGCTCAGTTCACGCCGGAGGTGGCGCTGGCGGGCGCGAATTTGCTGGCGCAGGGGCAATTGCACAGCCGCCTGGGGCTGATCCTGAGCGGCGACGTCGACCTGCAAGACCCGGACCTGGGCCTGTCGGTGCGCCTGCGCACCGGCGAGTTGTTTGGCCTGGGTGCCACGCCCACGCAACAGTTGGCGACCTGGCAGGCCGTGGCGGCGAGCCCGTGCCAGATTGCCTGGCTGGCACCGCAGGCCCTGCTGGCGCTGAGCCAAGCCCATCCCGCGCTGGGCTATTTCTTGCCGTCGATTGCGCTGGCCGGCAACCCGGGCGCTCTCGTGAGCCACGCTTCGGAAGCGGGGGCGGCGCTGAACCTGCTGGGCACGCCGATCCGCGCCCTGATCAAGCGCGAGCCGATCACGCTGGAGCCCGCCACGTCCATTCGCGCCGCCGCGCAGCTGATGAGCGACTTGCGCGTGTCCTCGGTGCTGCTGGTGGAGCAGGGCCTGCTGTTTGGCCTGGTGACCGACCGCGACCTGCGCAACCGGCTGGTGGCGCCGGGCCTGGACAGCGCGCGCCCGGTGGCGGACATCGCCACGCTGGCCCCTCTGACGGTGGACGCCAACAGCCCGGCTTTCGAGGCACTGCTGCTGATGGCGCGCCACAACATCCACCACGTGCCCGTGATGGACGGCCAGCGCATCGTCGGCATGATCACCGCCAACGACCTGACCGAGCAGCACAGCACCTCGGCGGTTTACCTCGCGGGCGATATTTACAAACAAGGTTCGCTCGAAGGCTTGAGCCGGGTCAGCCGCAAGGTCAAGCTCTTGCAGCAGAACCTGGCCGCAGCCGACGCCAGCGCCTACAGCACGGGCCATATCGTGACGGCCATCACCGACGCGCTGACGGTCCGACTGATCCAACTGGCCGAGGCCCAGTTCGGACCCGCGCCGATCGACTATGTCTGGGTGGCGGCCGGCTCGCAAGCGCGCAGCGAGCAGACCGCCAAATCCGACCAGGACAACTGCCTGATCCTGGACGACAACTTCATTGAGGCTGCCCACGGCGCCTATTTCCGCGCGTTTTCCAAGTTTGTCTGCGACGGCCTGGCGGCCTGCGGCTACATCCACTGCCCCGGCGAGATGATGGCCATGACCGACACCTGGCGCCAGCCCCGCCGGGTCTGGGCCGACTACTTCCGCACCTGGGTGGAGCAACCCAAGCCCAAGGCGCTGATGTTGACCTGCGTCTTCTTTGACCTGCGCGCCATCCATGGCAAGACCGAGCTGCTCGACGGCTTGCGTCAGGAGGTGCTGGCGCGCACCAAGGGCAACAGCCTGTTTCTGGCGCACATGGTCGGCAACGCGCTCAAACACCGGCCACCGCTGGGCCTGTTTGGCACCATTTCGCTGATCCGCGGTGGCGAGAATGCCCGCACCATCGATCTCAAACACAGCGGCATCGTGCCGATCGTGGACCTGGCACGGGTCTACGCGCTGGCGGGCGGGATTGCCGCGGTCAACACGCACGACCGGCTTGAAGTGGTGGCGCAGGCCGGTGAGGTCAGCGAACAGGGTGCGCGCGACTTGCGCGATGCGCTGGAGTTCCTGGCCAAGCTGCGCATCGCGCACCAGGCGCGCCAGACCCAGCAGAGCCAGGCCCCGGACAATTTTCTGGCACTGGAAGAGCTGTCCAACTTCGAGCGCAGTCACCTCAAGGAGGCGTTCAGCGTGGTGCAAACCCTGCAAGGCGTGCTGCAACAGCGCTACTAGCGCGGCAAAATCTAAGAAAAACTCAAATCAAACCAGGCCGTAGCCCGCATGGAATAAGCGCAAGCAGCTATCATATTTGATGACGCTTGACTTAGCCAATCAGTACTTCAAACGCGCGTAATAGGTCTTTTGCGCCGCTTCCCGGGCCTGGCGCAGGGTGTTGATGCCCATGGCTTGCAGCAACGGGATCAGGCGCAGCCAGACTTCTGCCGTCACCAAGGCATCGCCCAGCGCGGTGTGACGGCCCAGCACCGTGATGTTGAAGCGCTCGGCAATGGCCTCCAAGCGGTGCGACTCCTGGTTCGGGTGCACCACGGCGGACAGCAGCAAGGTGTCAAGCACCGGGTGACGGAAAACCAGGCCGGTGTGGCGCTCCTGCATTTGCAGAAACTTCATGTCAAAGGCGGCGTTGTGCGCCACCAGCACGGTGTCCTGGGCAAAGGTGTAGAACGCCGGCAGTACCTCGGTGATGGGTGGCTGGCCTTTCACCATGTCCTGGGTGATGCCGTGAATCGGGATGGTGGCCGCCGGGATCAGGCGACCGGGGTTCACCAATTGTTCAAAACTTTCTTGCCGTAAGAGCTTGCCGTTGACAATGCGCGCCGCACCGATCTGGATGATCTCGTCGCCCTCGGAAGGTTGCAGGCCGGTGGTTTCGGTGTCAAACACCGTGAACGACAGCTCGCTGAGCAAGCGGTCTTCCAGCGCATTGCTGAGCTCACTGCTTTGGAACAGGTCAAAGTCATAGTACTCGGGGCGGCTGTCGTTTTGCAGGATTTGCGTGGCCTCAAGTTGCTCCTGCACGCTGGCCAGCGGCAGCAAAAACCTGAAGAACGCCTCCTGGCGGATGCGCTCACGCTCAAACCACATCTCGCCGCCATGGCGTTCGACCACGTCACGCACCGTCAGCGGTGTGCTCTCGGCACCAAAGCGCATGCTGTCCATCTCCCAGCTCATGACGGTCTCGGTGCTCATCACCTGGCCGCTCCAGATCAGATCGAGCTGGGCGCGGTTGCCGCTGGCTTGCAGGCGAAGCCGGAAGAAGCGCACATCAAACTCATCGACCAGGCGCATCGCCAGGTAGTCCAGCGCCTGCGTCAGGCTGAAACTGTCCACCTTGAGCCAGATGGTGGTGTCCAGGTTCTCCAGCGTGACGCTGCGCTTGCTCCGCGCCTCGATGCGGCGCTGGCTCGCCAGCAGCACGTCAGCGCCGAGCATTTCTTCGAGCGGCCAGCGCGCCTTGAGGCCTTGCGTGGCTTGTTGCGTCATGTCGGTGATGCGCGCGCTCATGCTGTGCACTTCTTCGCGCACCACGGTCAAAAAACGCTCCCGCATGGGCGGCTCCAGATCGGGATAGGCCAGCATGTCGACCGCCGCCTGAACGTTGGCCAGCGACGAGCGACTGCCCTCGGTCAGGCCATGCAGCAACTGGTCGCGCACGTGCTCCTCTTCAAAAGCGCGGGTCACGTTCTCTAACATCAGCACAAAGCCGCTGATCTCGGCCGCGCCACCGGCCGTGTCGCCATTGCGCACCGGTGCCATTTGCACCTTGAGCAACTGCCCGGCTTGCGTGCTGGTGACAAACTGGGTCGACGGGCTGGCGGCGCCGCGCAAGATGCGCTGCTGGATGCTCTCAAGCGCATGCGCCACCAGCTGGCGGTCAAACACCGCGTAGATGGAGCGCCCGATCCCGATCAGCTCGGCGCCACCGGCCAGGGTCGGCGCCACCGACAGGGCCTTGAACTGCAGCCGGGCCCGGCTGTTGTAAAGAATAATGCGGCCGTCTAGGTTGCACACCACCACGCTTTGGGTCAGCTCGGCCATCAAGGCCGCCAAACGGTTCTTCTCTTGCTGCACACTGAAGTTGGCCTGTGCGATCTGCGCCGCCACGTCCGCGCGCAGGGTATCGCGCTGGGTGGCCAGTTGAAATATCGCCTCGGCCAGGGCCTTAGTCTCTTTCGTGCCCTGGTGGTTCATGGGCGCGGCTTGGGGTGCGGCCAGCAACACCCGGGTTTGCTCCAACAAGCGCGCTGGCGCGCTGGCGTAACGGCGAAACAGCCAGCGCAACGTGGCCGCAATGCTGACCAGGCCAAACACCCAGGTCATGCCAATCAGCACAAACCTGGGGGCCAATTGCTCGGCCACGAGAGCGCGTTGCTCTGGAGCCAGTGTCGACGCAATCAGGCCTATCGTGATCAAAAGCCAGACCACCGTGGCCAGGCCGATCACGCCGATGGCCAGCAGCAGCCGACGGTCGATCTTCATGCTGGCCGGGCCAACAGTTCTGCCACTTTCTGCACCAGTTCCCGGGTCGAAAACGGCTTGGTGATGTAAGCGTCTGCGCCCAGCGCCAGGCCCTTGGCGACATCGGTGTCGCGGCCCTTGGCGGTCAGCATGAGGATTTTGATGGCCGCCAGGGCGTCGCTGGCCCGCACTTCCTGGCAGACCTCAAAGCCGGTCTTTTTGGGCATCATCACGTCCAGCAGCACCAGCTCGGGCTGTTCGCGCGTGATGCTCTCCAACGCTTCCTGGCCGTCGCGTGCAATCAGCACGGTGTAGCCTTCGCGCTTGAGCAGGTACTCCAGAGAAATCACGATGTTCGGTTCATCGTCGGCAACCAGTATTTTTTGGCTCATGGCGTGTCTCCTGTTGGCGTTGCTTCACGGTCGCAACTGGTCGTATTTCGGGGCAGGTGAAACAGAAAGCGGGCGCCCTGCTGCGGATTTGACTCAAGCCACAGTCGCCCACCGAAGTGTTCCACGATCTGGCGGCTGATCGGCAGGCCCAGCCCGGTCCCCTGCGGCCGGTTGGCGGCATCGCCGCCCTGGCGGAACCGGTCAAAGATCAACGCCTGCTGCTCCGGGGCGACGCCCGGGCCGTTGTCGCTGACCGCCACCGTCACCCCGGTATCGTCACTGCGCAGGCTTACACCAACCCGACCACCCACGTGCGGCACAAACTTGGCGGCATTGGACAGCAGATTGAGCATGACCTGCATCAGCCGATCCGGGTCGGTCATCAGCGGGGGAACCTGGTCGGGCAATGACACCTCGACCGCCACGTCGCGTTCGCGAAACAGTTCGGCCGTGGTGCTGACCGCCTGGCTCACCAGCGTGCGCATGTCCACCTCGGCGGTGTGCCACTCGGCATGACCAGATTCGATCTTGGCCATGTCGAGCACCTGGTTGACCAGACGCGACAGGCGCTCGGTCTCGCTGACAATGATCTCGATGAACTGGCGCCGCTGCGCCAGGGCAAGCTTGGGGTCATCGCGCAGCAATTCAGCCAGAGCCCGAATCGACGTCAGCGGCGTGCGCAGCTCATGCGTCACCGACGACATGAAGTCATCCTTGAGCCGGTCCAGGCTTTTGAGCTGTTCATTGGCCTGGCGCAGCTCCGTGGTGGCGCGCTCCAGGGATTCTGATTTTTCTTCGAGCTCACGCGAATGCGCGCGCAACTGCGAGGCCTCGTCCAGAATGCGCAGCACGTCCTCGGGCGTGAGCGCCTCTTCTTCCACCACCGACGCCACCAACACCCGCGCCGAGGCGCTCCCGACGGCGCCGGCCAACTGGGTTTCAACAAACTGCACCAGCCGGGCATCGGCCCGGATCGCGTCCATCTGGCGCGCCTGCGCCGGGCCCGCGTAGGACCGGAACAGCGCGCGTGCTTTCTGGACCCCCATGAAGCGCTCACACAGACGCAGCAGATCAGGCACCCGGGCCTGCCCCCGCCAGAAGACGGGGCTGGACGCCGCGGTGCGCCGGAACACATCGACAAAGAGCAGCGCCTGGCTGGCCTCGGCGCCGGAGGGCGCACGCCAGAGCGACAGGCCCACATAGGCCGCGGTGTTGACCAGCAGGCTCCAGAACAGCGAATGCGTCAGATTGTCCAGACCCTGCATGCCCATGAATTGCTCAGGCAGCAGCAAGCTCAGTCCGCCCAGGCCCTGGTGCAGGAACTCATCGCCCAACCAGCCCGACTTGGCAATCGACGGCAGCATCAGCGTGTAAGCCCACATCAAGAAGCCGGCCAGCAAACCCGCCACGGCGCCGCGCCGGGTCCCGCCCTTCCAGTACAAGCCGCCCAGCACCGACGGTGCAAACTGCGCCACGGCCGCAAAACTGATCAGCCCGATGCTGACCAGCGCGTAGGCTTCTCCCGCCAGGTGAAAGTACACATAGCCCAGCACCAGCACCGCCAGAATCGCAGCCCGGCGAATGCCCAGCAGCACCCGGGTCAGGTCGCGCCCGGCGTCTCGCCGGAAGTGGCGCGTGCGCAGCAACAGCGGCATCACCAGCTCATTGCAGACCATCGTGGACACTGCAATCGTCTCCACAATCACCATGCCGGTGGCAGCCGACAAGCCGCCAATAAAGGCAAACAGCGCCAGTGCGTTTTGCCCGGCGGCCAAGGGCAGGGACAGCACAAAGGTTTCAGCATTCATGTGCCCCGGGCCGAAGTACAGCAGCCCGCCCAGTGCAATGGGCAGCACAAACAGGTTGATCGCCAGCAGGTAGAGCGGAAACACCCAGACCGCGCGCCGCAAGTGGCTCTCACGCACGTTTTCCACCACCATCACCTGAAACTGGCGCGGCAAGAACATCAGCGACAGCATCGACAAGAGCGTCAAGGCGAACCATTGCGTCCAGGCGAAACTGCCGCCCTGTTCCAGCCGCAACAGGGCCGCCAGCTCGGGCACCGCCTGGGCGCGTGCGAACAGGTCAGTCAGGCCATCGAACAGGCCGTAGACCACGAACAGGCCCACAGCCAGAAACGCCAGCAGCTTGACCACGGACTCAAAGGCGATCGCCGCCACCATGCCCTCGTGGCGCTCGGTCGAGTCCAGATGGCGCGCGCCAAACACCATGGTGAACCCCGCGAACGCCAGCGCCGTGTAAAAAGTGCTGTCCTGGCTCCAGTGCGGCTGTGGCGCGAAATCAGCCCCGAGCGGCGTCGTCAGCAAGGCGTAGCCCGCCGACACCGCCTTGAGCTGCAATGCAATATAAGGAATGATGCCGACCACGGCAATCAATGTCACGAGACCAGCCAGCATGGGGCTCTTGCCGTAGCGGCTGCCAATGAAGTCGGCAATCGAGGTGATGCGGTACGCATGCGCGATGCGAATCATCTTGCGCAGCACCATCCAGCCCAGCACCATGCCCAGAGTTGGCCCGAGGTAAATCGGCAAAAACCACACGCCACCGGAGGCCGCGCGCCCAACGCTGCCAAAGTAGGTCCACGCGGTGCAATACACGGCCATCGACAGGGCGTAGGTCCAGGGGTTGGCGATGATGGAACGGCCCTGCGCGGCGCGCCAATCACCCAAATAGGCCACGGCAAAGAGCAGCAGCAAATAGGCAAATGAAGCGCCAATGACCAACGCAGGCGAGAGCATGGCTACTCCTCCAGATGCCGTGACCCCGGCCGCTCCATCAGCCAGGCCATGGCTGCGATCACCAATCCCCAGAGCAGAAACAGTGCCGCCGGAAATAGCGGAACTCCCAACAGTGATTCAGCACGGTCCCACAGCCCCAGCAAAGGGAAATTAAACAGCAGCCAGCCCCCTACAAACAAGGCGACCAGACGCTGTGCGTCAAGCTCTTTGAACATGGCAGTCTCCAAATGGCGGGTACTGCGTCGTTGGCGCGAACCCTTTTTTCGGCATTGTGCCCGATGGATCGGCCAGCGCCAGACGCCCAGGCCAAGCCAAGCCACACCCACCTGGCAACCTCTCAGACCTTGGACTTGTCCCAACTCGCATGGGCGTGGCGCGACAAGGCAAAACTGGCGAAAAACTTGCACCAGATGGTGCTGCCGGCAATGGCACTCCAGGTGCTGTATTCCCAGAACCCGGCCAGCACCGCCCCAATCACACACACCAGAATGACCCCGGCCACCAGGTTGATCGCCATCTCGTAGGGCGCAAATTTGGCCGGATCCGGCGGCGCCTCACCCCGCTTGACGGCCACCTCGGAAAAATCGCGCTTCATCACAATGCGCCAGGCACGGCGCAGCCAAACGAAGCTGATCGGAAACAAGGCCAAAAACAATATCCAGGTCATCGCGACGCTGATGTCAAACACCATACCAAGCTCCAGTTCAAGTAAAAAAAGCCCTGCCGGCATGACCCGCAGGGCTTTCATTGTCACCGCTGCCCACAGGGGCGGACAGGGTGGTGACTCAGATCATCGACACGCCTTTAATGGGCACCATTCACCAGCTTGGAGCCGCGCGGGACACGCACTGCTTCCACCATGTGCTGGATGTGCTCGGGTGGCTCGGGGGTGACTTTGTCAACCAGGAAAGCCACAGCAAAGTTCACCAGCGCGCCAATGGCACCGAAGGCTTCAGGCGTGATGCCAAAGAAGGGGTTAGGTCCACCAATGAGGCCGAGGTACTCGGTGCCTTTGATGAAGAACAAACCCTTGTGCGCAAACACATAGAACAAGGTGATGGACAGGCCTGCCAGCATACCGGCCATGGCACCTTCCTTGTTCATCTTCTTGCTGAAAATGCCCATCATGATGGCCGGGAACAGCGAGCTGGCGGCAATACCAAAGGCCAGCGCCACGGTCCCGGCCGCGAACCCTGGCGGATTCAAGCCCAAGTACCCTGCGACCACGATCGCCACCGCCATCGAAATCTTACCTGCCAGCAGCTCACCCTTTTCAGAGATATCTGGCACAAAGATGTTCTTGATCAGGTCATGGGACACGGCCGAAGAAATGGCCATCAGCAAACCAGCCGCGGTGGACAGCGCCGCAGCCAAGCCGCCCGCTGCCACCAGGCCAATTACCCAGTTGGGCAGCAAGGCGATTTCAGGGTTGGCCAGCACAATAATGTCGGCGTTCACGTCAAGTTCGTTACCCTTCCAACCGGCAGCAGCAGCTTTGGCGTTGAACGCTTCGTCCTTGGACTTGTCGTTGTAGTACTGGATACGCCCATCGCCGTTCTTGTCTTCAAACTTCAACAGTCCCGTTTTCTCCCAGCGCTTCATCCAGTCAGGACGCTTCTCAGCTTCAATGGCGGAATCTTTGGCATAAATGTCAGTGCCGCTCATGACCACACCTGGGGTGATAGTGCGAATCAGGTTGATCTTGGCCATCGCCGCCACCGCAGGTGCTGTGGTGTACAGGATTGCAATGAACACCAAAGCCCAGCCAGCCGATGAACGTGCGTCCTTCACGGTGGGGACCGTGAAGAATCGCATGATCACGTGCGGCAGACCGGCAGTACCGATCATCAGGGACATCGTGTAGACAAACATGTTGAGCGTGCTGCCTGCCGTGGTGGTGGTGTACCTGCCAAAGCCCAGGTCCGTGACGACGGAGTCCAGTTTAGCCAACAATGACACGTCTTGACCAACAATGTTGGAACCCAGTCCCAACTGAGGCAAGAAATTGCCAGTGAGTTGCAGGGAGATGAAGATCGCCGGGATCGTATACGCCAGAATCAGCACGACATACTGCGCCACCTGGGTGTAGGTGATGCCCTTCATGCCGCCGAAGACGGCGTACAAAAACACAATGCCCATACCTACATAGATACCCACTTCACTGGAGACGCCGAGAAAGCGCGAGAACGCCACGCCCACACCGGTCATCTGACCGATGATGTAGGTCAGCGATGCCGTCAGCAGACACACCACTGCGACTAGGCTGGCGCCCTTGGAGTAGAAGCGGTCACCAATGAATTGCGGCACGGTAAATTTACCGAATTTGCGCAGGTAGGGTGCCAACAACATGGCGAGCAACACGTAGCCGCCGGTCCAGCCCATCAGGAACAAGCCGCCGCCGTAACCCATGTTGGAAATCAAGCCGGCCATGGAGATAAAGGACGCGGCCGACATCCAGTCCGCGCCGGTGGCCATGCCATTGAGCACCGGGTGCACCGCGCCGCCCGCTGCGTAGAACTCACTGGTGGTACCGGCACGGGCCCAGATGGCAATGCCGATGTAGAGCGAAAAGCTCAGACCAACCATTAAATAGATTGTGGTTTGAAGATCCATGTTTTAGTCCTCAGTCTTCATGAACATCAAACTTGATGTCCAGGTTGTTCATGCGCCAGGCGTAGTAAAAAATCTGGATCACAAAGATATACATCGAACCCTGATGAGCGAACCAGAATCCAACCGGGTAGCCACCGAAGTGAAACTGGTTGAAAAAGTCAACAAACAAAATGCCCGCCCCAAAAGAAACCAGAAACCAGAGGATCAGAACATTCCTCAGCAGCTTGAGTGTCTCTTTCCAGTAGGCGCCACTACTTAGGTCTTCCTTCATGAAGTCTCCTCGAGAATATTAATTAAATAACAACGGAGAACCGTTGCACCAGTACATTGCGCGGGCCGGAGACCGCGGTGCTGCGGGATGGACTATCAAGGGGATTGCTTACAGTTTTCTGATGAAAGCATCCAATCATTGCAATGAGACAAAAACCTAGGGAAAACACCGAGCAACTATGCGAGCCCATGCCCATGTGGGCGAGGCGCGACCTGGCTTCAAACCAGGTCCGTTGCCCGTACCCCCATTCCTCATCGTGCACAATCTGCAACTGTGAAGACACACTCCATCGAATTTATCGTGCCCAACACGCAGGAAGAACTCAACACGCTGCGCAGCATGTTGCGCGAGTACGCGCAGGCATTGCAGATTGACTTGTCTTTTCAGGGGTTTGAAGCCGAACTGGCTGAACTTCCGGGCGACTACGCCGCGCCACGGGGCGCATTGCTCATGGCCGCAGCCGATAAGGAACTCGCTGGTTGCTGCGCGTTACGGCCGCTCGATACCGTCGATTACCCGAACGCTTGCGAAATGAAGCGTCTTTATGTTCGGCCCGCCTTCCGCCGTCATGGAGTTGGGCGCCAACTGGCTGAAGCTATTTTGGATTGTGCACGGGTGGCGGGCTACGCTTGCGTGCTACTTGACACACTCAATGAGATGGATGGCGCGCGCGCTTTGTACCAAGACCTTGGGTTCGAAGAAATTGAACCCTATTACCACAACCCGATTGAAGGGGCGCACTACCTGAAGGTCAGTCTGTAAAGCCTGCCACCGATTCGATGTGACGGGCTTTACGATTCAGTTAGCTGGTCAGCCTTTGGCCTGCGCAAGCATGGTGGCCGCGTCGCTGACTTCAAATTTGCCGGGTGCTTCAATGTTGAGAGTGACAACTTTGCCATCTTTGACCAGCATGGAGTAACGGTTGCTGCGCAGCCCCATCCCTTTGCCGTTCAGGTCGAGCGTCAATCCGGTCGCCTTGGCAAAAGCCGCGTCGCCGTCGGCCAGCATGCGCACCTTGCCATTCGTCTTTTGATCGTGCGCCCACGCACCCATGACAAATGCATCGTTCACGCTGACGCACCAGATTTCATCAACGCCGGCAGCTTTCAGTTCATCGTAGCTTTGAATGTAGCCAGGAACATGCTTGGCAGAACACGTCGGCGTGAAGGCGCCGGGCAGCCCAAACAGGGCAAGGGTCTTGCCTGCGCTGGCCTTCGCGACGTCCACAGGATTAGGGCCGAGACTACAGCCGCCGCCCTCGACTTCCGAGAATTCCATCAAGGTGGTTGCGGGAAGTTGATCGCCTACTTTAATCATTGAATGGTCCTTAAATGGTTGATTGAAATTGGTGAAGCAGCTTCTGAAGTCTGCTCCAAAGAGGTATACAAATAGAAACGGCTCACATTGTGAGCCGTTTCCGGGAAGCCTGCAGTCTCAAGACTGAAAAGGCTTAAACCACAGCCGCCTTTTGCACCAAGCGGGTCGCAACCCAATTCTTGGTCTTTGAAATGGGACGGCTTTCGGTGATCTCAATGATGTCACCCGTCTTGTACTCATTAGTTTCATCATGAGCGTGGTACTTGCTGGATTTCCCAACAATCTTGCCGTAGAGTTCGTGCTTGACACGACGCTCAATCAGCACAGTCACAGTCTTCGCACGCTTGTCGCTGACCACCTTGCCAACCAAGGTGCGCTTGAGGGATTTTTTAGCTTCCGTCATTTATCGCTCCTTATTTGGCGGATTTATCGGCGCTTTGCTTTTCGACAAGAATGGTCTTGGCGCGAGCAATATCACGGCGCGTGGAGCGCAGCGTAGCGGTGTTGTTGAGTTGTTGCGTGGCTTTTTGCATGCGCAGACCAAAGTGAGCTTTTTGCAGCGCTTTGACTTCCGTTTGCAGGCCAGCAACGTCTTTTTGGCGTAGTTCAGTAGTTTTCATAGCATGTTCTCCTGATCACTGGCCAATCATGCGGGCCACAAAGGTGGTCCGCAAAGGCAGCTTGGCGGAAGCCAAACGAAACGCCTCGCGCGCCAACTCTTCTGTGACACCGACGATTTCAAACACGATCTTGCCGGGCTGGATTTCAGCCACGTAGTACTCGGGATTGCCTTTGCCGTTACCCATCCGCACTTCAGCAGGCTTTTGGGAAATTGGTTTGTCAGGAAACACGCGAATCCAGATACGACCGCCCCGTTTGACGTGGCGGGAAATAGCACGACGCGCAGCTTCAATCTGACGAGCTGTCAAGCGGCCACGGTCGATGCACTTCAGACCGAAATCACCAAATGCGACCGAGCTGCCTCGGGTCGCAATGCCGGTGTTACGGCCCTTTTGCTCTTTGCGGTATTTGCGACGAGCGGGTTGCAACATAATTATTCTCCTTTGCCGTCAGCTGCTGCAGCTGGCGCGGCTACCTTGCGGACGCGCTGAACGGCGGGTTTCGGTGCGATGGCCCCAGTGGCCTCCGCAGGCTTGTCACTGCCATCGGCAGGTGCTGTATTGGCGCCCATTGGGGGACGCCGTGCAACGCGCGGTGCCGGACGGTCGGTACCCGGACGGGCACCCCGATCATCGCGACGTGGCCCCCGTGGACGACGTTCGTCATCCGTGCGGGCCTCCACAGCAGCTGGCAGGTCGTTGCGGCCCAAGGTATCACCCTTGTACACCCAGACCTTGACACCAATGATGCCGTAGGTTGTTTGGGCTTCAGAGGTGCCGTAATCAATATCGGCGCGCAATGTATGAAGCGGTACGCGACCTTCGCGATACCACTCGCAACGAGCGATCTCAATACCATTCAGCCGGCCAGACGACATGATCTTGATGCCCAGGGCACCCAGACGCATGGCATTTTGCATGGCGCGCTTCATGGCCCGACGGAACATGATGCGCTTTTCAAGCTGCTGCGTGATGCTGTCGGCAATGAGTTTGGCATCGATTTCAGGCTTGCGCACTTCTTCGATGTTCACCGCAACCGGCACGCCGAGTTGACGCGACAACTCGCGTTTCAAGTTCTCGATGTCTTCGCCCTTTTTTCCGATCACAACGCCCGGACGTGCCGAGAAAATCGTGATGCGGGCATTCTTGGCAGGACGCTCGATCAATACACGCGACACAGACGCGTTTTTCAGCTTTGCCTTCAGGTACTCGCGCACCTTGATGTCTTCAGCCAACATGCCAGCGAAATCACGGTCATTGGCGTACCAGCGTGATGCCCAGTTGCGGCTAATCGACAAGCGAAAGCCGGTTGGGTGGATTTTTTGTCCCATATCTTCCTGGCCTCTTTCAGTTACCAACCGTCACGTACACATGGCACGTGGGTTTTCTGATTTGGTTGCCACGACCTTTTGCGCGGGCCGTGAAGCGCCTGAGTGAAGCACCTTGCTCAACGAAAATGGTCTTCACCTTCAGTTCGTCGATATCGGCACCGTCATTGTGCTCAGCGTTGGCAATGGCGGACTCCAGAACCTTCTTGATGATCACAGCAGCTTTTTTCTGCGTGAACTGCAAGATGTTCAAGGCTTGATCCACCTTCTTGCCGCGGATCAAGTCCGCGACCAAACGGCCTTTGTCGACCGATAAACGAACGCCACGAAGGGTTGCACGTGTTTCCATGGTCACCTCCTTATTTCTTTGAGACTTTTTTGTCTGCCGGATGACCTTTGAAAGTACGGGTGAGCGCGAACTCCCCCAACTTGTGGCCAACCATTTGATCGGTGATGTAGACCGGCACGTGCTGTTTGCCGTTGTGCACCGCGATGGTCAAGCCGATGAAATCGGGCAGAACCATTGAACGGCGCGACCAGGTCTTGATCGGCTTTTTGTCTTTGGTGGCAACAGCCTTATCGGCTTTTGCGACCAAGTGATGGTCGACAAACGGACCTTTTTTGAGAGAACGAGTCATTTACCTGCCCCTTACTTCTTGCGACGCGACACGATCATGACCTGCGTGCGCTTGTTGTTACGGGTACGGTAACCCTTGGTCAGATTACCCCAAGGATCGACTGGATGACG
>NZ_JAAFHA010000070.1 GCF_010365055.1 Rhodoferax sp.
CCCCAGTAGCGCTGGCGGCTCACGCCCCAGTCGCGCAGGCGCCAGGTGGTTTTCTTCTCGCCCAGCCCCAGCGCCGCCAGCTTGTGCGCCACCGCCTCCACGGCTTGCTTGAATGGCATGCCGCTGAAGCTGCCCGAGTTGACCACCACGCCGCGCTGCTTGTCGGCGTACCAGTCTTGCCAGCGCTCATAGTCAAATTGCTCGCCATCGACCTGCACCACCTGCTTGATCAGCAGGCGGTATTTTTTGGCGAATTCGAAGTCGCGCTCGTCGTGCGCGGGCACGCCCATGACGGCGCCGTCGCCATAGCTCATCAGCACATAGTTGCCGACCCAGACTGCAATCCGCAGCTGCGTGAGCGGATGCGTCACGAACAGCCCGGTCGCCATGCCTTTCTTCTCTTGCGTGGCCAGTTCCGCCTCGGTGGTGCCGCCGCTCTTGCAGTCCTCGATGAAAGCCGCCAGCGCTGGGTTGCTTCTTGCGGCGTGCACGGCCAGCGGATGCTCGGGCGCCACGGCGCAAAAGGTCACGCCCTTGATCGTGTCGGGCCGGGTGGTAAAGACATACATGCGGCCGTCGTCAATCAGCGCGCCAGACGCGTCGCGGATGTCGTGGGTGAAGGCAAAGCGCACGCCGTCGCTCTTGCCAATCCAGTTTTCCTGCATCAGCTTGACGCGCTCGGGCCAGCCCGGCAAACCAGTCTGCACCTGAGCCAGCAACTCCTCGGCGTAGTCGGTGATCTTGAGGTAGTAGCCCGGAATTTCGCGCTTTTCGACCGTCGCCCCGGTGCGCCAGCCCTTGCCGTCGATCACCTGCTCGTTGGCCAGCACGGTCTGGTCGACCGGGTCCCAGTTGACGACCTGGGTCTTGCGGTAGGCAATGCCCTTCTCAAGCATCTTCAGAAACAGCCACTGGTTCCATTTGTAGTACTCAGGCGTGCAGGTGGCGACCTCGCGGCTCCAGTCGATCGCCAGCCCCATGGCCTGCATCTGCTGCTTCATGTAAGCGATGTTCTCGAAGGTCCACTGGGCTGGCGGCACGCCGTTCTTTAACGCGGCGTTCTCGGCCGGCAGGCCAAAAGCGTCCCAACCCATCGGCATCAGCACGTTGAAACCCTGCATGCGCAACTGGCGCGTGAGCATGTCGTTGATGGTGTAGTTGCGCACATGGCCCATGTGCAGCTTGCCGCTGGGGTACGGCAGCATGGAGCAGGCGTAAAACTTCTTTTTGGACGAATCTTCGGTGACGCGGTAGGCATCCATGGCCGTCCAATGACTTTGGGCCGCTTGTTCGACGTCGAGAGGGGTGTATTTTTCTTGCATATAAGTTCACTCTGGCGATCAGGGCAATCGCAAGCGGCTGATTTTAAGGTTTGGCGCCAGGCGCGGCGGCGGGCTTGGGATCGGTCACAAAGCCGATCCGGTTCAAGCCCGCTTTTTGGGCGCTGCCCATGAGCTCGACGATGCGGCCGTAGGGCACGGCACTGTCGGCCCGCAACTGCAGTTCCAGGTCGGGATTGAGCCTGGCGGCTTGCGCCAGCTGCGCCGCCAGTTCAGCCAGCGTCAGCGCCTTGTCATTGAGGAAGCTTTGGCCGGCCTTGTCCACGACCACGGTCACGAACTTGGGCGCCGCATCGACCGCGCTGGCTTCGGTCTTGGGCAGATCGAGCTTGATGGAGCTCGCCAGCAGCGGCGCGGTGATGATGAAGATCACCACCAGCACCAGCATCACGTCGACCAGCGGCGTCATGTTGATCTCGCTCATCGGCTTTGGGGCGGCAGTGCTTTCCAGACGACCAAAGGACATCGCCGGCTCCGGGTCCAAGCCTACGCGGGCCAGACCGGCCGGGTGCTGGCGAGCTCGCGCAGGTCACGCGCAAAGCCTTCAAGCTCGGCTTCAATGCGGCCGATGACCCGGCCCAGCACGTTGTAGGCGAGCACCGCCGGAATGGCCACCGCCAGGCCCGCTGCGGTCATGATCAGCGCTTCGCCGACCGGGCCGGAAATCTTGTCAATCGTGACCTGGCCGACCGTGGCGATGCCCGCGAGCGCGTGGTAAATACCCCAGACTGTGCCCAGCAGCCCGACAAAGGGCGCCGTGGCGCCCACCGTGGCGAGCAAAACCTGGCCCGCGTTGAGCTTGGCCAAGGCCGCATGCAGCGCATCGCGCAGCACCCGGGTCAGTTGCTGGGACGGGTCCCCGACGCCAGCCAGCGTCCCATTTGCTTCAAGTTTTGTAGCGACAACCAGAGGAATGACGAGGGCTTCACGGTCAAACGCCTGCAATTTTGGCAGCGCCTCTGCGACCGATAGCGAGCTCCAGAAGGCGGCGACGCTGCGTCCCACGTCGCCACTGGCCCGGCGCAGCAACCACGATTTCCAGACAATGACAACCCAACTGCACACCGACATGGCCAAGAGCAGCAACGCCACACCGCGGGTGAGGGCGTCGCCCTGCCAAAACAACTGGGCCGGGTTCATTTCAGGTTCAGCACGTCAGCCATGTCGTACAAACCCGCTTTTTGTGTACTGAGAAAACGCAACGCGCGCAAACTGCCCTGCGCATAAGTGACCCGACTGGACGATTTGTGGCTGATCTCAATGCGCTCGCCAATACCGGCAAACAGCACGGTGTGGTCGCCCACAATGTCGCCGCCCCGAATGGTGGCAAAGCCAATCGAGGACGGATCACGTTCACCGGTGACGCCCTGGCGCGCATAGACGGCGCAGTCCTTGAGGTCGCGCCCGAGTGCGCTGGCCACCACCTCGCCCATTTTGAGCGCCGTGCCGGACGGGGCATCGACCTTGTGGCGGTGATGCGCCTCAATGATTTCAATGTCATAGCCCGTGGCGAGCGCCTTGGCCGCCATTTCCAGCAGCTTGAGGGTGACGTTGACGCCGACGCTCATGTTGGGCGCCATCACAATCGCAATGTCGCGCGCCGCCGCGGCGATCTCGGCCTTTTGCGCGTCGCTGAAGCCGGTGGTGCCAATCACCACATTGACGCCCAATTCACGGCATACGCGCAGATGGGCCAAGGTGCCCTCAGGGCGGGTGAAATCAATCAGGGTCTGGGCCGCTTTGAGCCCGGTCGCCAGATCAGCGGTAATCGTCACCCCGCTGGTCTGACCCAAAAACGCCATCGCATCAGCGCCCAGCCCCGGGCTGTCTGGGACGTCCAGCGCGCCGCTCAACACACAGTCAGGGGCACTGTTGACGGCTTCAATCAGCATCTGGCCCATGCGGCCAGACGCGCCCGCGATGGCCACACGATGGGTCAGGTTGTGAATCATGAGGGCGAACGCTGAAAAGACGGAAGAAGCTGGATAACCGGCTTAGCGTGCGGTCGGTTCCAGCGGCGGATAGCTCGCCGGCAGCGGGGGCAGCGACTCGGGCTCGACCGTTTTGGCCGGGGTTGGGGTCGGTGCTGCCGTCAAGCTCTCTGGCGGCATTTCCAGCACCGGCACTTTTCCGGCTTTCCGCCCTGAATCCAGCGAGGCCACGAACTCAGCCTCGGTTGGCAAGTCATCGGCTTCCATGCGCTCGAGCACATCGCCCGTGAAAAACACGGTGACTTTGCGCGCCTGTGGTTCCACGCCCTGGCGTTTAAAGGTGAAGACATAGTCCCACCGATCCGCGTGGAAAATGCTGGTCAACAAGGGCGTGCCCAGAATATCGCGCACCTGGGCCCGGCTCATGCCCGGTTGGACCGCCGCCGCTTGCTCTTTGGACACAAAATTGCCCTGCACGATGTCAATTTTGTAGGGCGTCACAATGCCGGCGATACGGGTGCTGGCGCCATTCAGACTGCCGCAGGCCATCAGGCTGGCGCTCGCGGCAAAAATCAGGCTCAAACGGGTAGCAAGACGTTGAAGATCAGACATGAGGTGGTGTGGGGTGTGGCGATATGATCAGCTCATTGTACCGGCTGTGCCTGCAGGATCGACCTGGCAGCCGGCCAGACTGAGACCCGCCATGACCAAGATCGATGAACTCAAAAGTACCGGCCTGAAAGCCACTTTGCCCCGGCTGAAAATCCTGGAAATATTCCAGAAGGGCGCGCAGCGGCACATGACGGCCGAGGACGTGTTTCGTGTCTTGCTGGTGGAGCGCTCGGATGTCGGTCTGGCCACGGTGTACCGGGTGTTGGCCCAGTTTGAGCAAGCCGACATCCTGATTCGGAGCCATTTTGAGAGCGGACGCGCGGTTTATGAGCTCAACGAGGGGCAGCACCATGACCACCTGGTGTGCCTGGATTGCGGCAAGGTCGAAGAGTTTTATGACCCGGAAATCGAAAAACGCCAGCGCGCGGTGGCCAAGGCCAAGGGCTTTGCCATCGCTGACCACGCCTTGAGCCTGTACGCCCATTGCACCAGGGACCAGTGCCCCGATCGCCCCGCCTCGACCGGCACCCCGGATTGACAAACAACGACCGCGCCGCACCGGCGCGTCAGCGCGCCGGCCTCATTCGCCCAGTATCATGGCCTTGCGGTGACGCTCGACAAATTCCTGGTAAGTGTCGATGCCGCGCAATTGCAGGATGGTGTTGCGCACGGCAGCTTCGACCAGCACCGCAATATTGCGCCCCGCCACCACCTGAATCACCACTTTACGCACCGGCACATCAAGGACGTCCTGGGTGAGCGGCTCATACGGAATGCGCTCATAGTCGCGCTCCATCGTTTCACGGCGCACCAGATGCACGATGAGCTTGAGCCGCATGCGCCGTCGCACCGCGGTTTCGCCAAAGATGCCGCGGATATCGAGCAGACCGATGCCGCGCACTTCCAGCAGGTTCATCAGCAACTCGGGGCAGCGGCCTTCAATCGTGTCCTGGTTGATGCGGTACAGGTCAACCGCATCATCGGCCACCAAGCCGTTGCCGCGCGAGATCAGCTCCAGCCCCAATTCACTTTTGCCCAGCCCCGATTCGCCGGTGATCAGCACGCCCAGGCCCAGAATATCCATGAACACGCCGTGCATCGTGATGCGGTCGGCAAAATATTTGGACAAGTAGGCGCGCAACACATCAATCACCAGCGCCGAGGAGCTCCGCGTGGCGAACATCGGAATCTGCGCCTGTTCGCACATCAACAACAGGGCTTGCGGCGCCGCCTGCCCGTCAGCCAGAATCAATACTGGCGGCTCCAGCGTGACAATCCGGGAAATCCGGCGCGCGCAGTCGTCTGGCGTCGAGTTGGTGAGATAGGCGATCTCGCGCTGGCCCAAAATCTGGATGCGATAGGGATGGATGTAATTGAGGTGACCCACCAGATCGGCGCCCGAGCGCGCCGCACGCACCGCCACCTCGTCGAAGCGACGCTCCGACGCGCCCAGCCCGGCCAGCCACTCCCACTTCAAGGTGTTGCGAAACTCCTCAAACAGCACATCGGCGCTGACAACGTTAGGCTTCACGCGGCATCCAGTGGATCAGGTCGGCACCCCGGCCAGGCTCAGGCCAACTGGGCCGATTGCCACTTGACGATCAGCTCGTGCAGATCCGCCGCGCTGCTGCTCGCGGCCATTTTTTCCCGCAGCGTTGCATCGCTCAGCATTTCGGCGATTTCCGAGAGGATTTCCAGATGCTTTTGCGTCGCCGACTCGGGCACCAGCAGAAAAATCAGCAAATTGACAGCTTGCTCGTCAGGCGCATCAAAGCCGATCGGATGGGCCAATTGCAGCACCGCAGCCATGGGCGTCTTCAGCCCCTTGATGCGGCCATGCGGAATGGCGACACCGTGCCCCAGACCGGTGGAGCCCAAGCGCTCTCGGGAGAACAAGCTGTCGGTCACCAGCGAGCGGCTCAGGCCATGCAGGTTTTCGAACAGCAAGCCCGCTTCTTCAAAAGCTCTCTTCTTGCTGGTGGCATCAACCTGCACAAGCACGTGTGCAGGGGGGAGGATGGCTGCGAGTCGATTCATAATTTAGGGGGGAATTATGCCCACATCCGATTTTGGCTAAAAAAAACCGCCCGGCGGAGCAGGCGGCGAGGTCTGATCTCAGGCGCTGGGTCTCACATCAGACGCTTGGGCGCTTCATGATGATGATTCTGCAGACGACTTTTGTGGCGGACGACCTGGCGGTCGAGTTTGTCGACCAGTTCGTCCACGGCCGCGTACAGATCGGCGTGCGAGCTCTCGGCAAACATATCGGTGCCTTTGACGTGAATATTGCATTCGGCGCGTTGCCTCAGGTCTTTTTCTGTTTGTTTCTCCACAGTGAGCAGCACCTTGACATCGACCACCTGGTCAAAATGCCGCTTGATGCGATCAAGCTTGGTGGTCACGTAACTGCGCAAGGCCGGGGTAACTTCGAGGTGATGTCCGCTGATCGTCAAATTCATAAATAATCTCCTGTTACTCTCACGGTTGAAACCGTTGCCGGCGGAATGCCGACAACACAAAAATCCAAATAAAAATTGGTGTCCGACGGATTCACTATGCCCCCGCCGTGGCGGAAATGCAAATCCTTTTTATGAACTCTTTGTGTACCGGGCAACAAAAAATGGCCTGCGGCACATTGAAATAAGCATGCAAAAAAATTTGGCCCTCGCGGGCTTGGCGCCATGAGCCGCGCCAGCAAACACGCCACCGGCGATTCTTTTTTTGCCTGGGACGGTGATGTGCTGATCATCAATATTCTGGGCAAGCCCAGCGCCGGCAAAGACGCCATTGGCAAACCTTTTGGCAAGCAACTCAAGGTCAGCGTGGCGGCGGCCCCGGTGGCTGGCAAGGCGACGGATCACATGGTGCGCTTTCTGGCGACCCAGTTTGACGTGAGCACCTCCGCCATTGAGGTTGTGTTTGGCCGGATGAATGTGAACAAGCAGGTGCGCATCAAAGCACCGAAAAGGCTGCCTGGCGTCTTTGCCCAGGGCTCTTTGCTGGTGGACGACGATGAGTGAAAATACGACCGCTGGATTTTGGCCCAAGGTCGACAGGCGCTGATGGTGACTGAAACCGCGCTCCGGAACTTTGCCAACCAGCCTGACTCACACTTTGGAATGAATAGTTTGAAATTTCCCCATCGCTTCTTTTTTGCTATAGTTTTAATAGCATCTTGTGTAATAACGACGGGGGCTCTAGCTCAAAATTTCGCTAAATCCGTGGTTGTCACCGAGCAGGTACGCGCGGAGTTGGTGGTGCAGGCGCCGGATGGCGTGGGCGCAGGTCAGACCGTCTGGGTGGGCCTCCAATTGACGCACCAGCCTGAATGGCACACCTATTGGAAAAACCCCGGCGACTCTGGCTTGCCCACCACGCTGCAATGGACGCTGCCTGCGGGCGTGACAGCGGGCGAGATCGCCTGGCCCTTGCCCAAAAAGATCCCCATTGGCGACCTGGCCAATTACGGCTTTGAGGGCACGGTGCTGCTGCCGGTGCCTTTGAGCATCACCCCCGCCTTCAAACCCTCCTTGCTCAACAGTGCCCTTGAAATCAAGCTCAAGGCCAGTTGGCTGGTGTGTCGACTCGAATGCGTGCCGCAGGACGGCGAATTTGTCCTGCAGGTGCCCGTGCGTGGCTCCACCGCCCTCAACAGCGCCGCGTTTGCCGCCAGCCTGCAGGCGCAGCCGACCGCGCTGGAAGGCGACAGCCGGATGGAGATTGACGGCAACCAGCTCAAACTGACGGTACCCGGCTTGCCGCCAGCACTGCGCGGCCAGCAGCTGGAATTTTTCCCGGAAACACCCGAGCTGATCGATCCGGCGCCGGCGTGGTCGCAGCAATGGACCCAGCTTGCCTCCGGCGACGTCTGGACCGCCAGCGTGCCCCTGTCACGGCTTCGCTCTGAAAGCCCGGCGCTGTTGCCGCTGGTGCTTGTGGCCGACATCAACGGCCAACGCCAGGGGGTGCGGGTCCAGGCCCGGCTGCTAGGTAACTGGCCGCCGATCGTGAGTTTGGCCAAAACCACCTCCCCCGTCCGCGCTGAACCGGCCCCGGCGCTGACCAGTAACCGCGGCGCGCCAACCGCCCCGGCAATTTCTGTGGGCCTGTGGGTCGCACTGCTGGGCGCGCTGCTGGGGGGCATGATCCTGAACCTGATGCCCTGTGTGTTTCCGGTGCTGGCGATCAAGGTGATGAGTTTTACCCGCCATGCCAATGACCGGCGCGGCCACCGCGTCAGCGCCCTAGCCTACAGCGCGGGCGTGGTGCTGTCCTTTGTGGCGCTGGGCGCCTTGCTGATCGGCTTGCGCAGCGCGGGCGAGCAGCTGGGCTGGGGCTTTCAGCTGCAGTCCCCGGCGGTGGTGGCCGCCCTGGCGGTCTTGTTCACCGTGATCGGGCTGAATCTGGCGGGCCTGTTTGAGTTTGGCCGTTTTTTGCCCAATGCAGTGCTGTCGTTGGAGGCCAAAAACCCGGCAGTGAACGCCTTTTTGTCGGGCGTGCTGGCCGTGGCCATCGCATCGCCCTGCACCGCGCCCTTCATGGGCGCCTCGCTCGGGCTGGCGCTGGCGCTGCCACCGCTGCAAGCCTTGCTGATTTTCATGACGCTGGGCATCGGCATGGCGCTGCCCTATCTGGCGGCCGGCCTGGTGCCGGCCGTGGCGCGCTGGCTGCCGCGCCCCGGCGCCTGGATGGACACCTTCCGCCGCGCCATGGCGTTCCCGATGTTTGCCACCGTGGTCTGGCTGCTATGGGTGCTGGGCCAACAAAGCGGCATTGACGGCGCGGCGGCCTTGCTGGCGCTGCTGGTGAGTTTGAGCATGGTGCTCTGGTCGCTGACACTCAAGGGCCACAGCCGGTTCATTACTGCTACTATTTCAATAGCTTCTCTCGTCCTATTGACGGGGGCTATCGGCCAAAATGTCGTAAAAATGGCCGAGGCATCCCCGACCACGAGCGCCAGCCGTTGGCAGCCCTGGGCGCCTGGGCGGGTGGAACAAGTGCTGGCCACCGGGGCACCGGTGTTTGTCGACTTCACCGCCGCCTGGTGCGTCACCTGCCAATACAACGAGAAAACGACGCTGGTCAACCCCGAGGTGCTGGCCGATTTCACCGCCAACAAGGTCACCTTGCTGCGGGCCGACTGGACCCGGCGCGACCCCGCCATCAGCGCTGCGCTGGCGCAACTCGGCCGCAACGGCGTGCCCGTCTATGTGCTGTACCAAAATGGTCAGACGCCCGTGGTGCTGTCTGAAATTCTGAGTGTGCAAGAGGTCCGCGCGATGCTGGCCAAATTAAAGAGTTCATGAAACCATGCTGACTGAAACCGAAACCATCCGCCAGATCCTGGCAAACTGCCGCACCGTCGCCGTGGTCGGCCTGTCACCCAAGCCCGAACGCGCCAGTTTTGAGGTGGCACGCTACCTGCAGGCGCATGGCTGGCGCATCATCCCGGTCAACCCGGTGGCCGCGGCCAGCGGGGCGACCATTTTGGGCGAACCGGTCTACGCCACCTTGCAAGAAGCAGCGCAACACGCCAGCATCGACGTGGTGGATGTGTTTCGCAACAGCGAGGATGTGCCGCCCGTCGCGCAAGAGGCGATTGCCATTGGCGCGCGGGCTTTGTGGCTGCAACTGGGCATTGAAAACGCGCCAGCCGCCGCCGCAGCCCAGGCGGCCGGCCTGTGGGTGGTGCAGAACCGGTGCCTGAAGATAGAACACGCCGCCAGCGCTTGACGAGGCGGTGGCTGTGATTGGCCGGCAGAGCGGCGATCCCACGGCCAGAGCGGCTAAGAAAATCTTAAGCTAGGCGGCTTATCGTTCGGTCTCCTTATTCCCAAGAGACCCCACCATGACATCAAAATTGAGTTCCGCTCACCTGCTGGCCCGCCTGGCGCTGGCCCTGCCTTTGGGCACCGCTGCCAACCCGATTCTTGATTTCTAACGGGCACAGGCCGCGCAGGAAGACGCCACCTTCAAGGATTTCTCGGTGGCAGCCGGGCAAAAGTTCTACAGCACCCAAGGCGCCGAGCTGTCGTGCGCTTCCTGCCACACTAATTCGCCCAAGCTGGAGGGCAAGCACGCCAAGACCAACAAGGCGGTTGAACCGATCGCGCCATCGGTCAACCCGAAACGCTTCAGTGACGCGGCCATTGTGAAAAAGTGGTTCAGGCGCAATTGCAACGACGTGCTCAAGCGCACCTGCAGCGCCCAGGAAAGGAGCGCTTTATGAGCTATGTGCTGTCGGTCAAGTAAGGGCGCGCCATGAAACTCCTCAAACGCTCGCTGCTGGCGGTGCTGGCCGCCACCTCGCTGGGCGCCTGTGCAGGTCCAACGGCGAAGACCGGGGCAGCCCGGTGATGCCCGCCCATGTCGATGCGAAATGGCAGACCGAATGCAACAGCTGTCACCTGGCCTACCCACCCGGTGTGCCGCCTGTTGCCTCGTGGAAGTAGCTCATGAGCGGCCTGAACCAGCACTTTGGAACCGACGCGTCCCCGTCATCGCAGGACACGCAGGAAATCACCGCCTTTCTGGAGAAAAACGCGTCCAAGCGCTGGAGCGCCAACAGCGCGCCGCTGCGCATCACCGACAGCCAGTGGTTCAAATCCAAGCACCGTGAAGTGGGCGCAGCCATTTGGCAGCACGCAGCCATCAAGAGTCCTGGCAATTGCGGCGTCTGCCACAGCGACGCCGGCAAGGGCGACTTCGACGGGGATCGCGTTCACATCCCCAAGTAAGCCACTGAAAAGTGGCCGGAATCTGAGACCGTCTCACCCACCTGTGATGGAGAGTGTGCCCATGCAACGCACCCTTATCTGGGGCCTGCCGACCCGCCTGTTCCACTGGAGCCTGGCGCTGAGCTTTGCCGGCGCCAGGCTCACCAGCGACGGCGATCAGTGGCGCGCCACCCACGTCTTTCTGGGCTACCTGATGCTGGGGCTGGTCGGTTTCCGCGTGCTGTGGGGCTTTGCCGGCTCGCACTTTTCGCACTTTGCCAGCTTGTACTTCGGCCCGAAAGAGGCCCGGACTATCTGAAACACGTGGCATCGGGCCGTGCCCTGCGCCGCGTCGGGCACAACCCCACCGGCAGTCTGGCCATCTACATTCTGCCGACCCTGGCGACGGTGGTCGGGATCACCGGCGTCCTGACCCTGGGAGGCGATGAACAGCAGGGCCTGGCGGCGGGCTGGTTCAGCTTTTCACAGATCAAGCTTGTGAAACAGTCACACGAAGCCCTCGCGGTCCTGATGCTGCTGCTGGTCTTTTGCCACCTCACCGGCGTGGTGGTGGAAAGCGTGCTGCACAAGGAAAACCTGGCGCGCTCGATGCTCACGGGCATCAAGCTGGCTGACGCCGACACACCGGCAGCGAGGCCGCACGCCGGGGTGGCGCTCCTGCTGCTGCTGATCACCGGATTGGCCGGCTGGTGGTTTTATTACGCGATTGACCGGCAGCTTGACGGCCAACCCGGTCACGTCGAATCAGTCACTGACAACGAAGAGCCTCGTGTGAAATTTGTCGGCCGCCAGTTGCCCGACAACGCCCAGTGGCGCGACGAATGCGGCAGTTGCCACGCCGTGTTTTACTCGGCGCTGCTGCCCGCGCGCTCGTGGCAGAAAATCATGGCCGAGCAAGACCAGCACTTTGGCACCGACCTCGGTCTCGACGCGGCCACCAGCACCGCGGTGCTGGCCTTCATGACAGCGAACTCGGCCGACCAGCACAACACAGAAGCGGCGTTCAAGATCGAGCAATCGATCCCCCGAAACGCCACCCCGCTGCGCATCACCGAGACGCCGTACTGGCTGCATAAACACCAGGAGATTCCCGCCGCCGAGTGGGGCTTCGACACTGGTGAAAAGCAAGAGGAACTGCGCGGCTTGCTACAGTGATGCCGAGCAGGGTACCTTTGAAGATGCGGCGATGCAGATCCCCAGGCCGGCGCTGACCAAACCCTGAGGGCAGTTGCACCCCGATCGGCCAGCGATCGGGGCCGGTCATGTGCGCTGCTGTTAAGCTGCCAGCCGTCTTCTCGTCCAAAATTCCGAACATGCCACTTTTCTCGATTCAAAACGGAAAACGGGTCGGCACCTTGCTGGTGTCGCTGCAATTGGGCCTGCTGCTTCTGCTGGCAGCGTTGGCGGCACCGAATGTGATACACGGCGCCATTCCCGCCGGCGCCTTCCTGCTGGCGGGGGTTTCCGTCGCGCTCGCCGCATGGACGCTGCTTCACAACCGGCTGAGAAATTTCAACATTCACCCGACGCCCAAAGTTCACGGCGTGTTGATCACGACCGGGCCGTATCGGTGGATTCGCCACCCCATGTACACCTCAGTTCTATTGGGTGGCGCCGCGCTGGCGTGGCCATCGGGCCTTCTCATCGGCTGGGTCGCGTGGTCCGCACTGGCCATTGTCCTGCTCCTGAAAGCAAGGCTCGAAGAGCGCTGGATGAGCGAGAAACACCCAGGCTATACCGCTTACATGCTTCGGAGCAAACGCCTTTTGCCTTGGCTGTTTTAAAAGGCCTTGGCACTCAGCATGCCAGCGAAAGCAACGCGAGCGTTATTTCGTCAGGCGCTCCACCAAAAAAACGCGCCAGCGCCTGACTGAAAACCGGCTCATTCGGGGCGACCTGGGCGAACAGCGTCATGCATGACCTGAATTTGAGGTCATCGGGTGAGCCAAAAACATCATGAATAGACTTGTCACCGGCCGCCAGCACGAGCTTCGTGCACTCTTTCAGCCGCGGTCCAAGAACGGGGTGCCTCCAATAAGCCAGCGCCTCGCCCCTTGACTCGATGCCAAAGTGTTTGGCAATCGGACTTCGACCAAGCGCCTTGAGCTGAGGAAAGATGAACCACATCCAGTGGCTTGTCTTTTGCCCCGCTGCAAGTTCTTCAGAAGCCGAGCGATAGACGCTGTCTTGCGCCTTGATGAACCGGTCCAGACCGTTTTGGGTCAAGTCGAATGGCATGACGTGGTTACCTCCGAATAATGCGCACTGGCAAGCTCCGCTGCTGGCTCGACCGACGTCAAGGCCGGCGAAAAGTCACTTGCTGGGATGACCAATATTTCGAATTCAATTTGTCAAGCCTGACTACTCCGCCCGTGGAGGGTGCGTGGACAAAACGGCCAGCGCCGACATAGATCCCCGCGTGGGTGACAACATTGCTTTGGGCAAAGAGGACCAGATCGCCCGAGCGAATGTTGTCGCTCAATACCGCCTGGCCCCAATATTGCATTCTGGCGACGGTTCGAGGTGGCGCCAACCCCGCCCTCTTCTGGTAGATGTAGCCAATCAGTCCACTGCAGTCAAAACCCGAGTCCGGTGTGTTGCCGCCATAGCGATACGGCGTGCCGACAAGGCCGACAGCATGAATCGTGATGTCATCGGCTTGCCCTAGCGAGATTCGCGATGGCACTGCCAGGGCGTCGTTGGAAGCAAGGCCACGACGGGCCGATGGCGAGTTCCCACAGCCCCCAAGGACTGACAGGAGCGTCAAGCAAGCAAGTAAGAGACCGAGTCTGTCGAACATGTTCACGCCGGTTGATTGAGTCCCGAAACAGATGAATGCGCCACCGATGGAGTCAATTCCACTGGGTATAAAGCCATCCGCATAAGCCAGCACCCACGACCCAAAGCAGCCACGTTTGCGACACAGCATACGGATACCCCATCAAGACCACGCCGGTCCAGGTCAGCGCGGGCGACATTGTTTTGCGACCGCGCCTGAACGCCACATAGCCAATGATGCCGAACAGAATGGCGCCGACGATGTAGGAGGGACTGGGCAAAACCAGGCCGAGGGATTCGAGATTTTTGATTTCATCCATAGGGCATCGTCAATCAGGCCCGCTGGCCTACTTCCCCAAGGCCCGCAGCGCCAGCCGGATGCCCTCGCTCACCCCCACCTCATTGGGCAACGCCTTCAGCGCCGCGGCGGCTTCCTTGTCGCTGTAGCCGAGCGCCAGCAGCGCCTGCAAAATGTCGGCCTGGCTGTCATTGGCCACACTGGCGGCGACACCGATATCGGGACCGAGCTTGCCTTTGAGCTCCAGCAGCAAGCGCTCGGCGGTTTTCTTGCCGATGCCGGGCACCTTGATCAGCCGCCCGCCTTCTTGCAGGGTGACCGCCTGTGAGAGCTCGGCCACGCTCATGCCCGACAGCACAGACAAAGCCGTGCGCGGCCCGACACCCGATATTTTGATGAGCTCGCGAAACGCCGCACGCTCGGCCTGGGTGGCAAAACCGTACAGAATCTGCGCGTCTTCGCGCACCACAAAATGCGTCAGCAGGCTGACCTTGGCGCCCAGCTCGGGCAGGTTGTAAAAGGTGCTCATGGGCACCAACACCTCATAGCCCACGCCGTGGCAGTCCACGATGACTTGGGGAGGATTTTTGTCGTCGAGCGTGCCGGTCAATTTGCCGATCATGGAATATCCTTTGAGGCCTGGCTTATTTGTTTGTCATAGGGTGTTGGTTGACACACGGCCGACGAGACAGAAGAGGACGCCCCGCCACAGTTCGATGCCAACCGCTCCTGGCGGCGCAACGGGTATCAGCGCTAGGCCAGGGAAGGGCCGTCCATGCCATGGCGGCATCGTTTGACTCAATCAGGCGGTCCGCAACGAAACCCGGCACGGTCTTTCATTGATCCAACAAGCGCTCATTGTCGGACACTTTGAACACGGCGACCGCTTGTGCCAGGTTCTGAGCCTGGCTCTTGAGGCTTTCCGCTGCGGCGGCCGACTGCTCCACCAGCGCCGCATTCTGCTGCGTCATCTGGTCGAGCTCGCTGATGGCGGTGTTGACTTCGGTGATGCCCTGAGATTGCTCTGCTGCTGCCGCCGTAATTTCGCCAATGATGTCGCTCACCCGTTTGACCGACGCCACAATTTCATCCATGGTGCCGCCCGTGGTCTGCACCAGGCGCAAACCCGACTCCACCTTCTCCACCGAGGCGCCAATCAGGCTCTTGATTTGCTTCGCTGCTTCCGCACTGCGACTGGCCAGGCTGCGCACCTCGCTGGCCACCACGGCAAAGCCGCGGCCCTGCTCCCCGGCCCTGGCGGCCTCGACTGCCGCATTGAGGGCCAAGATGTTGGTCTGGAACGCGATGCCATCGATGGTGCCGATGATGTCGGAGATTTTCCGGGAGCTCTGGTTGATGTCGTCCATGGTGGACACCATCTGGCCCACCATGGCGCCACCCCGGAGCGCCACTTCTGAGGCCGAGGTCGCCAACTGGTTGGCCTGGCTGGCGGCATCGGCCGACTGCCGCACCATGCTGGTGAGCTCGGCCATGCCCGATGCCGTGCGCTGCAGATTGCTGGCGGTCTGCTCGGTGCGAACGCTGAGGTCCTGATTTCCAAAGGCGATTTCGCTGGAAGCGACTGAAATGCTTTGGGTTGAATTTCGGATTTCCCCAATCGTGGACTGCAGCACGGTCGCCAGACGCTTGAGTGAATGGAGCAGGCTGCCCTGCTTGGCTTCAGGCAGGTCGAGCGCCAAATGGCCATCGGCCAGGGCACCCAGGGCCGAACTGGACACCGAGGGATCGCCCCCCAGCACGCTCTCGGCTGTGCGTCGAATCCAGACCGTGAAACCGATACAGGCGGCCACGCAAATCGTTGTGAGCAGCGCCGTCAGCTGACAGCCTATGGCCAGATAGTCGGCAATCACCTGGGACGGCTCGACGCGCGCTTTGCCCTGGAGCCACAGGGCGCCCAGCACCACCGCAGAACCGGCGCCTGCCACCATCGCGGTGGGAACGAGCATGGACAAGGTTAGTTTCTGCGTATAGTTCATGTGGATCACAGTAGGTCGAGGGGCCGATTCATTTTAGACCGCTGACCGCGACTTTTTTTGCAGCGCAGTCGCTTGAGGGCACCGAGCCTGGGGTCTGCGCAGCGCTTGCGACATGGGCCTCTTGCGCAAACAGCCTCTTGGGCTTGCCCAAGTGTCCCGGCCCCATGCGAAGTTTTTGCAGGGTTTTGCCAATACCACGTCACTATCAGGCTATCCTGAGTGACCTTTTTCAGGAATTACCAACTTGATTCTCCGACACCTGTTCTCCCCGCCGAACAACACCCGCTTGTCGCACCTGTGCGGCCCGATGGACGAGCACCTGCGCACGATCGAAGTCGCGCTGCAAGTCAAAATTGCGCATCGGCACGAGCAGTTCAAGGTCGATGGCAGCAAGGCCAATGCCAAGCGCGGCATGGAAATGCTGCAAGCCTTGTACGAGATCGCAGCGCGCCCGATCGAGCCTGCCACGGTGCAACTGATGCTGGCGGGTGACGCCGACTTGAATGACGCTGACGGCCCGGGCCTGAAGACCAAGCGCAGCGACCTCAAACCGCGCACGCTGAACCAGGCCACTTATCTCGACAGCATCACCAGCCACGACATCACCTTTGGCATCGGCCCGGCCGGCACCGGCAAAACCTACCTGGCGGTGGCGATGGCCGTGGATGCCTTGGCGCGCAGCGCCGTCCAGCGCATCGTGCTGACGCGCCCGGCGGTGGAGGCCGGCGAGCGCCTCGGTTATTTGCCCGGCGATCTGGCGCAAAAGATCGACCCGTATCTGCGCCCGCTGTACGACGCGCTGTACGACCTGATGGGCTTTGAGCAGGTGCAAAAAGCGTTTGAGCGCCAGACCATCGAGGTCGCGCCGCTGGCCTTCATGCGCGGCAGGACGCTCAACACCGCCTTTGTGATTCTGGACGAGGCGCAAAACACCACGCCCGAGCAGATGAAGATGTTTTTGACCCGCATCGGCTTCGGCTCCAAAGCGGTGATCACCGGCGACGTGAGCCAGATCGACCTGCCCAAAACCCAGCTCAGCGGCTTGATCGACGCCGAGCGTGTGCTCAAGCGCGTGCCCGGCATTGCGATCTGCCGCCTGACCAGTGCGGACGTGGTGCGGCACCCGCTGGTCGCGCGCATTGTGGATGCCTACGATGCGCCCGGGCGCGCCAGCGCAGCGCAGCGACGCCAGGACGACGACTTCGACGATGAGGTGGCAGGACCAAAACCGCGGGTGCGTGCGCGCAAAAATTCGGTCTGAGCCGACTAACTACTGAAACAATAGCTACTCACGCCTATTCCACGCGGGCTAGCGCCCTAATTTACTTAAAAATATGTTAAACCAGCTGACGCTTTCCCTGCAATTTGGCAAACTTGAAAATGCCGCCCTGCACCGCGCCGCCCTGCCCCGCCACAAAGTGGCGCGCTGGATTTGCCACGCGCTGCAAAGCGACGCCGAAATCACGGTGCGCATCGTCGACGCCGAGGAGGGCCAGGCCTTGAACCGCGACTACCGTAAAAAAGACTACGCCACCAATGTGCTGACTTTCGACTACACGCAGGAGCCCGTGGTCACGGCCGACCTGGTGCTGTGCGCACCGGTAGTAGCCAAAGAAGCCAAGGAACAAGGCAAGACGCTGCAAGCGCACTACGCCCACCTGCTGGTGCACGGCGCACTTCACGCCCAAGGCTGGGACCACGACGAAGAAGAGGACGCCCAGGTCATGGAGCTGCGCGAGAGCGAGATCATGGCCCGACTCGGGTTTGAAAATCCATATTGAGTCCGGCCCACCCCACATTTCCCCCACCGTCTCATGATGCACACCACAGCCCTGGTTCTTTTTTCTGGCGGCCAGGATTCGACCACCTGCCTGGCGCTGGCCCTGTCCAAATACGAGCGGGTCGAAACCATTGCCTTTGACTACCGCCAGCGCCACCTGGTCGAGCTCGACGCGCGCCTGGTCGTGCTGAACGAGATCCGCGCCAAATTCCCTCACTGGGCCGAGAAGCTGGGCGAGGACCATCTGCTGGACCTGGCGGTGCTGGGCGAGGTCAGCGACACGTCGCTCACGCGCGACACGGCTTTCAAGATGGAACAGGGCGGCCTGCCGAACACCTTTGTGCCGGGGCGCAACCTGCTGTTCTTAACGCTCGCTGCGGCGGTGGCGTACCGGCGCGACCTGCAGGTGCTGGTCACCGGGGTGTGTGAAGCCGACTTTTCCGGCTACCCCGATTGCCGCGACGACACGATGAAGGCGATGCAGCTCGCGCTCTCGCTCGGCATGGACAAACGCTTCTTGATTGAAACCCCGCTGATGTGGATCGACAAAGCCGCCACTTGGTCACTGGCGCACGAACTGGGCGAAAAATCCGGCGTGGCAGGCGGTGGTGATGCGCTGGTGGACCTGATCATCGAACACACCCATACCTGTTATATGGGGGACCGCGAGCACCGCCATGCCTGGGGCTATGGCTGCGGCGAGTGCCCCGCTTGTCAGCTGCGCGCGCGCGGTTATGCGCGCTTTGCCGTGGCGCCGCGGGTTTGAGTCGGCGGGGATGGTCATTTGGACAGAGGTGCCAATTGCCGCGTTGAAGACAAAAAGCAGCCGTAGCGTTGCCGAAAATAACCTCCAGATACCAGTCGCTGAGGCGGTGGTCGTTGTAGGCCCGTGTACTGGCAGAAATTTGAAGGTCACATTTGGCTACTACGCTCTAAACAGGCAGACTCGTGCTATCTTGGCCACGAATCACACAAAAGGTAACTGAATGATCCAACGCTTAGAAATCGGCGCACGCATGTCCGAGGTGGCCGTACACAATGGCACGATCTACTTGGCTGGTCAGGTTGCGAGTGACGCCAGCGCAGACATTCAAGGCCAAACTGGACAGATTCTTGCGGAAATCGACGCTTTGCTGGCCCGTGCCGGCAGCGACAAGAGCAAGATTTTGATGACCCAGATTTTTCTGACCGACATGGTCGACTTTGCCGGCATGAACGCGGTTTGGGATGCTTGGGTCGTTCCCGGTCAGACACCGCCGCGTGCAACCGTGCAAGCAGCGCTGGCCAAGCCCGGTTGGAAAATTGAGGTTGTGGTCACAGCCGCCGTTTGAATCACGCGGGGTAAATTTCCCGTCCCTTGGGGGCTATTGCCCTGCCTTTGTTATTTTGGTGTCCCATACGCCGCAGCTTACTTCGGGGATTTTCATTGACTGCGCGACGGGGAGTGACCTCTGGCCGGCACGCCGATGACGCCACTTCAGTTCTTCGCTGAAATCCCCCCAACCCTGAATCGGTATCACCCTACCGCTGATCTCCCTTAAAACGGTCAGGGCACGAACGGCTCCGATGTCAAAGCCGCCTTCGCCCGAACCCGATTGGGCGTCTTGGAGCAATCTTGGTGTATCTAGGTGTAAACACTGATATGGGTCTGTTTTTTTGCAAATAGAATTATTTTTATGTTGTTATTTTTCTTTTGGAAAAAAATCAACTAACATTATTAACTCTAAGTCTATGCGCGAATTTCTTGACCCCACCGATCGGCGCCTGGCCAAGTTGCTTTCCAGTGACGGGCAGGACAGCGTGAATCAGCTGGCAGAGAAACTGCAGCTGAGTCCGCCAACGGTGCGAACACGCTTGCGGTCGCTGATTGACAAGAACATTCTGAAAATTGTCGGCCTGCTGAATTTGTCGGAAAGGCCGGAGCTCATTGCCGCCATTGTGGGCATCAACGCCAACGCGCAGGGGCATCTTGACGAGCTGATGAAGAAAATCGCTGACGTGCCATTTGTGACTTCCGTGAGCCTGGTGACCGGTCGTTTCGACTTGATCGTGGAGGTCCTGGTGGCCGGCGATGTTCAAGATCTTTACCGCTTCACAAGCGAACTTCTTCCCCGCGTTGCCGCGCCTGGGGTGATCAGCCGCAGTGAAACTTTCGTCGTGATGAAATCACATGAAAAATGGGTCAACCTGCCTCGGGGTTGCTGGGAGGAAGGTGTCGATGGCGGCATTGCCGCTGGCGTCGCCACCCCCAAGCCGGAGAACGCTTGAAGATTGGTTTCTGTCTTGGAGGATGGTCTTCCAAGGAGATTATTAGAGGAGAACGTAAATGAAGAAGTTGAATTTTTTGCCCGCGATACTGCTGTCCTGCCTGGGCTACTTTGGTGTCGCAGCCCTCGCTCACGCGTCCACCCTGGACGATATTCAAAAGCGCGGCGAACTGAGGATCGCGGTTCAAACACAGGGCCCTCCGTTTTCCATGATCGACAAGAACGGGGAGCGCACCGGCAGTTCCGTGGAGCTTGCCAAATTGATGGCCAAGGAGATGGGCGTCAAGGCGGTCTTTCTTGACCTCGACTGGGACGGACTGTTGCCAGCCCTCATTTCCGGCAAAGCCGACTTACTCGCGGCCGACATGACGCCGACCCTGGCGCGCGCTGTGAAAGTTGCTTTCACCAAGCCTTTCATCTACATCGGCCCGGTTGTGGCGGCCAAGGCCGGGAGTAAATTCACTTCCACTGCGGCCTGCAAGGCGCCCGGTACAAAAATCGCCGTTCTGTTTGGCAGCACCGGCGAGAAGCTGGCAAAAACCGTTTTTGAAAAGGGTGAAATCAAGAGCTACAAAGGCGGCGGAACTTTGCTGCTCGACGCTGTGAAGAATGGACAAGCCGACTGCCTGCTCAATGACAGCTCAGCCGTGGCGGGCCAGTCGGCCGGCTACCCCAAGGGCACCTTCAAAATCATGCCGGAACTGCTGGCCAAAGAGCCTTTGGCCTATGCAACCCGTTACGACTCCCTCGACCTGCTGATCTGGATCAATTTGTTCATTGACCAGACCACGCTCGACGGTCGCCTTCAACAGAATCTTGACTACTGGGTCAACTCGGCGAAATGGAAAGAGGCGCACTGAGTCTCTGATGCGGCCTGGGATTCGGCGCTGGTGTGACTGCGCC
>NZ_JAAFHA010000071.1 GCF_010365055.1 Rhodoferax sp.
CTTCACGTGCTGCATCTGCCAGCGCCTTGACGCGGCCATGGTACGCAAAGCCTGCACGATCAAACGCAACTTTTTCAACACCAACCGCCTTGGCTTTTTCAGCCAGACGCTTGCCAATGGCTTGGGCAGCGGCAACGTTGCCGCCTTTGCCCGAACCGCCCAACGATTTGCGCATTTCGACTTCTGCCGTGGATGCGCTTGCCAATACTTTGACGCCGTCGCCAGAAATGACACTGGCATAAATATGCAGGTTTGTACGATTTACCGTCAGACGGGCAACGCCCTGAGTGGCGATGCGAATCCGGGTTTGACGCGCCCTGCGAAGACGCTGCTCTTTTTTGGTCAACATGTTGCAGCTCCTTATTTCTTCTTGGTTTCTTTGATCGTGATCTTTTCGTCCGAGTAACGGATACCTTTGCCTTTGTAGGGCTCCGGCGGACGAATTGCACGAATCTCAGCAGCCACCTGGCCTACGCGCTGGCGGTCCGCACCCTTGATCACGATTTCAGTCGGGGTAGGGGTCGCAACAGAGATACCAGCCGGCATATCCTTGTTGACTGGATGGGAATATCCCACGGTGAGATTGAGCTTTGCACCCTGCGCCTGGGCTTTGTAGCCCACGCCAACAAGATTCAACTTTTTCTCAAAACCCTTGGTCACTCCGACTACCATGTTGTTCACCAACTGACGCATGGTGCCGCTCATGGCGTTTGCTTCGCGAGAGTCGTTCGCAGGCTGAAAACTCAGCGCGCCAGCATCACTGGTCACTTTGACCAACGCGTTTTGGGTCAAGAACAGACTGCCGCCAGCGCCTTTGACACTGATCTGATCTTCCTTGACCAACACATCCACGCCAACCGGGACGGCGACGGGCATTTTTCCTATACGGGACATTTTCTATTTCTCCTCAATGTCACGCTTTAGGCGACGTAGCACAACACTTCACCACCGACACCGGTAGCGCGCGCTTTGCGATCAGTCATGACGCCCTTGGGAGTCGTGACTATTGCCACACCCAGGCCGTTTTGGACTTGGGGGATGGCATCACTGCCACGGTAAACGCGCAAGCCGGGACGGCTAACGCGCTCAATACGCTCAATCACCGGGCGACCGGCGTAATATTTCAGGACAATTTCAAGTTGAGGCTTGCCGTCATTGGCGTTAACGTTGAAGCTATCAATATAGCCTTCCTCAGTCAACACTTGCGCAATTGCGATCTTCACCTTGGAAGAAGGGACGCTCACGGTGGTTTTGGCCACCATTTGTGCATTGCGAATGCGTGTCAACAAGTCGGCGATGGGATCACTCATGCTCATATCTATGTCTCCTACCGCTTACCAGCTGGCCTTGACTATGCCGGGAATTTCCCCTGCAAAAGCCATTTCACGAATCTTTGCACGCGCCAAACCAAAGTGCTGGAACGTACCACGAGGGCGCCCGGTGATGGCGCAACGATTACGCTGACGAGTCGGGTTCGCATTACGAGGGAGCTTTTGCAAACCCAGACGAGCCGCAGCGCGCTCTTCATCGCTGCGCTTGACGTCGCTTGCAATTGCCTTGAATTCCGCGTGTTTTTTCGCGTATTTAGCGACCAGGTTGTCGCGCTTCAGCTCGCGCTGGATTAAAGCCATTTTAGCCACGGGTCACCTCAGTTTTTGAACGGGAAACGGAAACCTGTGAGCAGTGCTTTGCACTCTTCATCGGTCTTGGCCGTTGTGGTGATGCTGATATTGAGACCGCGCAAGGCATCCACCTTGTCGTATTCAATTTCAGGGAAGATAATTTGCTCTTTGACGCCGATGTTGTAGTTGCCACGACCATCAAACGCGCGACCGGATATACCCCGAAAGTCTCGGACACGCGGCAGAGCCACGGTCACGAAGCGATCCAGAAACTCAAACATCTGCACGCCGCGCAGCGTAACCATGCAGCCAATCGCCTGATTCTCACGAATCTTAAAGCCGGCAATGGCTTTCTTAGACATGGTGACCACCGGCCTCTGACCCGCAATCTTGCCTAGGTCACTGACTGCGTGATCCATAACCTTTTTGTCGGCCACAGCCTCACTGACACCCATGTTCAAGGTAATCTTGGTAAGACGCGGCACCTGCATTGGAGACGTGTAACCAAACTTGGCCATCAACTCCGGCGCCAATTTTTCGCGAAAATGTTGTTGCAAACGAGCCATGTTTATGCCACCTTGATTTCTTCACCGCTGGACTTGTAAACGCGAACACGTTTACCATCAGCCGCCAGCTTGACGCCTACTCGGTCAGCCTTACCGGTTGCCACATTGAAAATGGCTACGTTAGACTGGTGGATGGGCATAGACTTTTCAACGATGCCGCCAACCGTACCCTTGAGAGGATTTGGTTTGGTATGCTTTTTGACAACATTGATACCCTCGACGAGTACATAGGAGTCATCTTTGCGCAAAGCAATTTTGCCGCGCTTACCCTTGTCACGCCCGGCGAGCACGATGATATCATCGCCTTTGCGAATCTTGTTCATGGTGCGTCCTTACAAAACTTCAGGAGCCAGAGACACGATCTTCATGAACTTCTCAGTGCGCAACTCTCGCGTTACTGGGCCGAAGATACGGGTGCCGATTGGCTCTAATTTGGCATTCAGCAACACTGCTGCATTGCCGTCGAATTTGACCAGCGAGCCGTCACTACGACGAATGCCCTTGGCCGTGCGAACCACCACCGCACTGTAGATCTCGCCTTTTTTGACGCGACCGCGTGGTGCCGCTTCTTTAATGCTGACTTTAATAACATCGCCAACGCTTGCATAGCGCCGCTTAGATCCGCCAAGCACCTTGATGCACAGAACGGACTTCGCGCCGGTATTGTCGGCAACTTCTAATCGAGATTCAACTTGGATCATTTCAATTATTCCCAACTTGCACTAAGTACCTCAATTCGCCGTCACTAGGGACGGCGAATTGCAGTTTTCTAGTCAGTCTTGGGCCTGTCGGCAGCGATATGAACCACTCACATCGCCTTCGTTAGGCAGATACTTCATACTTTTTCAAGCGAAGCCAGCAATTATGCAACGCTTTTCGTCAGTCGTCAACGCTATTTTGACTATTTTTACGAAAAGTCTACTTTCGGTATTCACGGGCAAGGCAATCCAATGTCGTAGGATCTGCCGCGCCGCGCCAAGGACAGACGAACCAGTCGGCCATCAGTGGCGACATGAGCGCCTTTGGTATGGCGCAGCGCCTGGGTGCGCTGATTTGATTTTTCTGGAAATCTGCGCAAGCTAGTGGCAAAAAGTCACCGCGCGCTGCCAGGGACACAAGGGCAGGGCATTCGTTAACGAGAGCAGGCAAGCGTACTGCGCGTCTATGACAGCAGCGCAAATTGTGGCGCGCGACCCGACGTGCGGCGTTCCACTGGCTTCACACGTTGGACAAGGATAGCGAGGTACCAGCGCACGCCTGGCGTGCTGACTGCGTGGGATTTACCTGTCTTGTCGTTGGGTCGGCCTGGCCAGAGTGTGACTCATCCGCCAGTCCTTGCCCTTTACGCCAGAGATCAACCACTTGCGTGACAAAAGTCGGGGGAACAGCGTTTGACAAGGGAGAGAAGGGGCCATGGTGGACGTCAAAGCTTAAAATTTAAGAAATTTTACAAAATAGTTTGTCAACAATTTTTTTTTGCAGCATAATTCGTCGGTATTGTCAGAAAAGGCTTTACAAGTTTGCGGTGTTTAGTCAGTTTCGCGTCTGCTTTAAGTCTTCATTCGTTTGTTGATGGCGTGGTAATAGCGGTTTTGGACTCCATCGCGTTTTGAGTTATTTTGAGGAGTCCTTTCATGGGCAACAAACTTTACGTGGGCAACCTGCCCTACACTTTCCGTGACGAAGACCTGCAGCAAGCATTTGCCGCACACGGTACCGTCACTAGCGCCAAGGTCATGATGGAACGTGATACCGGCCGCTCCAAAGGCTTCGGCTTTGTGGAAATGGGCAGCGACGCTGAGGCGCAGGCCGCTATTGCCGGCATGAACGGTCAACAATACGGTGGCCGCGGTCTCGTGGTGAACGAAGCTCGTCCGATGGAAGCCCGTCCTCCCCGCACTGGTGGCGGCGGCTTCGGTGGTGGCGCTGGTGGTGGCGGTTACGGCGGTGGCGCTGGCCGTAGCGGTGGTGGCGGTGGTGGCGGCGGTTACGGCGGTGGCGCTGGCGGCGGTGCCGGCCGCAGTGGCGGCGGCGGTTACGGCGGTGGCCGTAGCAGCTACTAAGCACTCGACTGGCATTTAGCCAACCGAACAAAAGGGCCCTTGCGGCCCTTTTTTGTTTTGTTGCGCTTTTGGGATTCACTCGTAATCTTCGAGCCTTGGATTGAGAACTCCGCTCGAATTATTTCTTGTATCCAAGGTCCGCTTCAGGCATGCGAGTGGCCCGGGGCGAACGCGATAACTGACGGTCAACCTCAATCCATGGCACCTTGTCGGGACGGTTTGCATAAGCAACAAGAAGCGCCCCGGCGCCAATGACGCGGCTGATGATGCCCGTGCAGGCCCTCCTCATGCGCTATCTATTTCGCAGCGACTGGCATCAACGTTCCTTTAACGTGCCCTTTGAGTTCCATCACGCGCTTGAGGTTGTCAAAATCCATCGCATCAGCAGTAAATCTGTCGCTTCCACGTGTCAGTTCCACCGGTTTATGCGATGTGACACGTTCCGTTTCCATGAACGCATGCAGAAACTCTCCTCGAAATTCCATTCTTGGCTGGACTTGCCCCGCCTTGTCGCCTGTCGGCTCGCGCACGACACGCGCCTCGCCAAGTAGCTGCACTTCAGTGGCGTCAGCATTGGTCACCGCACGTTTCGCTGTTGCTATAGTCAAGCCGCCGCCTTCGTCGAAGGAACGCATGCGCACGAGATCAACTTCCAGAGTATCCGAGTCTGGAAAGTGACGGGCATCGGTCCCCAGCACCTCGCTTTTAAGCCGCCCCGCACCATCAAACGACTTGACCGAGAACTTACGCATGAAGTAGTCTGGCTCGTGTCGCACCTGCGTCTCAGGTCCGTGCAAGATTGGCAGCGGCGTACTCCTAACCAGCCAGTAGGTGCCTAACGCAAACAGACCCATCAAGATGACGGGCAGGTAAAGCGCTACTCGATCGCCCAACACACGCATCAGATTTTTCACTGGAGATATTCCCTCAGCAACGCAGCGTATCGTCCGCTTGCCATTAGCAGCAGATCACACAACTCTCTTGCCGCCCCTTCGCCTCCTCTGGCATGGGTGACGTAATGGGCCAACGCCTTAGCCTCCGTGTGCGCATTGCTCGGCGCGCAGGCCAGTGCACAACGCTGCATGACGGCAAGATCCGGCCAGTCGTCGCCCATCGCAGCCGCTTGGCCCCAGTTCAACCCCAAGACTTTGAGCGTTTGTTCGGCGACCGGGTGCTTGTCCTCAGTGCCATAGTGCGCATGCACGATGCCCAAAGCGGTCAAGCGCAAACGCAAAGGTTTTGAGTCGCGCCCGGTGATCACAACCGGGGTGATGCCCGCTCGTTGAAGCAGCTTAAGCCCATGACCATCAAGCGTATTGAAGCGCTTTATGGTTTCGCCTTGCTCGGTGAAATACAGCCCGCCATCAGTCAGGACCCCGTCCACATCAAAGAAAGCGACACGAATTCCCTGCGCCTGAAGCAGCAACTCAGTCGAAAAATTCAGCGCAGCGGGCATCATCAGATCACCTTCGCGCGCATCAAGTCATTGCTGTTGAGCGCGCCACAGAGATGGCCCTCCGCATCCACGACCAGCACACTGGTAATACAACGCATTTCCATCATTTCGGCGGCGGCGACCGCCAGGGCATCGCGGGCAATAGTGCTGGGATTCGGGTGCATCACCTGAGCGGCTGTGGTCGTGCGCAAATCAATGCCCTGCTCCACCAGGCGACGCAAGTCGCCATCGGTGAAGATCCCCAGGACATTCAAATGATCATCCACGACGGCGGTAGCACCCAAACCCTTGACACTCATCTCCCGCATCAAGTCGCTGAAATTAGCTTGTGGCGCGACGTGGGGAACGGCATCGCCCGTACGCATGACATCACTGACATGCGTGAGCAGCTTACGGCCCAATGCGCCGCCGGGGTGAGAGCGGGCGAAGTCTTCAGCCTTGAACCCACGTGCATCCAATAGCGCCACCGCCAGCGCATCGCCCAACGCCAGCTGCGCGGTCGTGCTGGCCGTTGGCGCCAGATTCAGGGGACAGGCTTCTTTTTCAACCCCACAATCAAGAAAAACATCTGCATGGCGAGCTAGAGTGGATTCGGCATTGCCCGTCATCGCGATCAGGCGCGCGCCCAAGCGCTTGAGGACCGGCAGGATCGACGTCAACTCCTCAGACTCACCACTGTTTGAGATAGCCAACACCAAGTCAACAGATTTGATCATGCCGAGATCACCATGGCTCGCCTCTCCCGGGTGCACAAATAGGGCGGGTGTGCCGGTAGATGCCAAGGTTGCGGCGATCTTCCGACCAATATGTCCACTCTTACCCATACCCATGACAACCACGCGGCCGCGCACGTCAAGGACCATGGTCACAACGCGGGCGAACGAGTCGCCCAAATTCCTCTTCAGGCCCAGCACGGCGGCGGCTTCAATATCCAGTGTGTCGCGGGCTAGGCGCAATGCCCGCTCCGCCTGAGTTGTTGAAAACTGGGTGTGTTGAAGTGTCATTTGGACATTTTATCGACGCCATCTGCTTGTTAGTATCTGGGGGTGAATCCGCTTGACTTGACACTTCTATATTTGCTGGCCGCTGTGCTGGGCGTAGTGGCGTGTCGGTCTTTGAAATTGCCACCCATGCTCGGCTACTTGGCAGTTGGGGTCGTGATTGGACCCAACGCCTTGGCATTGGCGAAAAACGCGGATGGCGTGCGCCATTTGGGCGAGTTCGGTGTGGTCTTTCTGATGTTTGTCATTGGGCTGGAGTTCAATTTGCCCAAGCTGCGCGCCATGCGCGGCCATGTGTTTGGACTCGGATTTTTCCAAGTGCTGCTGACCATGCTGGGCGCCACGGCGGCCATGTTCGGTCTAGCCATGATGGCGCCGACGGTATGGGGCATGGGTTGGCAGACCGCGCTGGCGCTTTCAAGCGCGTTGGCCATGAGCAGCACGGCCATTGTGGTCAAGCTGATGACCGAGCGACTGGAGATGGAATCGGAGCACGGCAAGCGGGTCATGGGTATTTTGTTGTTCCAGGATTTGGCAGTGGTACCCCTGCTGGTGCTGATTCCGGCACTGGGGGCATCGGCCGAGCAGCTTTTTGAGACTCTTGCCTTCGCCAGCCTGAAGGCGACACTGCTGATTGCTTTGTTGCTGGTCGGGGGGCCGCGCCTGATGCGCTTCTGGCTGACGCTCGTGGCTCGACGCAAGAGTGAAGAGCTGTTTGTGCTAAACCTGCTGCTCATTACGCTGGGGTTAGCCTGGTTGACAGAGCTCGCGGGCTTGAGCCTGGCGCTGGGGGCCTTTATTGCTGGCATGCTGATCTCGGAGACACAATATAAACAGCAGGTGGAGTCGGATATCAGGCCCTTTCACGATGTACTGCTGGGTCTGTTTTTTATCAGCATTGGCATGATGCTGGATTGGCGACTGGTACTGGAACGCTGGCCACTGGTACTGCTGCTGGTCTCCGTCCCGGTTGTTTTCAAGGCCGCCTTGGTGGGCCTGCTGGCACGGGCCTTGGGTGCCACCACCGGTGTTTCACTGCGCACCGGCTTGTATCTGGCACAAGCCGGCGAATTCGGGTTCGTGTTGTTGACACTCGCTCAGTCCAATGCGCTGGTACCGCCCTCACTGCTCAATCCCATACTCGCCAGCATGGTGCTCTCGATGCTGGCCACGCCATTTATCGTCATGTACAGCAATCAAATCGTTTTGAAGTGGGTCAGCAGCGAATGGCTGCAACAGTCGCTGCAAATGACCTCCATTGCCCGCAAGTCCATCAAGGCCAACAGGCACGTCATCATTTGCGGCTATGGTCGCTGTGGCCAAAATCTGGCGCGCATGCTTGAGCAAGAAAACATACCCTATATCGCGCTCGATCTAGATCCGGACCGGGTGCGTCAGGCCGCCGTCGCCGGCGACTCGGTGGTTTTTGGTGACGCGGCGCGGCTGCAGGCTCTGATCGCCGCCGGGCTGGCCCGCGCCAGCGCCGTGGTCATCACTTACCTCGAAGTCCAGAGCGCCTTGAAAGTCCTGGCCCATACGCGCGACCATGCGCCACAGGTGCCAGTCATCGTGCGAACGCAAGATGATCACGATCTTGAGGCCCTGCGCAAGGCCGGGGCGACCGAGGTGGTACCGGAGGCGATCGAAGGCTCGCTGATGTTGGCCAGCCATGCCTTGGCCTTGGTGGGGGTGCCAATGCGGCGGGTGATTCGCATTGTGCGGGACCAGCGTGATGCGCGTTACAGCCTGCTGCGCGGCTACTTTCACGGGGCCGACGACGACTCTGTCGATGAAGTCAACCAGGACCGCCTCTCCTCGCTGACGCTGCCACTGGGTGCAAAGGTTGTGGGCAAGCCGCTTAGCCAACTCGCCCCAATGGTTGTAGGTGTTCGCATTGTCAGCCTGCGTCGCAGCGGAGGTCAAGTCAAGTCAGTCAGCCAGGACTTGCTGATTCAAGAAGGCGACACGCTCGTGCTCTCGGGCAAAGCAGAAGCGCTTGCGTCGGCCGAACAGAAATTGCTCAAGGGTTGACTGGCCCCGGCCAGCCGGAAACAAGCACGAGGCACAATACCAACTCCAGCCCTAACGCGATGTCTCATGCAAAATTTAACCGTCAACCAGTACCTCCGAGCGCACATTCGCACCGTCCCTGATTGGCCTGCACCGGGCGTTCAGTTTCGCGATATCACACCGCTTTTGCAGGATGCCAAGGTATTCCGGATATTGATCGACGCCTTTGTCCACCGCTACATGGACCCCGCCATGCGACCCGATGTGGTTGCCGGGCTGGATGCCCGCGGTTTTATTTTGGGGGCGGTGGTTGCTTACGAGCTCAATGTAGGCTTTGTGCCAATCCGAAAGAAGGGGAAACTGCCTTTCACTACGGTGGAAGAGACCTATGAATTGGAGTATGGCAGTGCCACCGTTGAGCTGCACACCGACGCCGTCAAACCGGGTGATCGCGTCTTGCTCATTGACGATCTGATCGCTACTGGCGGCACCATGATGGCGGGCATGAAATTACTTGAAAAACTCGGGGCGCAGGTCATTGAAGGAGCTGCCATTGTTGACTTGCCAGAGCTTGGCGGCTCTGACAAGCTGCGCGCCGCAGGTGTTGCGCTTTTCACCCTGCTTGACTTTGCCGGGCAATGAACTCCGACCAGGTCGCTAACTCAGATCGCCGTACTGGGTGACGCCCAAGGGCGAAGGACGCTCGTCAGGATCCGCCATTTGCGTATCCTCAAACTCTTCGGGCGGCGCTGGATTGCGGCGTCCTGAAGTCACAATTTTCCCTGAAGCTGACAGAGGCACCGAAGCGCTTGCACTTGCCAGCGCCCTCTTGAAGGCGGCCACTTCATCTTGCTGTAATGGCTCATAGTGAGGTGCCTGGTTGTGCGCCATCGTCGGGCCTTCTGACGGTCTGGCAGTTTTCGATTCAGACGCCGCTCTGGACGTTGGCGACAGGGGGGTGGCCTGACTGGACGGCAGGCCTGTCGAGACGTGATCGTTCACACGCCAGTAAACAGCCTTGACCAAAATGTCATGCCGCATCTTGGCCGACTGAACCATCAGGTCTTCAATCTCGGCCAGACGTGCGGTGTCGCTTGCCACCCTATCTGCCAGATCCATCATGACGAGATACTGGCGTCCCGCCGCGTCCAGGGACAACACCTTGAACCTGTAACTGGCCGCCAGCACCCCGGCGCTAATCATCGAGTCACGCACCACGCTGTAAAGGAGTTGCCGGAGCTCAAGGCGCGCCGTTTTGCGACTGGTATCGCGACTGGCAGCCGATGGAGCCGTCGCATCAACGCTACCCGGTTCCGGACCAGCCGCTTCCAGCGCTGCTGTTGCAGACCGTTTCTTGCTGAACCAATTGAATATTGACATTATTTCTTTCAACTCGGGAGAAAATGATTGTCCTCATACCAGTCATTGGGCAGACTTCAAGATGCGACTGAGTATGGTGTCACTGTGCTGTTTGCACCTAGCAAACGATGCTATTTTCCGATACAAAATTGCGAAAATATCACGCCAAGAAGATCGTCTGACGAAAATTCTCCGGTTATCTGATTCAGGGCGCTTTGTGCCAAGCGAAGCTCCTCGGCCAGAAGATCAAGCGCCTGGATCTTGGCCGCCAAATGGGCACTGGCCGCAACCAAATGAGCGGCCACCTGGCGCAGTGCCTGCACGTGCCGCTCACGTGCCATGTAGACGCCTTCAGGTCTGGACTGCCAACCCGCCACCTCCAGCAAGCTCCGACGCAAAACGTCTAATCCAGAACCGGTCTTGGCTGACAATAACAGACCCCCATCGCAACCAGCACGGTCAACCGCATCGCTCTTGTTCCAGATGTCGATCACCGGCACATTTAAAGACAACTTACCAGCTATAGCCCTCGCAATTACTTGATCAGCAGCTACGTAATCAATAGCGTTTTGCCGTGTCAGATCATGCAAGAACAACACCGCGTCGGCCGCCTCAATCACATCCCAGGTCCGAGCGATGCCAATCTTTTCGATCACATCATCGCTGTCGCGCAAGCCTGCCGTGTCGATCACATGCACCGGCACCCCTTCAATCTGGATGGTCTGCTGCACTTTGTCTCGGGTGGTGCCCGCGATCGGCGTCACGATGGCCAGCTCCGCCCCTGCGAGCGCATTCAATAGGGACGACTTGCCAACGTTGGGCTGACCGGCGATCACGACCGTGATCCCTTCACGTAGCAGCGCGCCCTGGCTCGCCTTTTGCAGCACGGATTGCAGAGCCTCTTGCAGCGCTGATAACTGCCCTTGCGCGTCTGCCTGGCGCAGAAAGTCGATCTCTTCTTCCGGAAAATCCAGCGTCGCCTCCACCAGCATGCGCAGATGAACCAGGGCGTCACACAGTTGATGGATTTCTTGGGAGAAGGCGCCTGACAAAGACCGGCTGGCACTGCGCGCTGCGGCCTCGGTACTGGCGTCAATCAGGTCAGCGATGGCCTCAGCCTGGGCCAGATCAATCTTGCCATTCAGGAAGGCACGCTCTGAAAACTCACCCGGTAACGCTGGTCGCAACCCCGCGAGCCGAGGCCCCCGACTGGTGGGATCCCGCTCTGCCGCAGCCTCCACGCAACGTGCCAGCAACAATTGCAGCACCACCGGGCCACCATGCGCCTGCAACTCCAACACATCTTCACCTGTGAACGAGTGGGGCGCCGGGAAGTAAAGTGCGATGCCCTGGTCAATCGCCAGCTGGCTGCGATCAAGAAATGGCAAGTAGGTCGCCTCACGAGCCCGCAGTTGCCGCCCAAGAAGCGCTTGGATCAAAGGTCCAATAACCTTCCCGCTGACCCGCACAATGCCCACCGCGCCCCGGCCCGGGGCGGTGGCAATGGCGACAATCGGGTCTTGATGGCGCGGCAGCGACACAGCAACTCAGTCGCCGCCGCGCCGCCCCTGTGATAAATGCACAGAATTGCTCGTCATTTAAAACTGGGCAGATGGAACTTCGGCGGCACGCCCATACGGGTGTTGATGAGCCACTGCTGCGCAATCGACAGGATATTGTTGGTAATCCAGTACAGCACCAGGCCTGCGGGGAAGAAGAAGAACATGACGCTGAAGGCCAGCGGCATGAACCACATCATCTTGGCCTGCATCGGGTCTGGCGGTGCTGGATTGAGGGAGGTCTGCAGCACGGTCGTCAAGGTCATCACCAGCGGTAAAATGTAAAATGGATCGGGCGATGAAAGGTCGCGAATCCACAGGATCCAGGGTGCGTTGCGCATTTCCACGCTGGCGAGCAGCACCCAATACAAAGCGATGAACACCGGTATCTGGATCATGATCGGGAAGCAACCACCCATTGGGTTGACTTTTTCTTCACGGTAGATGCGCATCATCTCCTGCTGCATTTGCTGCGGATTGTCCTTCAGACGCTCACGCATCTCTGTGACCTTCGGATTGACCGCCTTCATCTTGGCCATGCTGGCGTAGGCCTTCGCATTGAGCCAGTAAAAGGCTGCTTTCAACAATACCACCAGGGCCACAATGGACCACCCCCAGTTGCCGATGAAGCTTTCAAGCGCATGGAGTAACCAGTACAACGGCTTCGCCAAAATGGTCAACCAGCCATAGTCTTTCACCAGCTCCAGCCCAGGCGTCAGCGACTCAAGCACCTTTTCTTCCTGCGGTCCGGCAAAGAATCTCGCCTCCACGGACTTGCTGGCACCGGGCGCAATGTTGTCCAAGGGGGTGATCATGCCAACCGCATACAAATTGGTGTCGACCTTGCGCAGAAACAGGTCACGCTTGATCCCGTCGCCCAGCAACCAGGCACTGGCAAAATAATGCTGCACCATGGCCACATAGCCGTTTTCCGCTGTCTTTTCGACATCGACCTTGTTCTTTTCGATGTCCTCGAAGGCGACCTTCTGGTATTTCTTGGCTTCGGTGTAGATCGCCGGGCCCGTAAACGTGGAATAAAAAGAAGACTCGCCCACGGGCTTGCTGCCGTCACGCACCAACTGCAGGTACAACTGCGGCGACACCGGAGTTGCGCCGACGTTCAACACCTCGTGCTTGACCGCCACGGCGTAGGAGCCGCGGGTGAAGGTGAAGGTTTTTACCAGTCTGACGCCGCCGAGTTCCGGGGATTCGAACCGAATGACCAACTCACTGTTGCCTTCCGGCAGCGCGCGCTCCCCTGGCGCGACGGTCATGACCGTCTTGTGCGTCGGAAAGGTGCCCCCTGCCGCCCCCGCAATCAGACCGGTTTGCGCCATGTAGGTATGTGCCGGGGTGTTATCGAGCAGGATAAATTTCTTGCTCTTGTCCGCCATGTCGGCATGCTGGACAAACTCGGTTTGTACCAGCGACGCACCCTCGGTATCAAAAGTGACCTTGAGTACATCGGTTGTCACCACCAGACGTTCGTGGGCCGCAGCAGACGCCTCAGCTGAAGGGGTTAATTGGCCTGTAGCCCCCGTCATCTGTGGGTTAGCAGCTACAGAATTTGTAGCCGGCACACCCGTTGGCACACTGGATGCAGGCGCCGACGGACGAGCGGCTGGCGCCGTGGTGACGGCGCTTGGGAAAAAAGTGGCTTTGCGACCGTTAAAAACCTGCCACTGATCCCACAGCAAAACCATGGAAAAGCCAAAAATCACCCACAAAATGGTGCGGCGAATATCGTTCATGAAGACTTCTTTTCAGAGGAATGGTGAACCAGCTGGGTAAACATCTGGGACTTTAATCGGGGTTTTTCACTCGGAACCGGATCAGAACCGCCCGCGCACCAGGGATGGCAACGTGCGAGTCGCGTCAACGTCAAATAACTGCCCGCTGCCGCGCCGTGCATTTGCAGGGCCTGAAGGGAATAGGCAGAACAGGTCGGCTCAAATCGGCAGGACGAACCCAGCCACGGGCTGAGCAGCAAGCGATAGCCCTTGACCAAACCGACCAACAAGGCCTTGATCATGACGCACCATCCTTCAAAACAAGCCCCTGCGACCGCGCCGTTGCCCGCGCCAACAGCTGCTGCAACTCCTGTCGCACAGCCAACTTGAGCGCGTCGGACGTGGCGCTGATGAACTGTTTGGAGCCAAAAGCAGCGCGTAAGCGCACGACGTAGGCCGCCACAGGAAGCGTTGCTGCAAAGTCGGCGCTCACACTGTAAATCTGACGCTTGATGGCATTGCGCGTGACAGCCCGTTTCGCCCAGCGTTTGGCAACCATGGCCCCTAGCCACACGTCGCTCAAAGCAAAAAGTAACGGGTTAGACGCCATTTCCGACGCTAGCGGCTCATTTCTTTCCGCCGCACCATCAAGCACTACGCGGTGCAAAGCGAAATGCGTCGTTCGGGCCACCGTGCTGCCAGTCAGCACAGCCTGAAACTGACTTCGCGTCTTCAGTCGCTGCAATTTGAAGCGGCGCCAGAACAGCTAATCACAGTTGCAGACTAGTCGGGTAGCCAGACTCAGACCGCCAGACGTTTGCGCCCTTTGGCGCGGCGAGCGTTGATTACAGCGCGGCCGCCACGGGTTTTCATGCGGACCAGAAAACCGTGAGTACGGGCGCGGCGAATCTTGGAGGGTTGGTAAGTGCGTTTCATTTTGAAAATCCTAAAGGGCTCAATGACGGCCCGCAAATTTTTCAAAAAATGACCAGGCCGCTGTCTTTACTCCCCCAATACGTTTAGAGGAACCCGTGATTATCGCAAACTTTCGAGGCCCCGGCAAACTGGCTCATGAACGCAGGCTCCATCGCGTTCATCGCAAGCGGCGCCGGCAGCCTTTCTCGGCTTGTGGACAAACGCTTGATAAATTACAATGTGCGGCTACGTGAACCTACAACTATCCACAGAAATCAATCACAAAATGACAGAGGGACAATACGCCAATCAACCCGACTTCAAGGGCGCTGGCGATGGACAGGGTCTGTGGCAGACCTGTGTTGATCAGTTGGCACAGGAACTCCCGGAACAGCAATTCAATACCTGGATCAAGCCGCTTTCGGCGCAGGTCGCGGACGATCTTTCCCAAATCACCATTTTCGTTGCCAACCGGTTCAAGCTGGATTGGATCAGGGCTCAATACAGCAAGCGCATCGCCAGCCTCCTGGAGATGTTTTCGGGCCAAACCATTCGAATAGAGTTAGCGCTTGCTCCTCGGGAAACCATCATCAGGAGCCAGTCTACTCAGCGCACCGTGGAACCCATTGCGATGGAAGGGGCGCCCGAATTGGGCGATGATCGAAGCCCGGGTAATCTCAAAAACCGGCTCAACACCGCACTGACCTTTGACACCCTGATTGAAGGAACCGCCAACCGCATGGCACGTGCAGCGGCGATGCACGTTGCGGGCATGCCGGGGCACCTGTACAACCCGCTTTTCATCTACGGCGGGGTGGGTTTGGGCAAGACCCATTTGATGCATGCCGTCGGCAATCGGCTGCTCGCCGAGCGGCCGAGCGCCAAAGTTCTCTACATCCATGCTGAGCAATTTGTATCAGATGTGGTTAAGGCTTATCAGCGCAAGACTTTTGATGAATTTAAAGAGCGTTATCACTCGCTGGATTTGTTGTTGATTGATGACGTCCAGTTTTTTGCCAACAAGGAACGAACGCAGGAAGAGTTTTTCAACGCGTTCGAGGCTTTGCTGGCCAAAAAGTCGCACATCGTGATGACCAGCGACACCTATCCGAAGGGTTTGACAGACATTCATGAGCGCCTGGTATCGCGGTTTGATTCCGGACTGACGGTCGCGATCGAGCCCCCCGAGTTGGAAATGCGGGTCGCCATTTTGATCAACAAAGCTCGGGTTGAAGGCATTGTGATGCCAGAAGAAGTCGCCTTTTTTGTGGCCAAAAATGTTCGCTCCAATGTGCGCGAACTCGAAGGCGCGTTACGCAAAATTCTGGCCTATTCCCGGTTCAACCAGAAAGATATCTCGATCTTGCTGGCGCGCGAAGCCTTGCGCGACCTGCTTTCCATCCAGAACCGCCAGATTTCAGTCGAAAACATCCAAAAAACAGTGGCTGATTACTACAAAATAAAAATTGCGGATATGTACTCCAAAAAACGGCCGGCCAGCATTGCCCGGCCGCGCCAAATTGCCATGTACCTGGCCAAGGAGCTGACACAGAAGAGCCTTCCTGAGATTGGCGAATTGTTTGGTGGACGCGACCACACCACCGTTTTGCATGCCGTGCGAAAGATCGGCGGTGAGCGCCAGCAAATGACCGAGTTGAACCAACAACTTCATGTGCTGGAGCAGACGCTCAAGGGCTAATTGAGTAGATAAACAGGGGAGAATGGTGGAGCCAAATGGTTTGGCTCGCCTGATTCGTTATTGATTTGAATTGCAGAAATTAAAAGAGGTTGACATGATCGTTTTGAAGGCCACCCAAGACAAAGTTCTATCGGTTTTGCAGTCGGTAGCAGGCATCGTCGAGCGTCGACACACCTTGCCGATCCTGGCCAATGTGCTGATCCGAAAAACAGGCACTTCGCTGCAATTCACCACCAGCGATCTAGAAATTCAGATTCGCACCACGGCAGAGCTCGACGGCGACACGGGCGACTTCACCACCACCGTGGGCGCGCGCAAGTTGATTGATATTTTGCGCACGATGCCTGCGGATCAAACCGTGTCGCTGGAGTCGAGCGCCGCCAAGCTCATTCTCAAAGGCGGCAAGAGTCGGTTCACGCTGCAAACCATGGTGGCCGAAGACTTCCCGCTGGTGCAGGAGGCCGCCAGCTTCGGCCCAGTGTTCAGCGTGCCGCAAAAGACATTGAAGGACCTGCTCAGCCAGGTGTCATTTGCCATGGCGGTGCACGACATCCGTTACTACCTGAACGGGATTCTGTTCGTTGCCGAAGGCAACCAGCTCAGCCTGGTGGCGACCGACGGTCACCGCCTGGCTTTTGCGTCCGCCACCCTGGATGTGGAAGTGCCCAAACAAGAGGTGATCCTGCCGCGCAAGACCGTCATTGAACTGCAGCGCTTGCTCTCCGACACCCAGGGCGCCATTGAGATGCAGTTTGCCAACAACCAAGCCAAGTTCAGCTTTGACGGCATGGAATTTGTCACCAAACTGGTAGAAGGCAAGTTCCCGGACTACAACCGGGTTATTCCCAAAAATCACCAGAATAGCATCACCCTGGGCCGCAGCGCCTTGCTGGCCACCTTGCAGCGCACCGCGATCCTGACCAGTGAAAAATTCAAAGGCGTGCGCCTGAACATTGACCCCGGCACGCTGCGGGTCGCATCCAACAACGCCGAGCAGGAAGAGGCGGTGGACGAGCTCGACATCGATTACGGCGGTGACAGCATTGAGATCGGCTTCAACGTGACCTATCTGATTGATGCGCTGACCAACATGAGCCAGGACATGGTGCGACTGGAGCTCTCCGACGGCAACAGCTCGGCTCTGTTCACGATTCCGGACAACGCCACGTTCAAATACGTGGTGATGCCGATGCGCATTTAACGCAGCAAGATTTGCAGCAATTCAAAGCTCAAACCCACGATGGGCAAGAAACCATAGTGGGCTCAGGCCTTCAAGAATTTGAGATATCCCTAAAGAAGTTAGCCATGACAGAAGAAAACACGCCAGTTCAGCCCACCGAAAATGATTTGAGTGCCGTTCACACCGGTGAAGGCGCCAGCGACAGTTCCAACTTCCAGCCCACCATTGACGCCCACCAGATCGGTGCCTCCGAGGCCTATGGCGAAGGCTCGATCCAGATTCTGGAAGGGCTGGAGGCAGTGCGCAAGCGTCCTGGCATGTACATCGGCGACACCTCGGACGGCACCGGCCTGCACCACCTGGTGTTCGAAGTGGTGGACAACTCGATTGACGAGTCGCTGGCCGGCCACTGCGACGACATTCTGGTCACCATTCATTCCGACAACTCTGTGTCGGTGGTCGACAACGGGCGCGGCATTCCGACGGGCGTCAAAATGGACGACAAGCACGAGCCCAGGCGCAGTGCCGCCGAGATTGCCCTGACCGAATTGCATGCCGGCGGCAAGTTCAACCAGAACAGCTACAAAGTCTCCGGCGGCCTGCACGGCGTCGGCGTCAGTTGCGTCAACGCCCTGTCCAAAATGCTGCGCCTGACCATCCGCCGTGATGGCAAGGTCCATGTGATGGAGTTCAGCCGAGGCTTTGTGCAGAACCGCATCATCGAAGTGGTGAATGGCGTGGAAACATCGCCCATGAAGGTGATCGGCACGACCGAAAAGCGCGGCACCGAGGTGCATTTTCTGCCGGACACGGACATCTTCCAGCAAAACCATGATTTTCACTACGAAATCCTGAGCAAACGCCTGCGCGAGTTGAGCTTCCTCAACAACGGTGTGCGCATCCGTCTCAAAGACGAACGCAGTGGTAAAGAAGACGACTTTTCGGGTGCCGGCGGCGTGCGTGGTTTTGTGAACTTCATCAACAAAGGCAAAACCGTCCTGCACCCCAACATCTTTCATGCGCTCGGGGATCGGCAAAGCGACCAGAACACCAACATCGGTGTCGAAGTGGCGATGCAGTGGAACAGCGGTTACAACGAACAAGTGCTGTGCTTCACCAACAACATCCCGCAACGCGACGGCGGCACCCACCTGACCGGCCTACGCGCCGCCATGACACGCGTCATCAACAAGTACATTGACGACAGCGAACTGGCCAAAAAAGCCAAGGTCGAGGTCACGGGCGACGACATGCGCGAAGGCCTAACCTGCGTTCTGTCGGTCAAGGTGCCTGAGCCCAAGTTCAGCAGTCAGACCAAAGACAAACTGGTGAGCAGCGAAGTGCGCGGCCCGGTGGAAGACATCGTCAGCAAACTGCTCTACGACTACCTGCAGGAGCGCCCAGCAGACGCGAAGATCATCGTTGGCAAGATCATCGAAGCCGCCCGCGCCCGTGAAGCGGCCCGCAAGGCGCGCGACATGACGCGCCGCAAAGGTGTGCTCGACGGCATGGGGCTGCCCGGCAAACTGGCCGACTGCCAGGAGAAAGACCCGGCCCTGTGCGAAATCTACATCGTCGAGGGCGACTCTGCCGGTGGCTCGGCCAAGCAAGGGCGTGACCGCAAATTCCAGGCGATTCTGCCGCTGCGCGGCAAGATTTTGAACGTGGAAAAGGCCCGCTACGAAAAGCTGCTGACCAGCAACGAAATCCTGACGCTTATTACCGCCTTGGGCACCGGCATCGGCAACGCTGGCGGCACCACGGGCAACGACGATTTCAATGTTGCCAAGCTGCGCTACCACCGCATCATCATCATGACCGATGCCGACGTTGACGGCGCCCATATCTGCACCCTGCTGCTCACCTTCTTCTACCGCCAGATGCCCGAGCTGGTGGAACGGGGCCACATTTACATTGCCCAGCCGCCTTTGTACAAGGTGAAAGCTGGCAAGGAAGAGTTGTACTTGAAAGACGGCGAGGAGCTCGACCGCTTTCTTCTGCGCATTGCCCTGATCAATGCATCAATTTTTACCGGCGGCGAGAACGGCAGCACGCTCAGCGGCGAAACATTGGCCGAACTGGCCCGCAAGCACCAAGCCACCCAAGCCGTCATTGCGCGCCTGCGCAACTTCATGGACGACGAAGCGCTGCGCTCGGTCGCCGACGGCGTCGCGCTGAACCTTGACACGGTGGCCGACGCTGAAATTTCTGCCGCCGCGCTGCAAGCCAGGTTGCCCGACGCTGAAGTGGCCGGTGAGTTCGATGTAGCCTCCGACAAACCGATTCTGCGCATCAGCCGTCGCCATCACGGCAACATCAAGAGCAGCGTGTTGACGCAGGACTTTGTGCACGGCGCCGATTACGCCGTGCTGGCCGATGCCGCCAACACATTCAAGCACCTGCTCAGCGCCGGAGCCCGCGTGATGCGGGGCGAGGGTGAACGTCAAAAACAGGAAAAAGTGGGCGACTTCCGGGAGGCCATGACCTGGCTCCTCGCGCAGGCCGAACACGCCACCTCGCGTCAACGCTACAAAGGTCTGGGCGAAATGAATCCGTCGCAACTGTGGGAAACCACCATGGACCCGACCGTGCGCCGCTTGCTGCGGGTACAAATCGATGACGCCATCGAAACCGACCGCGTATTCACCATGCTGATGGGCGATGAGGTGGAGCCACGCCGGGAATTCATCGAGGCCAACGCGCTACGCGCCGGAAATATAGATATTTGACCGCCTATGTAACTGGACCCATAAGCTGAGATTTTGGGAAGCATCCATTGAGACATTTATTAATGGATGCGTCTTGATAGCTCGTGCCTAAGTGCATATTCCACCCAGACTTGGCCACACATTCCAGTCCAATGGTGGCCACTCATTCCAATTGAAAGTTGGTAACCTGTTCCACTGATAGTTGGCCAGGGATTCAGCAGCGAGGATTCCGATTTGACTGAACAATACCCACTGACGGCAATGGGCCCATTGCGGTCAGCCGCTGCGGGATAGAGCAGTCATTCGCTGGCCCTGTCGGTTACAGACAGCGCACATTTGGCATTCGAGTATTAGTTTCATTCGCTAAGCGGCTCTTGAGCAGCGAAAAGGGGTGTTCCCGACGGACAGCTTTCCGGTTGCCCAGTCTGATTCCAACAGCCAGAAGCGGTTCGTGGCGTTCGGCAACGTGTTCGACGCGGAAGTTCCGTCTTGCCGAAGTCACCCTGATGGCCACTTCAAATTCCCCCACCTTTGGCCAGTCAAATTCCCCCAGGCTGGACCCCCCTTTTTTTCCTGGATGACCTAGCCGGGGGGAGCCAGCGCGACGGCGCTGGGGGGCTGCAAGCCTACAGGGGGCCGGGGGACGGTAAACGCGCGGCGAACCCATCTTGAACGTTGATCGATAACGCGGCAGTCTTGGAGTTTTCCAAGGAGACTGAAAGTCATGACGAGCAAGAAA
>NZ_JAAFHA010000185.1 GCF_010365055.1 Rhodoferax sp.
TTTCTGGAGTGTCCATGTGTCCACCTGAGTTGAAGTGGACACGATGCTCCTAAGAATTGCCGATCTCCGCAAGGTGACTTCGCCACCCGCTTACATCAAGCTTGCCAACATTTGACGAGGTGTTACAAACCTTGACACCGAAGGCCTTTTGCGCCTGCGGCCTGCAAGCTGTTGCGGGCATGTAACTGCTTCCATGTAAAAATAGAAACTTAATTACAAGGAGACTGTTCAATGCTGCGTCGTGCTACCAAAATTGTCGCCACTCTTGGCCCCGCCTCTAGCGACCCCGCGCTGCTGGAGCAGATGATTCGTGCCGGGGTCAACGTGGTGCGGCTGAACTTCAGTCACGGGACAGCGCAAGACCACATTGAGCGGGCACGCCTGGTGCGTGAAGCCGCCAAGCGTGCCGGACGGGAGATCGGCATCATGGCTGACTTGCAGGGGCCAAAAATTCGGGTGGGCAAGTTTGCCGACGGCAAGGTGTTTCTGGTGCAGGGCCAAGAGTTTGTGCTCGATGCGGCGCGCACGGAGTTAGGCGACATTGACGCGGTTGGGCTGGACTACAAGGCGTTGCCGGGCGAGGTCAAAGCGGGCGATGTGCTGTTGCTCAACGATGGGCTGATCGTCATCACGGTCGATGCAGTCAAAGGCGCGGCGATTTACACCACGGTCAAGCTCGGTGGCGAGTTGAGCAACAACAAAGGCATCAACAAGCAAGGTGGCGGCTTGAGCGCGCCCGCACTCACGGCCAAGGACATGGACGACATCCGCACGGCGATGAGCTTTCACGCGGATTACGTGGCGGTCAGCTTCCCCAAGAACGCCACCGACATGGAGATGGCACGCCAGTTGTGCAACGTGGCGGCCGAAGACGGTCACCGGCCCGGTTTGATTGCCAAGATCGAACGCGCAGAAGCCATCCCGAGACTCGAAGAAATATTGCTCGCCAGCGACGGCATCATGGTCGCGCGCGGCGACCTCGCGGTTGAAGTCGGCAATGCGGTGGTGCCAGCGCTGCAAAAACGCATGATCAAGCTCGCCCGAGAGCACGACAAGGTGGTGATCACCGCGACGCAGATGATGGAGTCGATGATCACCAACCCGGTGCCCACCCGCGCCGAAGTGAGCGACGTGGCCAACGCGGTGTTGGACGGTACCGACGCTGTCATGTTGTCAGCCGAGACGGCAGCGGGCAAATACCCGCTGGAGACGGTCGTTGAGATGGCCAAGATTTGCCATGCGGCCGAAGGCGGCGAAGACTTCAAGCTCGAAGCTGACTTCACCGGCAAGACCTTCAAGCGCATCGACCAGTCGATTGCCATGGGCGCCTTGTTTACCGCGCATCACCTGGGCGCCAAGGCGATTGTGGCCATGACCGACAGTGGTTCCACCGCACTGTGGATGAGCCGCCACCTGATTCAGGTGCCGATCTACGCGCTCACCTCCAAGGTGATGACGCAGCGCAAGATGACGCTGTACCGCAATGTGCGGCCCTTGTTCATTGACACCAGTGCCGACCGGGACACTGCGCTGAACGAGGCGGAGAACTACCTGAAAACCCGCGGCATCGTGCAGGCCGGCGACATCTATGCCATCACTTGCGGGGAGCCGATGGGCTCGCCCGGGGGTACCAACATGCTGAAAATTTGCCGGGTCCGCTAGCGGACCCAATCATTGCGCGATATTCTGCCGCATCAGCCGTGACGTCACGGGGTTGAAGTAGGCCTCCACAATGCGGCCTTCGCGGTCAAAGCCATAGATTTCGTAGCAATCGCCTTTGGACAGCCTGAAGGTCTTGATGCGGTAGCCGCGGTACTCCGCCAACAACTTCATTTCGTCTTCGGGCAGCCAGTCGCTGCGCGGGGCCGTCGTGCAGATATCGGTGGTTTTTTCGCGGCTGAAGCCAATCGGCGCTGATACCGCAGCCGTTTTGACGGCTGCCTTGGCAGCAGGCCCGCCTTGGGCCAGCACTTGGCTGGCCAATGGCAACAGAAGCAGCACGTTGGCCAGCAGGGTAATTCTGATTTTCATCATTAATATTTCTTGTAACAAAGACTGAATTGTGATCGCGCAAAATTGAGCCAGCCTTACAGTCAAGCGGATAAAGCAACTTCTTTTCTGTAAATTTCCGAAATTTAGTTTTGGGTGTTGGTGATTTGCAGCGCTCAGGGCTTCATGGTTAGATAGATTTT
>NZ_JAAFHA010000072.1 GCF_010365055.1 Rhodoferax sp.
ATCAATCCACGGGTCAGTCACCTCTTTTTGTATTCAAATTCAAGTGCTTACGCTCGTGACCTCGACGTCATGCCGCTTATGTAAGTGCCATTCCCCTTAACGTCAGTCACCAGTACATGCATCAATGACTGCAATGGCTTGTGAAGCGGCCGCCTAACCATCAAGATGCTGGGATCAGCTTAGATACACTCATACACGAGAATAATTGCGCGCGCGCCGTGCACTTCAGGCACCAAAGTCCGACGGGATCACGGTGACAACAAACACAACAATCGCCCGGCTCAGTCTCTCGTCACGCCAGTCTGTTCTCGTCTTCAACTGACCCTCCATACGTACAAACGAATTACTGTTATGTGCAAAGTCAAAGCGCGCCAAATCCATCGTTTCTAGAAGACCTCTATTGTGTCAATTTTGATTTCCAACCCTGACAAAACCACCAAACCGACATGACAGATGGACCTGCAATCATTTTGAAAAATCTAGATTAACCAGGTCGACCATCCAGGCGGGGACGACCAAACCAGCGGCCGTACCGGAGCGCCCAACCTAGCGTGGCCGCTGTCCATGCCGCAATCGCCAGCAGAGTGAAAGGTGTGCCAACTGCGGGCCAAATTGCGGCCGTGACGCGCAGCAGCACGGCTGACTGCAGTATCCAGTACAAAGTCCAGGCTACGTCATCCGCGGCGACAGGTCGGCCACCGTGCCCACTGCTCACCCGCGTGGTCATCGCGAACATGGTGGCGCCTAGATAACCCATGGTCATGGCATGCAGAGGCGCAAGTCCCAGAGAGCGTGCTCCATCTGTCAGCGCCATCAGTGTGTGTGACAGGGCACTCAGCGCGAAGGAAATCCCCAACCACGTGAAGCCGCCGTGAAGCATGGCGATAAGTCGGATTTTCAGGCTCTGTACCAGAGCCCACCGTATCGCCAGCCCGAGCAATAGAAGGGAAGCTGGTAATTCGACGGCGACCTGGCCCCATCTCATGGCGGCTGAAAAAGGCCCTGACCACAACTCCGCTGCACTAAACGCGGCTTCCAGCCACAGAACAGTGACCATTACCCACAGCAACCACATCGGCCGCCATGCGTCGAGAAACGGAACTGCGCTGGCACCGAAGAACGGAATCATGCGGTGAGATACCACTGCGAATAGGGTCGCAATAAATGCCCATAACCCCATCTGCGTGGCGGTTCGCAGTATTAACTCCGAACCGATGGCCAGCGACACCGCCGCCGTCCACAACGCGATGGCGCCAACGCCACATGCGAATTCCACCAGGCGAGCGTGGATACGGTCAGGCACGTCGCTTCGTCGCACCATCATGGAGAATTTCACGCTCAGAACTGTCCAGCCTGCAGCGACCAATGTCATGCCTGCGCAGGACACCAGAGTGTAGGTATGAAAGCCGATCAGGACGAGGACCCAGCCAGTCAGCATGAATATCAAGCCAGGCAACAAACTACGCGCTGTGACTTCCTGCAGACGCAACCACTTGGGCCCGGCTGTGAAAAGAAACCCAGCGAAAAACAGTGGCATGAACCCCATGGTCATCAACAGCCCATGAGCTGCTGAAACCGGCACCGCCCAGAACAGTGCCGTGCCGAGAGTTCGGTTTACCAATATGATTCCCCACCATGCCGAACTCATCACCAGCATGAGCGCAGCCATAAAAAAGGCCAGGCGGTGGGGTGCAGCCAGGAGCCAGATCGGCCTCCAGGGTGGCGTCACGAGGCTGGCCCTCACTGCACGTGAAGTGTTGTTTACGGTAGCTGGCTTGATGACGTTTGGTTTCAATTTTTCTATCCTTCCGAGGCGAAGCCCTTCATAAAAATACTTGTGTCGATCTCCTGGAGGCTTTCCGGGATGACGTCTCATTCAAATTGACCAACTCATCCTTAACAATCAGCTGCAGGTGCGAAGCGTGGTCCGATGGAGTCAGGTTTTCCTGCAATATTCGCGCTCAGGCAACCCATGACCGGGTTGATTTGGAGCATGCCTGAACTCTGCGTCGCAATCAACCGTGCCCGGCTGATCGATGCCTCAGCTAATGCCCATGCCCGGCGTGATGCTGGTCATCGGCATGTGCGTGTCCCGCGCCTTGTGCGGCCTGCCATAGCCGCTCCAGGTAATGGACATAGGGAACATAGGCTTTGACATAGGCACGTCCCGCCTCGACGTCGTCCGGGTCGAATTTGCGGTGGCTCATTGCGGCGTCAAAATGCTTGTGTATGCCGTCGCGTATCGCGGCGGTCAACAGTCTCTCCACCTGTTCGACCGAGCCATGTTCGAGCGCCTTATCCGCAGCAGGAACCGCTGGGCCGAGATCGCGGCCGGCCGGCTGCAAGCCGCCAAAGGGCGCGCCTTCGCCAGCGCGATGGATGCGCACCAGTGTTTCAAAGAAATGCGTGTCGGCGAGCTCGCGCGCCTCTGCGCCGAGGTTGCGCACCGACCTCGCCTGGTCGAACACTTTCCGGATTTCGCCTTCGTCCTCGGTCTGCACCCAGGGCAGGACCAGGTTGACATTGCCGGTTTCAAGCGACTTTCGTGCCACCGTCACCACGGGCCCATCCAACCCATCGCAATGCCCAAGCGCCCAGGCCATTGCGAGACCGCCATTGCCCAGCCCAATGGCGTCCATACCTAGGCCATTGATGGCTTCATGCAGCCCGAAATACTGGGCCAAGGATTTCCATGTCAGGTAAAAGAGTCCGGCAAAGAGCGCCAACGAGATACGTGACTTCAATAGTCTCTGCAGTTTCATGACATTCTTCCTTAGTTGCTTTAGTGCTGATGGGCCGAGGCAGCGCCGTCCTGAGAGTCACCGTGCGCGAGAACTTCAGTGGCTTTGTAAATCCGCTCAACTGAATGGATATAGCCGACGTACGCCTTGACATACTCTTGTCCGCCGGCAACGTCGTCAACCTTGAAATCCCTCTTGGCGATAACGTCCTTGAATTGACCTCCGACGCTCTTGTGTACCGCCTGCGTCAGCAGGTTCGCCAAAGGTTGGACGGCGCCCGTTTCAAGCGCCTTGTCGCCGGCCACCACGGCTGGACCAAGGTCGCGGCCCGCAGGCTGGATCCCTGTGTAAGGCGCCCCTTCTCCGGCTCGATGCACGCGTACCAGCGTCTCGAAGAAGGAATAGTCAGCCATTTTCTTGGCATTAGGATTCAACTGCCGAACGTCGAGCGTCTTGCGAAACGCGTCTTTGATCTGCGCCTGATCAGAAGGCTGCACCCAGATCAAAACGCGATTGACGTTCCCGGTATCGAGCGCTTGTTGCGCTGCTTTGATCACTGGGCCGTCCACGCCATCGCAATGGGCGGATGCAGGCCCTGCTGCGAGCAGAAGTGCCGTTGAGAGGGTCGCCAGGACAGAAGCTTTGACTGTGATTTGTTTGAATTTCATGATGGTTAATTTTCCAGTGTTGGTTACGGACTTCGTTCTCTTCAAGGCCCGGTCTTGATGCGACTGGGCCTTACGTGAATAAACGAAGAAGTTGGAGATTTGTTCCAGTTTTTTTTGATCAGTAGCGCAGCGGTCGTATAGTCCGTCACGGCAGGCCGAGCATGACGTTGGCCATCAGGACCCGCCGTGCATCTCGCCATCACGGCGATCAAAGATCGTCAACGAAAGTGTTTGTGTCCATGGCAGCAGATCTGCGGCTGTGATTTCGACTGTTCATTCTTCAGCTTTCTTTGTTCGTCTAAACGGTGAATGGACGTAACCACAGTACGTTATACGTTTTAGAACTCAATGCTCAGCGCGACAGAGCCATAGGCCTGACGTGGCCCCTGTTCCTCATATTCCCGTGTGCGGTAGACACGCATCACGGCGAGCTTGACACCGTGTCCTGCGACACGGCCCTGAACGCTGACCCCGACCGCCGCCTGGACAACCCAGGGCTTGCGGGTCACACTGTGACTTGATTGAAAGAGATTGCCGTCGAGCGAAAAATCATGCAGGACGAGCTTCGTTTCGAGCGTGCCAAAAAGGTGAGCCCCCGCTCGGGGCCGGTTGACTGCGAACGCAACGTCGTCCGCGCCGCCGCGGATGGAAGCGGCGGATGGTGGACGGTTTTCGGCACCCGGCCTGATGGGATAGCTTCCGAAATCGTTCGGCAGATTCCACCCGAGTCGCCCCTCAATACCCACGGTCGCGGAAGTTTCGATATTGCCCAGTCGCAGCCCCAGTGAACGGATCGAATCGGCCGCGAATCCGGGCTGGATCGCGCCCGTTCCACGGTAGTCCCTGAATTTGCGATCCATCGCCAATTGCAGTGCAGGCTCATTCTTCAACTGGTTTTGCCATCCCAGAAATCTGTCGACGCCCATTACATCGTGCACCAGATCTTGTGTCGGTTGGGCAAGTGCCAAGGGGCCAATGACGCCCAAGGTGATCTCGCGCGTATCAAGTATTTCCGAGTTCCTCTGCGGTTCGTGGTGGCGCCGGTTCCACGACATGCCCACGTACAGCAAGCCCGCATAAGGTCTATCGTCCTCGATCAGGTCGGTCCTGGAAAAATCTTTTGGTGTGAACATGGATTGGCCAAATCTCACGACCACATTTTGGGTGTGTGCGGGGTCTTCGGCATCCGCCCAAAAACCAGGATTCACAAGCGTGATGAGTTTCGCCTGCAGTCGTACCGGTGCGGGCAGGCACTCGGGTTTGAGTTTTCCGACGATGTCGTGCGAGACGGCCGTGAATGCCACACCGTTCGTGTAGTTTTGATCAGTGCCGGTAAAGCGGTCGTTCTCCAGTCTGGCAGTGCCGCCCCGGAATCTGATGACCTCATCGGCCTTGCACGCCCCGGTACTGGAGGCATCGTCATTGCTGGCTTGTGCGTTGGCGGGAGTCATGCAAACCAGCAGCATGAGTAGCCAAGCGGCCTGGCTCAGACTGTACTTTTTCAGTCGCGGCATTGTGGTGGGAGGTAGATTGACTGCGCGCATGATTAATTCGGGGTCACGATATTCACTGCTGGTTTGCCGTCGTAAAACGTGTGCAGGACGCAGACAATTTCTTCCGCCGCGGCAGCTTCACCGTGAACCACAAAAGTTCGGGCTCGTGGCTTGTGAAATCCCGCTGTCCAGGCCAGAAGGGCGTGTTGATCAGCATGCGCCGAGAAGCCGCCGAGCGTGTGAATCGACGCCCGCACAGCAAAGCCTCCACCAAATATCCGGACTTCTGAAAAAGGCATTGACCGGTCTCGATGAGATGGCACGAACTCCGTCACGTCGCGCGCTGGGCGAAGAAAGGATATCTTCACATGGCTCCCCCACCGGCCGGGGCAGCCGTCAGCCGATCGAGCAACTCGCTCATGGCGCAATTGATGGCTTTGAACTGATGCGGGTTTGCAAGTATCTCTTGCGGCGACTGGATGAAGCGGCCTTTGACGACCTCATCGGCGCAGTGGGCGATGATTTGTTGGGCGTTGGCCGGCGTCGTTTCCAGGTGAAGCTGCAAGCCGACGATGCGCTCGTCGTAAACAAAGGCCTGATTCGCGCAACCGGGACTGCGTGAGACATGTACCGCGCCGGCCGGGATGTCAAAGGTATCTCCGTGCCAGTGAAAAACATCGATCTGCCGGGGGAATGCGGCAAACAGCCCGGGCTCGGACGCGGCCTGCGTCGCTTCGACCGGAAACCAACCGATTTCCCGGTCGGTATTGGCGTACACCTTCGCACCTAGTACGTCGGCGACGAGCTGTGCCCCAAGACAAACGCCCAGCAGGCGCCGGCCGGCGGCGATTGCCTGCTCGATGAAACGCTTCTCGTCGGCGAGCCACGGATAGCGGGCCTCTTCGTAAACATTCATGGGCCCGCCCATCACCACCAGCAAGTCCAGTGTTTCGACAGCCGGCAGGGGGTCGCCGCAGTAGAACCGCGTCGCGCCGAGCGTGTGCCCGCCGCGTTGCACCCAGTCCAAGATGTTTCCAGGCCCTTCAAACGGCACATGCTGCAGGTAATGTATGTGCATCGTGTTTCTCCTCGTTTTAGTGCTGGCGTTCGCACCGTGGCGAATGGCTGGTAGCGGCTTGCATCACGTCAGGTCATGCGCCGCATCAAGCCGCGCCAGGCAATGGCCGCAATCGTCGCCCACACCAAGGTTCGCAAGCTCATGGCGATCACGGTGCGCTGCTCGTAGGCTGCGCCGGAATAGACATGCACGCCGAAAGCCGCCAGGGTGAACGCGCTTGCCGCTGCGATGGTGACGGCCAGCCCCACCGCCCAGCGTTGGCGCAGCCACAGCCCGACACCAGCGACGACATAGGCGAAGCCCGCCAAAAAATTGAACCAGAGCACGAACGGCACATAGTTGCCGGCCGCGACGCGCGCCGCGTCGCCACCGAACAGGATCGTGCCGCCCTCTTTGATGGTCAGCAGGCCGAACCCGATCGCCACCAAGGAAATCGCCCAGATAGCAAGCCCGCGTTGTTGTTTGGATGTGGTCATGTGAACTTTCCTTTTTAATAGGTGTGTTGCTAAGAATTCGTCTTCGGCTGATGTCAATTCGACGGGGCGGCCATCCCTGCCCGGTACAGGGTGAAAATCTCGACTGCCTCGCGCAACAACAGCTCTCGCTGGTGAAAATCGGTATTCATTCTGATCGCCAAGCTCTGGATCATGCCGATAAACAGGCTAGCCGCGGTATGCGGTTCGATGTCGGACCGGATGAGTCCCTGGTGCCTGGCCCGTTCAATCATTCGGCAAAGGCGTGATTCGTACTGGTCGATGACCATTTGGATGCGTCGGCGAATACGGTTGTCGCTGCCTTGCGACAACCACCCCAGAAGTCGCTTGGAAACATCGGGGTGCTGCGCGATGAACCAGACCTGAAAATAGAAGCCGCGCTCCAGTTCGTGTAGCGGGTTTTGATCGTGCTGTGCCGAGCGTGTCAAGAGGCGCAGCAACCTTCCGCGCACTCGGGAAATGAGGTGATCCTGAGCGCCGTGGCTGTCCAGCTTCGACGCAAGCAGTGCTTTCACGGCTGCGTCGGCGAGGTTTTCCTGATCGGCAAACAGGTAGTGACGGGTGGTTTCGTGCCATTTTTCCAATTGCGTCTTCTTGGACTTATTGGTTTCATCAGTATTCATGATTGATTTCCTGCTGTGCCGTTAAGGCCGTACGGAGCTGTGAAGAAAGCGCCCGCATGACAATGAATCACTGAACGACCTCTTTCTTGCCGTAAAAATGCGCCACAAAGGGTTTACGGAATTCGCTGTGGCAGTTGTAGCAGTTGGTCTGGAGCTTCTGAAAGGCCAGAATGACGCCCGGGCCGCTCTTGGCCTTTGCCGCATTGCCCACCGCCTGCGCTTGGTCGTGGGTTTCACCGTCATAGACCTTGTACTTGGCCATGTCGGTGCCGACGAAGCTCATGATTCGGATTTTCTCGGAGAAAGGTGGCTGGGGATGATCGGCGATCAGCGGGGCGGTTTTCTCCACCAGTGTCCAGTCCTCGCGAGAAATTCCATCAGTGACGACCTGCATGTTCTTGCCCAGGTCTTTCATGACCTTCTGCAGGACGAGCGGCTCGGTCGCTTGGGCGCCGGTTGCGGCGAGCACAAGGCAAGCCGAAGAGGCAAGATTAAGAATAAGGTTACGAGTGTCTTTCATGTCAGACCATCCTTTTCTGGAAACGAAGTGAACTAATGAGCAAAAGCGCGGTGCCCAGCACCGCCAGGGCCGCGAACTGGGGCCACAGGATTTCCAAGCCGCTGCCTTTGAGAAAGATGTCCCGGATGATGGCCAGAAAGTAGCGCAGCGGGTTGAGATAGGTGAGCCACTGGGCTGGCTCCGGCATATTCGAAATCGGGAACATGAAGCCGGACAGCAACACCGCCGGGAGATAAAAGAAAAACGATGACATCAGTGCCTGCTGCTGGGTCTGGGAAATGGTGGAAATGAACAGCCCGATGCCGATGGTGGACATTAGATACAGCCCGGACCCGAGCAGCAGCAACCCCAGGCTGCCTTGGATCGGTACGTTGAACCAGTTAATACCGATAAAAGTGACCACCAGCACATCGATGAAGCTGATCAACACGAACGGCAGGGTCTTGCCGAGGATCAGTTCGAATGGCCGGATTGGCGTCACCATTAACTGCTCCATAGTGCCGATCTCGCGCTCGCGCACGATCGCCATGGCGGTGAGCAGCAGGGAGATCAGCAAAACCACCACGGCGATCACGCCGGGGACGTTGTAATAACGGCTCTTCAGATCGGGGTTGAACCAGGCGCGCGCGCGCAACTCGATGGGGTCGGCCTGCGGCTGCGCCAGTTGGGTCAGCTCGCCCGACATGATGCGCGTACGGGAAAACTCCTGGGTGATGCGCTGGGCATAGTCCATCGCCACCGTGCCCGTATTCGAATCGGTGCCGTCGATAATCGTCTGGATTGCCGCCTGACGTCCCGATTTCAGGTCGTCGGCGAAGCCGTGGTTGATCTGGATGCCGATGGTGGCCTTGCCCCGGTCGAGCAGTTCGCCCAGCCTTTCAGGTTCGTTGGTGTTGTGCACCACGGTGAAATAGCCGGAAGCCGTAAAGCGCTCGATCAGCGCGCGGCTCTGTGGGCTCTTGTCGAGGTCGCACACCGCGGTCTTGATGTGGTCCACGTCGGTAGTCACAGCGTAACCGAACATGATCAGCTGGATCACCGGCATGACGAAGATCAGCGCCTTCATGCGCGGGTCGCGCAGCACCTGGATGAATTCCTTCACCAGCATGCGATAGATTCGTTCCCACATAATGCCTCCGTCAGGCCAGTTTTTTGCGGAACTTGCCCAGAGCGACGGCGAACACCGCCCCCGCGAACAGTCCGAGGAAAATCAGGTCGCCCGCCACGAAAGAAGGTGGGCTGGCCTTGAGAAAAATGTTCTTCAGCACCTCGACGAAATAGCGCGCTTGCACCACGTGGGTGACTACCTGCAAAAAGCGCGGCATGTTGTCGATGGAGTAAAGAAAGCCGGAGAGCAGAAAGGCGGGCAGGAAGGTCACCACCATCGCCAGCTGGCTCGCCACCAGTTGCGATTTGGCGATGGTGGAAACCATGATGCCGAGGCTCAGCCCCCCCACCAGGAACATCGCGGTGACGCCGAGCAGGAAGAGGAAGCTGCCGCGCAGCGGCACATCGAACACCCATACCCCCATCGCCACCGAAAACAGCACGTCCAGCACGCCGATCACGAAATAGGGTGCCATTTTGCCGAGGAACAGTTCGATCGGCTGCACCGGCGTGGCGATCAGCTGTTCCATGGTGCCGCTCTCCCACTCGCGCGAGACTGTAAGCGAGGTGAGCAGCGCGGTGATCACCGTCATGATCACGGCGATCAGACCGGGGATGATGAACCAGCGGCTTTTCAGCTCGGGGTTGTACCAGACGCGCAGACGGTTATCCACGGCGAGCTCGACCTTGCTGCCCAGGTGCGTCGTGCTGTAGCGGTTGGTGATGGCCTCGGCGTAGCCCATGGCAATGGTTGCGGTATTGGCGTCCGAGCCGTCGGCGAGCAGTTGCACCTGCGTCGTTCGCCCTTGCTCCAAGTCGCGCGCAAAGTGCGGCGGGATCACTAACGCCAAGTGCGCCTTTCCCTGGTCGAGCAACGCACGCGCGCCGGCGTAGTTTCCCACTGCCGCCACCACGCTAAAGTAGCTGGAGGCCGGGAAGCCTTCCAGGTAATTGCGGCTGGCGGCGCTCTTGTCCTGGTCGTAAACGACGAGGTTGAGCGTCTTGATGTCCATGGTGATGGCATAGCCGAACAGGATCAGCAGGATCAGCGGCATCAGGAACGCCATCGCCAGGGAGCGCGGGTCGCGGATGATATGGATGAATTCCTTTTTCACCAGCGCCCACAGCCGGATCCAGGAAAATCCGGGTTTTTTCATGTCTTTTCTCCTTGCGCGCGCTGGCGGTCATCGAGTTCGATCAGAGAAACGAACACGTCCTCCATCGAGGGGGGGACTTGTTTGATGGACTGCACGGCGAAGCCTTGCTGCACAAGGAAGTCTTTCAGTGCTACGCTTGCCGTGACCGCATTGCCGACCACGGCATGCAGGGCGTCGCCGAACAGGGCAACCTCCTGTGTCAGCTTCGAGGCTTCCAGTTGTTCCAGCGCATCGAACGGGCGTTCCACGTGAATTTCCAGAATATCCTCGGGTATCAGGGTCTTGAGATCGGCGGGTTTGCCCTTGGCGATCATTTTTCCGTGGTAAATCAGCGCCAGCTCATCGCAGTATTCAGCCTCCTCCATGTAGTGGGTGGTGACGAAAACGGTGGTGCCACCATGCGACATCTGTGCGATCAGGTCCCAGAACTGGCGCCGTGAGAGTGGGTCCACGCCCGAGGTCGGCTCGTCGAGAAACAGTATCTGTGGTTCGTGCAGCACGGCGCAGCCCAAGGCCAGGCGCTGTTTCCAGCCGCCGGCCAGCGAGCCGGTGCGGTTGTTGCGCTTGTCCCTTAGACCCGCCATCTCCAGCACCCAGTCCTTACGCGCCTTGCGATTGGCCTTGGGCACGTTGTAGATGCCGGTGTAGAAGTCGATGTTCTCCTCCACGCTGAGGTCATCGTAGAGCGAAAATTTCTGCGACATGTAGCCGATGTGCCGCTTGATGGTTTCGGACTCAGTCATAACGTCGAAGCCCGCCACCCGGCCTTCGCCGGAACTGGGCAACAGCAGGCCGCACAGCATGCGGATGGTGGTGGATTTGCCGGCGCCGTTGGGGCCGAGAAAGCCGAATACCTGGCCTCTTTCCACAGTGAGCGAAATATGGTCGACGGCGACGAAATTGCCAAATACCCGGGTCAAGTCACGCACTTCCACGGCGGATTCCGCACTCATGTCGTCGTCTCCTCTTTGTTTCGAGTAAGTTGATAAATGAACACGTCCTCCAGCGACGGGGTGATGATGTTTTCGCCCAGTACTGAGATGGTGGCCTCGCGCAACACGGTGCGAGCCTGCTCCGCCTCCCCCTCGTCTGCGGCGTAGAGATGCAACTTGCCGCCGAACAGGCTCACGCGATTGGAACCCAGCCGGGTGGCGAGCGCCTCCCGTGCGACGCGGGGTTGCGCCGTTTCCAGCTCCAGCAGCAGGCCAGGGATGCCTTCCTTGAGTCTTTGTGGCGTATCGCACTGAATCAGGCGACCTTCGTGCATCAGACCAACACGGGTGCAGCGCTCCGCTTCGTCGAGGTATGCGGTAGAGACGAAGATCGTCACCCCTTCCTTGAGCATGGCGTAGAGAATGCGCCAAAAGTCGCGCCGCGACACCGGATCGACGCCGTTGGTGGGTTCGTCGAGGAACAGGATTTCCGGTTTGTGGATCAGGGCGCAGGCCAGGCCAAGTTTCTGTTTCATGCCCCCCGAGAGATCACGCGCCAGGCGCTTTCTGAACGGGGTGAGGTTGGAGAAGCCGAGCAGACGCTCTTCCTGCGGCACGCGCTCGCTTCGTGGTACTTCGTACAGGTCGGCGTAGAAACGCAGGTTTTCCTCTACCGTGAGGTCACCGTACAGGCCGAAGCGCTGCGACATGTAGCTGATACGGGACTTGATCTCCTCCTCGCCGCCCTGGATGGAAAAGCCCGCCACCGTCGCACTGCCCTCACTGGCAGCGAGAATGCCGGTCAACATGCGCATGGTGGTGGTCTTGCCGGCACCGTCCGGTCCCACCAGACCGAAAATTTCGCCGCGCCTCACTTCCAGATCGAGGCCTCGCACCGCCCACATTTCGTCGAAGGCACGGCCGAGGCCACTGACCTGAATAGCGATATCGTTCATGGCATTTCTGCGTGTGCCGCGAACAGGGCGTCGCGGGCAAGTTTTCTGGTGATCACGGCGACAACCTTTGGGTCGAAATGGCTGCCTGCAACCTGGGTAATTTCATCCAACGCCCGGTCCACGCTGACGCCATGGCGGTAGCTGCGATTACTGCTCAAGGCATCGAATGCGTCAGCCACTGCGATAATGCGTGCCGCGAGGGGGATATCCGCGCCGCACAGTCCGTCCGGATAACCGCTGCCGTCGAAGCGCTCGTGGTGATGACGCACCGCCGTGGCGTGGCGGCGAAGCGACGGCATCGACTGGAGGATTTCAGCACCGATGGCGGGGTGGTTCTGCACCACGGCGAATTCATCGATAGTGAGACGCTCCGGTTTAGTTAGTATGTGGTCGGGAATCGCGATCTTTCCCAGGTCGTGCAGCAGTGCCGCCTCGCTAACTGAATCCACCTCGGTTTCCTGCAGTCCCATCGACTCGGCAATCAGGCGCGTGTAATGCGCCACTCTGCGTCCATGGCCGCCGGTATAGGTATCCTTGAGCGAGAGCGCGCTATCGTAGGCGTGCAGGATCGATTCATAGCCCCGCCGTTTTTCGGCCATCAGACCGGTCACCAGGCGCCGGTTCGCGCGCAGCAGGAGCATCCAAAGCGACAGGGTCAGCAGCAGGTAAATTACGCCGCGCAGCAGCAGGGGCATGAATCCATAGCGATCGACCATACTCAGATTAATAGCCGCCGCTTCGCCCGCCACCACGATCACCGCACCGAAAAATACATAGAGCAGCAACGCGTAGCGGTCGCGGCGCTGCAGGCGCTGCAGTATCTGCCGGTCATGTCCGAAGAGGCTGACTGGAGGGATCACCGTGCAGTCCCATCCGCAGTAGAGGCGATGTAAACGTCAGCCGGCATGCCGGGCTTGAGCGCGCCGTCGCGGTTGTCCAGAGTCACGTTTACTGCGAACACCAGCTTCACCCGTTCTTCCTGGGTCTGCACGTTCTTGGGGGTGAACTCCGCCTGCGACGAGACATAGCTCACGCGGCCATCGAATTCCCGGTCGGGGAAGGTATCGACCTTGATCTTGGCGGCTGCGCCAAGACGCACCTTGCCGATCTGGTTTTCCGGGATGTAGACCCGTACCCAGGGCTTGGAAATATTGGTGACTGTCACCACCGGGCGCCCCGCTCCCAAGGTTTCGCCCACCTCCGCATGGGTGCGGGTGACCACGCCATCCAACAAGCTTTTGACCTGCAGATCCTCCCGGGCGACGCGAGCGGCTTCGACAGCGGCCTGCGCTTCACCGAGCTGCGCCCGTGCGGCGTTAATGGTCTCGGGGCGATAGCCGCTTTGCAGCAGTTTGAGCCGTTCCTGTGCAGCGCGGTGCTGCTCTGTCGCCACAGTGGCGGCGGTGTGATCCTTGTCGCGCCGCTGCTGGCTGATGGCACCGCCACTGAAGAGCGCTTCGGAACGCGCCGCTTCCCCTTTTAGATTGGCCAGATTGGCGCGGGCCTGGTCGGTTTGCGCACGGGCCTCGGCGATCTCCTGCGGGCGGTAACCCTGCTCCAGATCTTTGAGTCGCGCCTGGGCGGCCTGTTGAGCCGCTTCCGCCTGGTGCAGCCGGGCGACAGACTCGCGCTCGTCGAGTGCGGCCAGCAGTTCGCCCGGCTTGACGCGGCTGCCTTCCGCCACCGGCCGACTATGCAAGATGCCGGGCACGCGGAAGGAGACTGCGATTTCGGTGGCATCCATCGTGCCCGAGGCGAATACCGTGCCGTCGTCCGACTGCGTTGCCCAAGGCGCGAAATACCACAGTGCGGCGGCCGCAACGCCCAAGCCCAAAATGCCGACGATTGCTATTTTTTTGTTCATTACCTTGCTCCTTGCTGGATAGAGTGCCCCGGATGATCCGTTGCGGTGAGCTTTTGATGGGGTGAAATGCCGACACTGGCTTTCTGGGCGATCGACTCGCCGCCGCAGGTCGTTCCGCAGCCGTGCCATGAGAGATATTGGGTGAGGATGTACGAGTCAACGTCGGATGAAGAATGCTCCGCACCAGATTTTTTGTCCCCGACCGCGGGCCTGAAACTGTCTGGCGCGAGCTCGCCGATGGCGCGCAGCAGTCTCGCCTGGCTCACGGTAATGTCATACCCTGCCTGGAGACGGCTCGCGGTGGTGGACCAGTGGGCGGATTCGGCGCCGAGCAGGTCGGTGATAGTGTTCTCGCCGCTGTGGTAACGCAGGGTTTCGATCCGCAGCGCTTCACTGGCTTCGCTTTCTCCCTGGGTAGCAGCTTCCAGCCGGGCGCGTGATTCGGACAGGGCACCGAAAGCCTGTTCGACTTCGCTGACCAGGCGGTTGCGGGCGTCCTCCTGTTGCAAAGCGTTTTTCTGCTGTTCGAGACCTGCCTGATCCACCCGGTGCTTGCGGATATCACCGTCAAACAGCGGCAGGGACAGTTGCACGCCGATCTGCCAATCGTAATACCCATTCCAATTGCCGCTGGCAGACTCTTGCACCTTTGTCACTAGATTGATTTGCGGTAAGCGGTCGCCGCGGGCGATGGCGGTTTTCTGCTGGGCAGCCTTGCCCAAGGCATCAAGCCTGAGAATATCTGGCCGCTGCTGCAGGGCGCGGCCGATAGCCTCTTCAGCCGAGACAGGCAGAACCGGCGCGGTTGCGCCCAGATTGGACAGAATCGGTGCCGAGCCGCTCTCACCCAGCAACGCGGCCAGCAGCGACAGCGCATCTTTCTCGGCCTGCGTGACAGACACCTTGTCGTAACGCGCCTGAGACAACTGGGTCTGGAGTCGAATCAACTCAAGCCGGGCGGCGCGCCCCTGCTGGATACGCAATCCGATGTCCCTTTCCTCCTGCTGCAGCGCCTGGATTCGGACATCCAGCACCTTTGCGAGTTGGCGGAAATGCAGCGCCTTGGTATAGGTGGCGGCGACATTGAACAGCAGGTCCTGCCCACCGGCACGCAACGCCTGGACGGAAGCCTCGCGGTTGTGCGTGGCCAGCGCCTCGCCGGCCACCAACTTGCCACCGCTGTAGAGAGGCAGATTCAGTGCCAGGCCAATATTGGCAATAGCCGTGTCCATGGGCGGGAAGACGCCGACCTCGCGAATCGGCGTAACGAAGGTGGGATAGGCGTAGCGGGTGTAAGCCGCGCTCAAGTCGACCTTGGGCAAATGCTGGCTGCGGGCGATATCCTGCTCCAGCGTTTGCCTGCTGACTTCAACGCGCTGGCTTTTGATTGCCGGGTTGGATTGCACGGCACGGTCCATCGCTTCCCACAGGGGCAATGGATCCGCCGCAACAACCGCTTTTACGGTGGAAAAAAGAAAGGTAAACAGCAGCAGCCGTGACAAGGGTTTCATAATCGTATCCATTCTGGTCTGGACCGGAATTTCTTCATTGCTTGCTCCTTAAACCACGTTGAAAAATTGCGTAAACACCCGGCGCATCAATGCGCATGCGCTGGATGTCGCCGGAGAGCATGGACTGCATCACCAGGCCCTGAATGCTCCCGACGAACAGCGTCGCCGCGGCGTGGGTGTCCACCTCCAGCGTGATCTCGCCTGTGGTCTTACCGTGCTCGACGAGGGCGCGTACGCGGGCGGCGTAGCGTTGGGTCAACGTTTGGACCGCGTACTTGGCCGGCGTGGAGTCGGCGTTTTGCAATTGACCGAACATCATCCGGGGCACGCCGGGGTGTTCAACCACGAAATCGACATGACCCATGAACATGGCCTGCAACGCCGCTAATGGCGAATCGATGCCTTTTGCTGCGCTGTCGACCCGCGCTAACAGCCGATCCGCGACCCATTCCATGACGGACTGCCAAATGGCATCTTTGGTTGGAAAGTGGCGAAAAATAGACCCTTGAGTCAGATTCATGTGCTTGGCGATGGCGGCAGTCGTGATGTCGCTCGGATTTTGCGAACCGGCCAGTTCAATGACGGCTTCAACGGTGACAACCCGTCTTTCTTCGGCGGGCAGATGTTTTGTAGGAATATTCATAGTTTCTTCTCAAATAAATATGAAGATAGTAATTAATTACTACTTTAGCAGAATCTGAAAATCACGTCAATTCCGGTTTGTGCGCTACCAAGCTTGGTGACACAACGAGTTGGGGCCGCGTTAGCGGCCCCATTAGCGGCCCCGTCGAGCCGCATTGAGACGCTCTCAGTTTGAAAGCCCCCGGCTTTGCCTGGGATCGTTACTCTCCAGTGTCAAAAACGGACTTTTTTCTGATCTTGACCCGGTCTTGATTCGATCTGGCCTTATTTGGAGAAACGAAGCAGTTGGAGATTTATTCCACGATTTTTCGATTCAGAGTGCATTCACCACTTCAAGCCCCTCTGGACCCGAGCAATCGGCGCTGGTGCGGATCAGCGTGCGTGCAGTTGCGGCGTGCCGACTGCGCTGCGCGGATACTGCTTTAGCAGCAGGTCGGCCAAGGCGAGCCGCTGCTTCGCGTTCAACATCTCTCGCTCTTTGATCAGTTGCTCAATGACGCTGCGCTGCTGCGCCTCCTGCAGCATGAAGATTGCAGCGCGCTCGCGCTCAACGACTGACGCATCGGGCTGCGCAGAGAAAATCTCGCGCACCAGACGTTCGCGGTGAATCTGGATTTCGCTGCCGACATCTTGGAGTATCTTGACGAAGTCTTGCTCCATCGAATGCCAGCGCTCAATTTGCGGGCCATCGAGCTTTAAATAGTCCGGAACGCGTTCGTGACCCATCCCGAAGAAGGCCAGTTCTGTCGCGCCTTGCGCGCGCCAGACCTGAAACCACGCGCCGGCGAGTACGCCCACGTTGACCAACAGCGAGATCGCGAGTAGTAGATAAATCCAGTAGCGTTTCATGTCAGCGACCTATTGAATTGCAGGCTTGCAGGGCCGGGCACAAAGCGCCCGGAGGGATTGCGGTAAAGGCAGCCATCTGCAGCGCCGCAGGTTGGGCCGTGATCTGCGACCCCAGCATCAGTGTGCCGCCCAGATAGACGCCGAGCGAAAGCGAGAGGGCGCCGCCGAGCGTCGCGGGTGCGAGCTGCCACCAACGCCAGCGTTGCGGCTTTGATTTTGGCCCTGGAACGCCCGCGGCGGCGATGCGGCAATCCACCAGAAAGGCGAAATCGACGTTGGGCGTCACCTCTGGCAATGCGGCAAAGGTGGTGCGCAACTGCCTGAACTCGGTCAGCACCGGCGCACAGAGCGCGCAGCCGGCGACGTGTGCATCGAGCGCAAGGCGAGCGGGTTCGGCTAGTTCATCGTCGACCAGGGCAGATATCGCCTCTGTTCTTGGACACTTCTCGGCAGAGCTCATGACCGACTCCTTAAGCGAATTTCAAGCAAGGCAGCTCGCGCTCGGGCCAACCGCGACTTCACTGTCCCCTCGTTCAGGGACAGCACACTTCCAATTTCTTCGTAAGACATTTCTTCCACCTCGCGCAACAAAAGTATTTGCCGATGTTCCGGCGCCAGCTTCTTCAGGCTCACGTCCAGCTGACGCACTTCCTGCGAGACCTGTGCCTGGTGTTCTGGATCGGGCTCGGAACCGGGCGCATCAAACGAGTCCTCCAGCGGCACGAATTCGATCAACTTCCGGTGCCGCAGGACATCGAGCGCAGTGTTGTTCGCGATCCGCAACAGCCAGGTACGGAATTGAGCCTCGGGGCGCCACTGCGGCAGCGCCTGCCAAACCTTGATAAACGCTTCCTGCGTCAACTCCATCGCTTCGTCGTGAGACCCCAGCATGCGCAACAGATAGCGGTAGACCGACTTCTGATGACTGCGCACCAGTTCAGAAAATGCTTTCCGGTCGCCCGCTCGCGCACGGCTTACCCAGTCATCTTCGGAACCATCGGAGGTCAGCATATCAATCATTCAATTTCATAAACGAATGGCGTCAGAAAAAGTTCCTTGAGATGACTGAGCGTCTATCCCATCAATGCGGCAGGGGTTAAGGGATTGACCCTCACCGTAAGAAGTATTTAAAATGCATCTTTAAGGCAATGCAAGTATATGAGCATGTTTCTCGATTGTCTGTTCCATCCGCGCGCGCATTGCACAGTTAGCCCGGCAATCGCGAGCGTTTCTTCCCGCAACGGGTCCTGCTGCGCCAAGAGCAGCAGGGCTATTACTTTTTCCCAACCACAAGAGGTTTCACCATGAGTTCCTGCGCTACCAACCACGTCACCCCCGAAGCCATCTATCCGTTCGATGCGCGCGGCGTTGCCAAGCGTTTCCGTCATGCCGCCATTTTTGGTGCGCTTGATTCACTGCAACCCGGCGAGACCATGCGCTTTTGCAATGACCACGATCCGATTCCGCTGTTGAACCAACTCGTCGCCCGGTACGGCGATGCCGTTTCCATTGAGTACGTGCAACGGGAGTCAGGCGCCATCGTGATCGACTTCGCCTGTCTTTGAGGAGTTCCATGAATTTCCCTGATTTTTTCGATCAGGTGCCGCGCATCACACTGCGCGATCCGCTCGCTGATTTACTCGGATCCGTCACTGGCGGGCTAATGAGCTATGGCTACGGAGATGCGGTGCGGCTAGCCGGCCATTCTTGCCCGAGGGTTGCCTCGGCCTACTGGCTCGGCGTGCGCGCCATCAAGACCTTGTACGGCGACGACATGCCCACACGCGGGGCCATCCAGGTGAGCTTGCGCGACCCACTTGAGACCGGCACCGCCGGTGTGGTCGCCAATGTGCTGGGCTTGCTCACCGGGGCCGCCAGCGGCGGCGGCTTTGCCGGCATTGGTGGCCAGTTTGTGCGGCGCGGTCTGCTGCAGTTCAACGTGGATATCGAGGCCGAGCTTCGTTTCACGCGAACCGACACCGGCCAGGTCGTGCTGGCCCAAGCCTATCCGCACCGCGCACCGGGGGACCCACAAACCATGCGCCTGATGCAGCTTTGCCTCTCAGCTCAGGCCACAGACGAACAACGCATTGAATTTGGACGCATGTGGCAGCAACGCGTGCAGCGCATCCTGCTCGACCATGCATGGGACGATACCGTATTTGAGCTCAAGGCTGCCTGAGTACAACAGCAGGGCCGCATCTGCCACACGGCGTGAGCTTCACAACCACGATTGAAGGCACGCAATAACGCACCATGACACGCGCTGAGCAAGCTCCCACCAAGTGGCAAGAACAGGTTCGGCAACGCGTCATCTTGACCCGCAACGCTTGCTCCGCCGGAGCATGCTGCTTGAATGAAGGAGAAAAATCATGACGTTCGTTGTCACCGAGTCCTGCATCAGCTGCAAATATACCGACTGTGTCGATGTCTGCCCGGTGGATGCCTTTCGTGAGGGCCCCAACTTTCTGGCAATTGATCCGGACGAGTGCATTGACTGCGCGGTCTGTGTGCCAGAGTGCCCAGTCAACGCCATATTTTCCGAAGAGGATGTACCCGCCGACCAGCAGGACTTCATCGCATTGAATGCAGAACTCGCGCCAAAGTGGAAAACCATCACCCGAACCAAGGCGGCTCTTCCTGACGCTGACAAATGGGCGTCCATGACGGCCAAACGGGCTGAGCTCAAGCGTTGATGCACCGTAAGCTACCGCTGCAACAACACTTGTCCAAAATCGTGATCAATCGTTGGCATCGCACTCCAATCATGACGACTCACGCCACTGTCGATTTGCAGGATAAGACCTAGCAAGTTTTAATTTTTTTCGGTAAATACATCACATCATGATATAAATGGCTAGACTGGACGAAGTCGGGTATGCGTCATGGGCCAATCGATTGTGCCATTGAGGCATATCGAGCCTGGTTTATGCGTGGTGAAAAGCCCTTACATCGGGGACGACGAAACGCCCACGCAAGGACAGCAACCCAGTTCGGTGTAACTGCGCAAGTTCAGTGAGCACTTTTTCACCAGCCTCCAATAGGTGAATTTCGATCCGTCGCCCATCTTCAGAGGAGCGACGGCGTTCGACAAATTCCAGCTTCTCGCAACGCGAGATCAGTGCGACCACTCCATGCTGTTGCGCCTGCAGGCGCTCCGCGAGTTCTCCGACGGTTGCCCAGTCGCGACCGGGGTAGCCTTTGACATGCAGCAGCAGCAAATACTGTAAAGGCGTTAGGCCATGCTGGCGCGTCACCTCCTCGCTAAAGCGCTCGAACTTGCGGATCTGGTAGCGAAAATCGGACAGTATTTCAAAATCATGTTTATTGAGGGCGAGAGCTTTTGGTTTCGGTGCAGCCATATCGATCCTAAGTCGGCGTGAGCAAACATTCTCTCATCCCCTCCCTATCAATGGGTCGAAGCGGGCCAGTTGCGGGCTATGTCTGAATTAACTGTTGAAAATGCACTGCTCCCTGCCTAAAGTTGATCTGACGTCACCAAACGTGGAGGCGCAACATGGGCCATAGCGACTTTATCAAGCTTCTCGGACAACTGGCATCTTTGACCCAACAGCAGAGGGTGCAGATGCGAAGTGCCTTGGATGATCTCCCCAATACAGCACCAGTGCAGTTGCCGGCGTACTTCTAGTACCGTGACATGTAAATAACGAAACATGATTACACTCCGTATATCGCCAAATGGCATATGGAGAAGTAGTCATGCGTCAGACCGAATTGC
>NZ_JAAFHA010000073.1 GCF_010365055.1 Rhodoferax sp.
GTCATTGGCCGTGTTGTTGGCGCCGACCTGAAATTTTTGGGCCGTGAACGAACCATCGAGCAGCTTGTTGCCGTTGAATGACGAGTTTTGTGCAGCCCGGTCAATTTCTGCAGACAGTGCTTGCACTTCACCATCCAGCGCGGCGCGATCGGATGACGAGTTGGTGGCATTGGCCGACTGCACCGCCAGTTCACGCATACGCTGCAGGTTGCTGCCGATTTGCGCCAAGTCGCCTTCAGCCGTTTGCGCCAGCGAGATGCCGTCGTTGGCGTTGCGTGCTGCCTGGTTGCTGCCGCGGATCTGGGTTGTCATCCGTTCGCTGATGGCCAGACCAGCAGCGTCGTCTTTGGCGCTGTTGATGCGCAAGCCGCTTGAGAGGCGCTGCATGGAGGTGGACAGCGAGGCCTGGCTCGACATCAGGTTACGCTGCGCGGTCAATGAACTGATATTTGTGTTGATAACTGACATTTTGAAGCTCCTTTAAAGCTGAATTAATCCGGCATTGCTGCCAATCCCAACGCCAATCCTGTGGATTGACCGCCATGACCGGTGCGCTCTTTCAAACACTTGCCGGACGTTGAGCTCTGTTTGCACTGAAGCTCGCTGAATCACTTTGAGATGAAACGGTAGTGAGAATATGAAAATTCCGGCCCGGCTAAAGCGCGATAAACGGTGGGGTTTACGGCTATTTCTGGCGACAACGGGAATTAATTGAGCGGTAGGCGCATGACCTGCGCCAAAGATCGCCTCGTAGAGTTTCAAGCCTAATTTGCCCGTAGCCCCCGTCTTTATTGGGTATATAGCTATAAAAAAAAGTAAGGGTCTTCTATTGACAGAACAGCAGTCAACTCAGAAACGGCTGCAGCCATGCGGCATGTGTCGTGCGAATGAAGGCCTTGTCCGCGGGCATTTTTTCAAGGCAGGTTGTAAATACGTAGTTACAAATACTATTTACATTTGAATTAATCGTAGTTACAATAAATTATCGGTGTGACCTTTGACCCGGCCAAAAGTGCAGTGAATACTGTCAAGCATGGTTTACCACTTGCGATGGCGAGTGAGCTTGAATGGGAGTCGGCGCTGGTATGGCCTGACAAACGTCGCGATTATGGTGAGCAGCGAATGTGCGGACTGTTGCCAAAAGGTGAGCGCTTGTATTTTGTCGCCTTCGTCGAACGTGGCCAATCAAGACGGATGATCAGTTTGCGCAAAGCCAATAAACGAGAGGTGCAGATCTATGTTGAAAACAGTTAAAACCCGTTCGGGTCGTGTCATCATTTTGCCAACACCCGAAGAAGATGCGGCCATCACTGCAGCTGCAATGTCCGACCCAGATGCAATGCCGTTCACGGACTCCGAATGGGCGCAGGCCAAGCCCTTGGTGCGTCGCGGCCGACCTTTGGGCAGCGGTGTCAAAACACAAGTCACGCTGCGAATCGATACGGAAGTGATCGAGAAATTCAAGACATCTGGCGACGGCTGGCAAACCCGCATCAATGACGCCTTAAAGAGCTGGACGCAGACTCACAACATGGACCAATCAAGTCGTTGACCCTGACAACCGTGCGACTGGTCTGCTGGCCGTATTGCAGTCCGTGGGAATGCGCTTGTCAGTTGAGCCCGAAAATCTTGCCCAAGTTCACGCCTAAACTGATTGGGGTTGAACAGAAAGGGGACAGAAAAGAGAAAAGGAGCCCGGTCCGAACTACTGTTTTCCCTCTCGCTGTCGGTTTGTGCAAAAATATGGCTATCCATAATTTTCAGGGTTGAACCATGAGATCTGTTGCTGTTTTTGAAGCCAAAAACCGGTTTTCGGAGTTGCTCAGTGCGGTCGAGCATGGCGAGGAAATCACCATCACGCGTCACGGCGCACCCATAGCGAGATTGGTGGCGATGGGCACCGCGGGCGAGGTACCAGTGGCGCAAAGTCAGCGCGTTTCAAATGCCATGCAACGGATGCGTACATTGGGACGTGGTGCTGAGTTGGGTTGCACTGTCAAGCAGGCCATCCAAGAGGGCCGAGAGTGATGTCTTTTGTGCTTGATAACTCGGTCGTCACCGGTTGGTATTTGCCAGACCAGGCCACGACTTACACACAGACCATTGCGACCCGTTTGGAGACGGAAAGTGCCGTGGTGCCACCGCTTTGGCAACTGGAGTTGGCTAACGTTCTTAAAACTGCCTGCACGCGCGGGAAACTGAGCCTGGAGGCCGCAAGGCAAATTCTTGACACGCTGGGTGAGCTCCCAATAGATGTCGATAGGCGCCCCGGGCCCAACCAACGACAGTTGTTTGAATTGGCCATGCACTACAAGCTCAGCAGCTATGACGCAGCTTATCTGGAATTGGCCCAGCGCCATGGCATTGCGTTGGCAACGCAAGATGCACAACTGAGGGATGCGGCCATCGCGGCTGGCCTGGCAGTTTTATAAGCTCGAATGCCCCATGCTCAGCATCGTCACCCCGCCGACTTGACCGCCAATACCGGGCAGGACACGGAAAGAAGTAGCTCCTGGGCCACGCTGCCCATGATGAGTTTGCCCACGGGGGAACGTTTTCTCATGCCAATGACGAGCAAGGAGGCGGGCAAGGACTCAACCAGGGCCTCAATTTCTTCGACGGCATTTTTGCCGCGCACAAACTGTTTGACTTCTGCGTTGAGGCCCGATTGTTCCAATAGCTGCTGGACGCGCTCGAAGTCCTGCACGTCGGCAAACGACGCATCTTCCTTCTTGCCACCGGGGGTGGCGTTGACCACCACCAGCTTTTCATTGCGACGCTGTGCAATTTCGATGCCTTTGTCCAGGGCGGCTTGACCCTCGGGGCGTGGCACATAGGCTACAAGTATTGTCATTAATCTTCTCCATTTGTTTTTAGAGACTCTATTAGACGCGATCAGGCGGCAAACGGGAACCCTGCGAACGCACCCACCTGTCAGGCAGACGACAAAGATGAACAGGACGTGTCGTCCAGTTTGGCCTGCGACAATCGGCCTCTTTGCGCACCCGGGTACGGGGCCAGTCCACCCATTCAAGCACTATGCCGCCCTCTTTAGCCGACGCCGCCCGCGCCTTCACCCTCAGCGACTTTGACTTCCACCTGCCGCCCGAGCTGATCGCCCAGCACCCCGCGCCCGAGCGCAGCGCCTCACGGCTGCTCGACAGCACTGGCGCCACCCCGCAAGACCGGATTTTTCGTGATCTCCCGACCTTGCTGCAGCCGGGCGATTTGCTGGTTTTCAACGACACCCGCGTCATGAACGCCCGCCTGTTTGGCGAGAAGCCCACCGGCGGCAAGCTCGAACTTCTGGTTGAGCGCGTGCTGGGCGGCAACCAGGTGGCCGCGCACCTGCGCGTGAGCAAAAAGCCTGAAGTGGGCGCCTCCGTGGCACTGACCGGCGCGCCCGGCACGCATGAAAATTTGCGCGCCACGCTGTTGGGGCGCTGGCCCGATGCCCAGGGTACGTTGTTTCGTTTTGTCCTGACCAACGACGCGGGCGACGACCCGTTCACGCTGATGGCGCGCCACGGCCATGTGCCGCTGCCGCCTTACATCACGCACACCGATTCGTTAGAGGACGCCGCGCGTTACCAGACCGTGTTCGCCAAAAAGCCCGGTGCCGTGGCCGCGCCGACGGCCGCGCTGCATTTTGATGACACCCTGCTCGCCGCCATCGACGCGCTGGGCGTGCAGCGCGCCTTTGTGACGCTGCATGTGGGCGCGGGCACTTTTCAGCCCGTGAAAACCGAAAACCTGGCCGAGCACCAGATGCACAGCGAGTGGTACGACGTGCCCACCGCCACGCAGCAGGCCATTACCGACTGCCGCGCCCGCGGTGGCCGCCTCATCGCGGTGGGCACCACCACCGTGCGCACGCTGGAATCGTGGGCGCAGACCGGCCAGACCACCGGCGACACCCGCATCTTCATCACGCCGGGCTTTGATTTCAAGTTGGTGGACCTGCTGGTGACCAACTTTCACCTGCCCAAATCCAGCCTGATGATGCTGGTGAGCGCGTTTGCGGGTTATGAGCGCGTGATGGCCTTGTACCGCCACGCGATTGCAGCGCAGTACCGGTTTTTCAGCTATGGCGATGCCATGCTGCTGGCACGCCAGCGCTGAAGCGCGCCAAAGCGCTGCAGCCAGCAGCCTGGCCTTGGCGCCTGCCTCAAGCTTTGGCAAACCATTGCACGCCCGGCAAAGCCTGATAGTCAACATCCTGCGTCCAGAGAATCGCACCAAGCTCCAGCGCCAGGCTGTACATCATGGCGTCGGCCATGGCCAGCCGGTGGCGCAAGGCGACGTTGGCCGCCGCGATGGCGCGCCGGTCGGTGAGCTCCAGCACACGGCCCAGTCGCATCACATCCAGACACTGCGCCACCGCCTCCGGCGGTACTTTGCGGCTGAGCACCTTGTGCACTTCATACAACGCAATCACGGGCACCAGCAGCTTGTCGCGCTGTTCAATCACCGTCTTGAATTTGGGACCATTGGGACTCGCCAGAAAAAACTCGATCCAACCCGATGAATCAACGACGTTCATTCAAACTCCCGGTCCGGTTCTTTCTCAATCTCCAGGTCAGCCGGATTCAGGTTGTATTTTTTGAGCATGCCGTAGTACGCGCTCATCGGCAGTTCGGGTTTGATCACCAACTCTTGACCGCGCAATTCAAACTGAATGTGCGAGCCTGCGCTCAAGCCCAGCTTGGCGCGCATGGCGGCCGGGAGCGTGACCTGCCCCTTGCTTGAAACAATGGCTTGTGCTTGCATACAAATATCCTTTACAAAATCTTGGTAAAGCGAATCATAGGAGTAAAGCAAACCAGTTGCAAGTCGGCGTTTGGCCCTGGAGATCAAAGACAATAGCGCCCATGCTGAAATTTGACCTGCTCCAAACCGACCCCGACAGCTTTGCCCGCCGTGGCACGCTCACACTTAACCACGGCGTGGTGCAAACGCCGATCTTCATGCCGGTGGGCACCTACGGCACGGTGAAAGGCGTCACGCCGCGCAGCCTGGAAGACATGGACGCGCAAATCATCCTGGGCAACACCTTTCACCTGTGGATGCGCCCGGGGCTGGATGTGATGGCGCAGTTTGGCGGCCTGCATCAGTTTGAAAAATGGAAGAAACCGATCCTGACCGACTCCGGCGGCTTTCAGGTCTGGAGCCTGGGCGCCATGCGCAAAATCACCGAGGACGGCGTGCACTTCTCAAGCCCGGTGAATGGCGACAAGCTGTTCATGTCGCCCGAGGTCAGCATCCAGATTCAAACCACGCTCAATTCCGACATTGCGATGCAGCTGGACGAATGCACGCCTTACTTGTCGGTCGAGCCCAAAACCAAAGGCCAGATCACCACCGAACAGGAGGCGCGCAGCTCAATGGAAATGAGCCTGCGCTGGGCCAAACGCAGCCAGGCCGAATTTGCCCGGCTGGAAAACCCCAATGCCCTGTTTGGCATTGTGCAAGGCGGCATGTTTGAGGCCTTGCGGCAAGAGTCGCTGGAGCAACTGGTGGCCATGGACTTTCCCGGCTACGCGGTCGGTGGCGTCAGTGTCGGCGAGCCCAAAGACGAGATGCTGAGCATCATGGCGCACACGCCGCACCGTCTCCCCGCGCACAAGCCGCGCTATTTGATGGGTGTCGGCACACCGGAAGACCTAGTGGAAGGCGTGGCGCAGGGCGTGGACATGTTTGACTGCGTGATGCCGACCCGCAACGCGCGCAACGGCACCTTTTTTACCCGCTATGGCGACCTGAAAATTCGCAACGCCCGCCACAAAGCAGACCAGCGCCCGCTGGATGAAACCTGCACCTGCTACGCCTGCGCGGGCAGCCCGCCGGAGATGAACGCGCCAGACACCGGTGCGGGCCGGTCCTGGGCCCAAGGCGGGCGGGGTGGTTTTAGCCGCGCCTACCTGCACCACCTGGACCGCTGCGGCGAGATGCTGGGGCCCATGCTGTCGAGCATCCACAACCTGCACTACTACCTGAACCTGATGACCGAGGTGCGCGCTGCGCTGGACGCAGGCGCCTTTGGCGCGTTCCGCCAGCAGTTCAAGGCGGACCGGGCGCGCGGCGTGTGAATTTATCATTGCAAATCATGGAATGAAACTCCATAATTGCAAGGATGTTTTTACGCCGCCTGTTACCACAACTCACTGAGGAGCTTCAGCATTCACCCGCCGTGGCCTTGCTGGGGCCGCGCCAGGCGGGCAAAACCACGCTGGCACTGGAAGCGGCCAAGGCTATCCCCAGCATCTACCTCGACCTGGAATCCGAGCGTGACCGGGCCAAACTGGCACAGCCCGAGCTGTATCTGGCAGACCATCTGGACAAACTGGTCATTTTGGACGAGGTTCACCGAACACCCCATCTGTTTCCGGTGCTGCGTGGGCTGATCGACCAGGCTCGCCGCAGCGGACGCCGCGCGGGTCAATACCTGCTACTGGGATCGGCCGCACTGGACTTGCTTCAACAATCGGGTGAAACACTGGCAGGGCGCATTGCCTACCTTGAGTTGGGACCACTCAACCTGCTGGAAACCGGCACCGAGCTAACGGATGCTTTGTGGCTGCGCGGCGGCTTTCCCGAGAGCATGACCGCGCCCAGTGACTCGCGCAGCCTGCGCTGGCGGCAAAATTTCATCCGCACCTATCTGGAGCGCGATGTTCCCCAGTTCGGGCCGCGCATTGCCGCCGACACGCTGCGCCGCTTCTGGATCATGCTGGCCCACAACCAAAGTGGCCTGCTCAACGTAGCCCAACTGGCGCGCAACATGGGGGTGGATGTCAAGACTGCGCAAAGCTACATCGACCTGCTGTGCGCCCTGCTGTTGGTGCGCCGCCTCCCACCCTGGCACGCCAACGTGGGCAAACGTCTGGTCAAGTCGCCCAAGGTGTATGTGCGCGACAGCGGGCTGGTGCACGCCCTGCTGGACATCGAAACCAAAGAAAGCTTGTTATCCCACATGGTGCTGGGCGCCAGTTGGGAAGGTTTTGTGATCGAGAACCTGCTGAGTTGCGCGCCAGCCAGCGTGCAGGGCTATTTCTACCGTACCAGCGGTGGCGCCGAAGTTGATTTGTTGCTGACTTGGCCCAGCGGGAAGATGTGGGCCATTGAGATCAAGCGCAGCCTGAGCCCCAAGATCGAGCGCGGCTTTCACGCTGCCTGCGCGGACTTATCACCGGCGCGAAAACTGGCGGTTTATCCCGGTGACGAATCGTTTCCCCTGGGTCACGACATCCAGGCCATACCGCTGGCAACGCTGTGCCAGGAACTGGCCTTGACATCCCATCCATGACCAACCCACCGCCTAAGCCCCGCAGCTTCTGGCTTTGGCTGGCCCGCCTGCCCCTTCGCCTCCTCAAAGGTCTGTTCGGCTGGCTGCTGGCGCTGCTAATCCTGTTCGAGGAATGGGGTTGGGAGCCGCTGCAGCGGGCGCTGGCCTGGGTGGGTCGTTTGCCGGGGCTGCGCTGGCTCGAAGAGCGAATCCGCGCCTTGCCACCCTACGCCGCCCTGGCCTTGTTTCTGCTGCCCACCGTGATGCTGCTGCCGGTCAAGTTGCTGGCCCTGTGGCTGATCGGCCAGGGCCAAGTGCTCTCCGGCACGCTGGTCATCCTCGGCGCCAAGCTAGTGGGCACGACCGCCGTGGCCCGCCTATTCACCCTGACACGCCCCGCGCTGATGCAACTGGCGTGGTTTGCGCGGCTCTACACCCGTTGGATTGACTGCAAAGAAGCGCTGCTGACGCAGGTGCGCGCGTCATGGCCGTGGCGACTGGGGCGTGTGCTCAAGCGCCGCTGGAAGCGGCGCCTGCGGCGTTTCGGGCACAGCTGAACGCAGTCAAGTCACTGCGTAATAGATAGCACAAATGCATGTTTTACGCGGGCTAGAGCCACAAAACATCAGATAAAATCAGTGCGGAGCAAGAAGCCACTCCCATCCTTCATGACTGCCTCCAGCCCGACCCGATCCTTTCTGCCGGGACCAGACCATGCCACGCCAAACCCCTTTGTTTTCAGACAACGAACCCGACGAGCGTGTGCCGGCAACGCCCGCCGACAAGACGGGCGCGCCAAGCAACGCCGTTACCGCGCTCCAGTTCACCAGTGCCTCGCTCTCGCCCGAGCAACAGCGCTTTAACAAGCTGATCACGCGCACCGAAAACCTGGCACGCAAGATTGAGGCGACGCGCACGCTGGCCGATGCGCACCGCCCGCACCATGGGGCCACCCTACGCCCACTGGAAGACGAGCGCAGCGCCCTGATGCGCCGCATGGCGCTGTGGCTGGACGTGCGACTGCAACGCAAGGGACTCAGCGCCAAGCAGAAACGCATGACCAGCGAGATGATCTGCAACCTGACCGCCGGGCTGGCCATGGCCGGCGACGAGGCCATGCAGCAAATGCATGATGCGCACAGCGACGAGTCACTGGCCGAGCAGGAACAGTCCGCCATGGCTGACATGCAGGCGATGATGGAAGGCATTTTGGGCCACCCCCCGGGCCATGCGCCGGGCTTTGAAAGCCTGCAGGACATGCTGCAAGCGAGCATGAGGCAAATGCAGGAACAGCAGCAGGCGCAGGATGAAGCGCGGGCGGGCCACAAGAGGGGTGGCAAGTCGTCCGCACGCCAGCAACAGTCCGAGCAGCAAGCGCAGGACGCGCAAGGCGCGCTGCGCACCATTTACCGCCAGCTGGTCAGCGCACTTCACCCCGACCGCGAAAGCGACACCCATGAGCGCGCGCGCAAGACCGCGCTCATGAAGGAGGTGAATGCCGCCTATGAGCGCCGCGACCTGCTGGGCCTGCTGCAATTGCAGGTGCGCGCCGCGCTGACGGACGGCGAGATGATGTCCAATCTGGCGCGTGAGAAGGTCGCAGCCCTGAGCGTGCTGCTCAAAGATCGAGCTGCCGTGCTGACGCGCGAACTGCGCGACATGGAAATGCAGATACGCGCCGAGTTCGGTCTGGCGCCCTCTGCGGCGCTGAGTGCGGGCAGCCTCAAGCGCGCCATGATCGAGCAACAGCAGAACTTGCAAGTCGATGTGGTGATGATGCAGGCGGACTTGCAGCGTGTGCAGGAGGACGCAGCGTTCAAGCGCTGGTTGCGTGAACAGCACCAGGGCGAACAGGATGGCTTTGACCCCTTTGAGCTGCCGGGCTACTTCTGACCGCCCCGATCAGGGCGCGGCAAACACCGTCAACACCCCGGTATACCCATACAAGTGGTTGCGGGCAATCTCGCCACCGGCAAAAAAGCCCACCAGCGGCACATCACCCAAGGCACGGCGAATGATTTGCAGCTCGGCGCTCGGGGCCCCAAAGTGCGGCCCGCCGCGCCCGGCACAGCTCACGTAAATGGCCCCGGCAATGCCGCGTGCCGGATGCGGCGCCGCTTCGGCCTCGGACGCGTGCAACGCCGTGACAGCCGCCAGCGGAAGCTCTTCGGGCTCCAGTTCCTCGCGAATTTCGGCGCAGATGCGGATCAGATCGGCCTTGGCCGCCTGGGCGTTGCGCTGGCAAAACACCAGTTGCGTGCCCGGCGCCACCGGCTCCGCCACGGCGATGCCGCGCTGCCCCGGATCCAGGCCAATGATGTGGCGCACGAGGACATCGTTGCCAAAATGCCCGGTCTGGCGCACGGCTGGCGCATCGGACACCGCCACCCCTCGGTTGCCGTCCTGCGCGCGCGCCAGCCCCACCAGCGTGGCACGCACCACCGCCAAGGCTTCTTGCGGCTGCTCCAGCGAAATGTGCAGGTCGCGCAGCATCACATCCAACGCCGGTTCATCGTCCAGCGCCAACACCACATGCTTGTCGGCTTGGGTCACCTGATGCGCCCGCGCCACCGGCAAACAGCCTTGCGTGACGCGCGACACCAGCTTGATCCCGGCACCAAAGGCGACGCCGCTCAAGCCCCCGCTGAAAACGCCACGGGCCGCGCCCTGGCCGCTGATGTTGCCGTCGCCGCCGACGGCAAACTGCACGGTCTTGGAGCGGCTCGACGCCAGGCCGCCAAACAGGTAGCCCGAGTCGGTGCGCTGCGCCATCTCTTCAATCAGCTCGCCCAGATCGGGCGTGCTGGCGTCGGCATGGATCAGCGCGGTATGCGCCTCAAAGCCCAGGCCCAGCGGCGCCACGCCGGAAAACACCCGGTACTGGTCGGTCGGCAACTCGCACAACATCAAAGCCAGCGCCGGCTCGTCAAAATACTCGGCGTTGTTGGCGGCAATGCCCACGCCCACGGTGCCCGACCAATCGGTGATCTCGGGCAGCTCGGCGCTCAGGTGATCCAGAATGTCTTGCGCCTGCAGCGCGTAGTGGTCGGTGATGTAGAGCAGGGCCAGCGTCGGGCTGCTGGCGTAACCGTGCAGCGCCATCTGGGCGCGCACTTGCGCCAGCGTCAACTCGGCGGCCATCTGCCACTGCGGGTGCGTGGCATGGCCATAGGGAAACAGCTTCATGACCCGCCTTTTAGCGCAAGCAATCGCGCATCAGGTGCGGCGGCGCACAGTTTTTTTGACCGCTTTGTTAGGCACTTTTTTGGCTGCAGCCCTCGCTGTACCTGCGCTAGCAGCTACATTTTTTGTAGCTTTAACGACTTCTTTGGTAAAGCCGGCCGCCATGTTTTTGGTGACATCCAGGGCGGTGGCCTTGCCGGCGTCCTTCATGGCGCTGGCGGCAATTTGCCCAAACTGCTGTGTCAGCGCACCCCAGAGTTGCATCGGGTCAATCAAGCCAGCGGCCATGTCCGTCACGGGCTTGGCCGCTTTGCGGACCTTTTTAGCCACATCTTCGGCGTCAGCGGCCACTTCGGAGAGGGTGTGGGCGGTGGAGGCCGCTTTTTCGGTGACCCGCTGCACCCCGGAATAGACCGAATCAGCGGCTTTGAGCTTGAGTGCATTGGCCATGTCACCGATGTTGAAGTTCATGCCCTTGAGCGTGGCCAGCGTCATCTTCTGCACCTCCAGCGCCTGCACGGTCGCGCCCAGCGCCTTGGAATTCTGATCGAGCCAGAAATGCACCGCCTTGAGTTCGGCAATGCGTTTGTCCAGCTCTTCGACATTGAGGGTGGGTGCAATCCAGTTGGCCAGATTGGGCATCTGCGGCACCGTCTCCGTCGCCCCCTTGGCCAGGTTTTGCAGAAAATCGAAACCGGGGATAAATTTACCGAAACCGGGGTTTTGGGCATCACTCATGTTGTCTCCAAGGGGTTGGCTGTAAGGGTTCACAGCTTACCCCAATGCCGACCAAATGGCGATGTGCCGCCAGCGCTAGGTCTGGCGCTTTTCGACCGCATGGCGCAAGAGCGCGGCGGTTCGGAAAATACCGTGCGCAAACTTGCCATAAGGCAGCGTGGCAAACAGCGCCATCACAAGCCCCAGGTGCAGGGTCAGAAGGGCTGGCAGGGCCACCCCGGCGTGCACCAACCACAGGGCCAGGCCGCTGGCGCTGACAAAGAAGAGCAGCGCGATGAAGCCGCGGTCCATCGGTTTTTGCGCCGCATCGCCGTGCAAAGGGTGGCGCTGCAGGTTGAGTGCGAACAAGCTACCCGTGCCGAGCAGCAAACTCAGCCCGCCGGCGACACCCAGCAGTTTGGGCAGTTGCGGCAAGTCGTAGGGCGCCGTCCAGCCCAGGACATAGTGATAGACGCTCGCCACCAAGGTGGCGGCAAAGCACAGCAAGACACCGTAAAAGGTCAGATGGTGGGCCCGGCGCCGGGCCAGTGTGGCCGTACCGTCGGCATTGTTGCAGCCGTGGCCACCACCGTCCAGGTATTTCAGGCGCAAGACGTCACGGGCGGCCTCGCCAGCGGCCGCGGCGCCGACTGACTGGCCGCTGGTGGCCGGCGTCACGTCGTGCCAGAAACGCCGCACCCCCATGCCCAGTGCAAACACGGCATACAGGAAAACCGGCGCAAACAAACCGACCAGCACCTGGTGCGCAAACACCGCGCTGTACCCAGCCTGGGGTGAGCCCAAGAGCGTGCCATTCAAGGCCAGCGCCAGCAGCAGAAAGAGGGTCAAAGCGCTCGCCAGTGCCAGCGACAGCACCAGGCCATGGCGTTGGTAAAGTGCGCCCAAGGCCGGTGGCCAGGCATAGTCGGCGTAGGTCTGACCACGCACGCGGGCCATGGCCTGCGGCAGGTTGACCGCCAGCTCGTGCGGCGGGGCGACCTCGCAGCCGTGCAGGCAGGCGCCACAGTTGTGGCAAAGATTGGCCAGGTAGTGGATGTCGGCCTTGGCAAACTGGAGCCGCCGCGAGCTGGAGGGGAATACCGCACAAAAACTGTCGCAGTAGTGGCAGTCGTTGCAGATATGCAAGAGGCGGGATACTTCGATTTCGGGTGCCGTCAGCATGGATTCGTTATTCGTTTTGCCACCGGCCAGCGCGGGAGCATCAACAAGAAGGCTGGCGGCGCGAGTGTACGGCAGCTTGTTCGGGCCCAGCGCCGCGCAGGCAGTGCAAGCCAGAGCAGCCAGCAACAGGCGTATCGACAGCAGACGGCGCAGGACCTCTCAACGGCGACTGGTCGTCGCCGCAATATTGAAATTGCAAAACACCCCTGAATTTAAGACAAATCAGCCTCTAGCCCTTGTCGATCCTATCTGAGTCACTATGAATTAAATAGTAGAGTTGGTGCATGGAGGACGAAGGGGCGCCGCAGCCTGTCAGCCTGGGTTGGTGTGACATCAAATGCCGGAACAGGCCAGGCGCTCAGGGTGCCTTTTTGGCCGGCATGTTGCCGTGCATGGAATGATCCATCGGCGCCTCTTTGCCATGCGCCATGCCAGCGGGGGCCACCGCCGCCACCGGCACCGTCAGCTCGACTTTGCTTTCCACTCCCTTGGCATCCTTGAACACCAGGGTCAAGGGCACGCTGGTGCCTTGGAGCAAGGTCGATTTCAGGTCCATCAGCATCAGGTGGTAGCCGCCGGATTTGAGCGCCACCGCCTTGCCTGCGGGCAAGTCCAGCCCGCCCTTGACCTCACCCATTTTCATGATGCCAGCGTCCATCGTCATCTCATGCACCTGGCTGACGCCCGCCACCGGGGACGAGACGCCGACCAGCCGGGCGCCCTCTTTGGCGGTGAGCGTCATGAAGGCGCCGGTGGCTAGCTGGCCCTTGACGGTGGCACGCACCCAGGCGTTTTCGACCTCAATGGCAGCAGCGTGGGCAGCGCAGGCGAAGGCGGTCGCGGCGAGGGCGACCGAGGTCATCAGTGTTTTGAATTTCATGGTGTTTTCTCTGTCAGGTTTTTTGAAAAGGGGCAAGGGCAGGACGGCTTCAAACAGCGGTTGCCCGACGAACAAGAAGCAGCCACGCCAGGCTGCTGCAACATTTGAGTAAAATACGCCTGCAGCCCGCATGGAGCAAGCGCAAGCAGCTATCTTTTTTGATGTATTAGAAAGAGGCCGGAGGCCCACGCGCGGGTAAGGGCGCGGCGCTCAGAGCCGCAATGTGGGCAGCGGGAATGCCTTGCAGCACATAGCCCAACGCTTGCATCGGCTCGGTACCCGCAGATGCCAGAGGCGGTGGTGGCGCGCCGATGCCAACGCACAAGGGGCAATCCAGCGTGTGGCTGGCAGTCGGCGCACTGCCGTCATCGGTCTTCTGCAACAGCTTCATCCCGCCCGCGCCCGAGCAGATCAGCTCAAACGCCTGCGGCTTGACCAGCGGCGAGGCAATCGCCGCTGCGATCGACATGGCAAACCACACCAGCACGAAGCGGGCAAGAAGTTTGGCGTGGCGCAGCAGTTGCAGGATTGACATCGGGCGCATTGTAGTTGCCGCTTTTTCAGCCTGCAGGCGGCGCCAGTTGCTTGACGTTCCTCAAAGTTTGTATTGATTTGGCGGCGCATCATGACAACTCATCGCCACGGAGGTTTTCTCATGACCAAAAAACTCAACGCCGCTTTTAAAGAACAATTGCTGGCCCAGCGCGCCAGCTTGATGGCGCAGCTCAGGGACCTGCGCGGCGGCGCGGTCGGACGTGCCGAGGCATCGGCCGAGCATTTTGGCCAGAAGGAAGATTCCACCGCGCAAGACAACAGTGCACGCGCGCTTGAATTTGCGCTCGACGCGCACGACAGCGAAGAGCTTGACCGCTTGGACGCCGCCCTGCGCCGGATTGAGGACGGCAGCTACGGTTTGTGCGTCGACTGTGGGGTGGGGATTCCGGCCGCCCGGCTGCACGCGGCGCCGGACGCGCTGCGCTGCATCGCCTGCCAGGAGAAGTTTGAAGAGCGCCAGGCCCAGCGGTCCTGATATCCTGCCGGGGCCATGAATTACACCTTTGCCTCGGCCACCATCCTGTTGATCCTGATCACCGACCCGATCGGCAACATCCCGATTTTTGCCAACGCGCTCAAGCATGTGGCGCCCGAGCGGCGACCCTGGGTGATTTTGCGCGAGGTGTTGATTGCCTTTGCGCTGCTGTTGAGCTTCATGTTTGTCGGCAGTGGCTTTCTGCGGGTGATGAACTTGAGCGAGCTGTCGCTGCAAATTGGCGGCGGCGTGATTCTGTTCTTGATCGCCCTGCGCATGATTTTCCCGCCGCCCAAGTCCGATGCGCCCGAGGAGTTGCATGAGCCTCTGGTCGTGCCGCTCGCTATTCCGGCGATTGCCGGCCCGTCGGCGCTGGCTACCGTGCTGCTGCTGGTATCGCAAGCCCCCGAACGGCGCATGGAATGGATTGCCGCGCTGTGCGTCACCATGGCCGTGAGCGCCGTGGTGCTGGTGCTGGCCGAACGGATTCAGCGCGTGGCCGGTGACCGCTTTGTGGTGGCGCTGGAGCGCCTGATGGGCCTGGTGCTGGTGGCGGTGTCGATCGAGATGATGCTGCGCGGCGTCAAAACCTTTGCCGGGCAGCTGGCGGGCGCTTGATGGCGTGGTCCGCCCAGCAACCTGTCAAAGCGCTGTCGCTTTTTCAAGCGGCACGATTTCCTGCTCAATGGCGCCAAACACGCTTTGCCCATCGCGGCCCTTCATCTCGATGCGGATGGTGTCGCCAAATTTCATGAACTCGGTCAAGGGCTGGCCATCCAGCAGCGTCTCCAAGGCGCGTTTGTCGGCGATGCAGCTGTAGCCGTGGCTGGTGTCCAGGTTGCTGACGGCGCCCGAGCCGATGATGCAACCGGCGCGCAGCCTGCGTGTCTTGCAAAGGTGCGCAATCAGTTGCCCAAAATGAAAGCGCATCTCTGGTCCTGCCTCACACAGCCCCACTTTGCGGCCATTCCAGCTGGTTTGCAGCGTCAGGGCCAAGCGGCCCTGGGCCCAGGACGCGCCCACTTCGTCGGGCGTCACCGCCACCGGGCTGAAGGCGGTGCTTGGGCGGCTCTGAACGGGTCCGAAGCCCTGCGCCAGCTCGGCCGGCATCAACTCGCGCAGACTGATCGCATTGGCCAGCAGCAGCAGCCGGATGCCGTCAAGCGCCTGGGCCGGGGTGGCGCCCAGACGCACGTCGCCGGTGATGACCGCCACCTCGGCTTCGAAATCGATGCCATCGGCCTCGCTGGCGCACAGCACCTCGTCGCATGGCCCCAGAAAATCGTCGCTGGCACCCTGGTACAGCACGGGAGCGGTGGCTGTGCTGGCAGCGCCTTGCCGTGTTTGGGGGTTGCGGTACGCCGACCCATTCACCCACTGGCAGGCACGCGGCAACGGCGCCATGCATTGGCGCGGGTCAAACGGGAAGGCGTGGCGTGCCAGGCCGGTGCCCGTGTTCGCGCCACTTTCGCGTGCCCGGTTGAGCGCGTCGTACAGGTCCTGCAACTGGGGCGAGCGGAAGTTCCAATCGTCGAGCACCTCCTGCAACCGGTGCGCGATGCCGGTCGCATAATGGGCAACACTCAGATCGCGCGCCACAACAACCAGCTGGCCATCGCGTGAGCCGTCTTTGTAAGTAGCAAGTTTCATAGGGAATACGGGTCAATGACTGGTGTAAATTCTGTATTTTCGTTCAAGGTGCTGGCCGTCATCACCGTAGCGGTGCTGGGGGTGCATATGGCGGCCTTGCAGGCCAGCCCGATTGTCCTGCGGCCAAGCCAGGCCGAACCACCCCTGCGTGCGTTCTTCACCCGTTCGATTGAACCAGTTGCGCCCGAAATAGCAGCGCCACCCAGCGCGGCCAACGCGGCGACCGTGGCGCCGCCGCCACGCCAGCGCGTGCGGCCCAGCGCGGCCCGGTCAGCGCCATCGCCCGAGTCAGCGCCGTCAGCCAAGTCAGAGGCTGCGTCCAACCAGGCGCGAGCTGCCGCGCCGATGCCGGCCGCCCCGAAGGAAGTGGAGGCGATTTCAATCCGACCCGATGACGCCGCCTTGCAGGACCGGCCTGACGCCGATCAGCTGGCCTTGGCTCCAGGCGCGCCGCGCCTGCCACCCGAACCAGCACTGGCGGTCGCTGCCGACAAGGTTCCCGCCTCGGTGCGTCTGAAATACCAGGTGCTGGCCAACAAATTCCCCTACCGGCTCAACGCCGAGCTGCGCTGGCAGCGAACCGACGAGGAATACGCGGCGCGACTGGAAATCAGCGCGTTCGGCCAGGCGCGCGTGCAGACCAGTCGCGGCCAGATCACGCCGCAAGGCCTGGCGCCGCTGCGCTTTTCTGACAAGTTCCGCAGCGAGGTCGCCGCCCACTTTGATCGGGCCCAGGGCAAAGTCACTTTCAGCGCCAACACGCCGGACGTGCCGCTGTTGGCCGGCGCCCAGGACCGCCTGAGCGTGCTGATGCAATTGGCTGCCATGCTGGCCAGTGCCCCGCAACGCTACCCGCAAGCCAGCACGATCACATTCCAGACTATCGGCCCGCGCGCTGCCGATCTCTGGCGCTTTACCGTGGGCGCGCCGGAAACACTGGCGCTGCCGGGCGGCCAGCAAGCCACCTTGAAGCTGGTGCGCAACCCGCGGGAGGCGTTTGACCAGAAGGTCGAGCTGTGGCTGGCGCCAGCGCTGGGCTATTTGCCGGCCCGCATCCGCATCACCGAGGCCAATGGTGACTATGTCGACCAGCAGTGGCTGGTGACCGAGCCGCAAAGTTAGGCCCTGACCCTTGAAATTGCCGCCTCCCCTGCCATCTGCAGGGCATAGACGTTTAAGGGATAATTCTTACCATGCACACGCTTTACGACTCTGACACCTACTCTGTGACGCACATGCTGGCCAATGCCGTGGTCACCGATGCAGCGCCAGACGCTGGCCGTGATCGCACGGAACCGGTGCGGATTGCGCCCACATTGGCACGCCACGGCTTCGAGATTGTGGACAAGCGCGCCAACAAAGAGGTCTACCTGGACGGTTCCTGGGCAGAACTGTTCCAGCAGCACATTTCGGCCTGGCAGCAAAACACCCCGACCCAGGAAGAGGTGGAAGACACGCTGGAGCAATACGCCGAGCTGGCGCAAAACCCGGTGCGGGTGCACTGAGCGCACACCGCGCCTGCTGCCACGCTGCCTCGAATCAAAGGTTTTTTTGATGGCCACCCGACGTCTCGCGGCGGTTGTGGCAGCGTTAGCCTTGCTGGGTTGCACCGGCGCTGCCAACGAGGCCCTACCACCCGCCCTTGACCCCACTGGCCTGCTGCAGCAACTTCTGCCCGTTGACGTCATTTTTTTGGGTGAGCAGCATGACGTACCCGACCATCAGCGCATCCAGCGCGCCGTTGTAGAAGCATTGGCGCGCCAGCAAACGCTGGCGGTGCTGGCGCTGGAGATGGCCAGCCAGGGCCAATCGACCGAAAAGCTCGGATCAGATGCCAGTGAACACGCCGTGCGCGCAGCCCTGAATTGGAACAATGAGGGCTGGCCTTGGGCGGCCTACGGCCCGGCGGTGATGGCGGCTGTGCACGCTGGCGTGCCGGTGATCGGCGCCAATCTGCCGCCGGCACGTGTGCGTGAGGCCATGACCAACAGCGCATTGGATGCACTTTTGTCAGCCCCGGCGCTGGGGGCCCAACAGGAACGGGTCCGCGTGGGCCACTGCAACCTGTTGCCCGAAAGCCAGATTGCCCCGATGACGCGGGTCCAGATTGCGCGCGATGTCGCCATGGCCCAAACCGTCGCGCAGGCGGCGCGGCCCGGCAAGACCGTGCTGCTGCTGGCCGGCGGCGGCCATGTGGATCGCAGCCTGGGTGTGCCCTTGCACCTGCCACCGGGGTTAAATGTCAAGACGGTGCGTCTGCAGGCCGGCCCGCCATCTGAAGATACGGAAAGTGCAAGCAGTTTTGACCTCACCTGGGCCACCGAACCGGTGCCCGCCAAGGACTATTGCGCCGACTTCAGCAAGCAGCGCAGCGCAACAGCCGCTGCAGCCAAGTCGAAAAAGGAACCCTGAGCCCTGCGACAATCCGGCGCATGAATCCTGTTTACATACTGACTCTCTCCTGCCCCGACCGCCTGGGGCTGGTGCACGCGGTGTCCGGCTTCTTGCTGGAACACGCTGGCAATATTGAAGAAGCCGCCCAATACAACGACGAAGACACCGGCCTGTTCTTCATGCGGGTGCAGTTTGCTTGTGCGCAGGCGACGCATGAGGAGCTCAACGGCCATTTGAGCGTGTTTGCCCAGCCCTTCGAGATGCAATGGCGCCTGCACGCACGCGCGCAGCCGATGCGCACCGTGATCATGGTCAGCAAGGAAGGCCATTGCCTGAACGACCTTCTGTTTCGCTGGAAAAGCGGCCTGCTGCCGATCGACATTCGCGCCATCATCTCGAACCACCGCGAGTTCTACCAACTGGCCGCCAGCTACAACGTGCCGTTTCATCACCTGCCGATCACCGCCGCCACCAAGGCGCAGGTCGAGGCCCGGCAGTATGAAATCATCCAGACGGAAGCGGCCGAACTGGTGGTGCTGGCGCGCTACATGCAGGTCTTGAGCGACGACCTGTGCCGCAAGTTATCGGGCGCGGCCATCAACATCCACCACTCGTTCCTGCCCAGCTTCAAAGGGGCCAAGCCCTATTACCAGGCCCATGACCGCGGCGTGAAGCTGATTGGCGCCACCGCCCACTACGTGACCGCCAACCTGGACGAAGGCCCGATCATTGAACAGGACGTGGCGCGGGTGGACCACAGCAAGACGGTGGAAGACCTGACCACGCTGGGCCGTGACACTGAAAGCCAGGTGCTGGCGCGGGCCGTCAAATGGCACAGCGAACACCGGGTGCTGATCAACGGTCACAAGACCGTTATTTTCAAGTAAAGGCCGCAGCGGCCCGGTCTGGCTGACGCCTGGGCCGGTTCATGCGCCCTGGCCCGACGGCCCCTGCGTGTACTGCGCCGGGCGCTTTTGCAGGAAAGCCGCAATCCCTTCCTGGGCGTCCGGTGTCATGGCGGCGGTTGCCATCAACTCGCAGGCCAATGCGTACGCCTGGTCCTGCGGCAAGCCGACCTGCTGGTAAAAGCCCTGCTTGCCCATCGCCTTGGACAGCGCGCTGCCGCGAGTGGCACGGTTGATCAGATCAAGCGTGGCGGCGTCGAGCTGATCGGCCGGGACCGCGCGGTTGATCAGGCCCCAGCTGGCGGCGGTCGCAGCATCGATCACATCACCGGTCAGCGCCATCTCCAGCGCGCGTTTGCGACCGATGTTGCGGGCGAGCGCCACCAGCGGCGTATGACAAAACAAACCGCCCTTGCCGCCCGGAATGGCAAAGCCGGCGGTGTCGGCGGCAATGGCCAGGTCGCAACTGGCCACCAGTTGGCAACCGGCTGCCGTGGCGAGGGCGTGCACCTTGGCAATCACCGGTTGCGGCATCGCCTGAATGGCATCCATCATCTCGGTGCAGACGGCAAAGAGTTCGCGCGCCTGCGCCAGCGTGGCACCGGCCATGTCGCCAAAGTTGTGGCCAGCGCTGAACACCGGGCCGTTGGCCGCCAGGATCACGCCCAAGGCGTCGCTCTGCGCCACGGCGCGCAAGGCCTGCGTCAACTCCAGCATGACGGGCATCGCCAGCGCGTTGCGCTTCTCGGGCCGATTCAGCGTGAGGGTGGTGATGGGGCCGCTGGTGGAGACCAGTAAGTGTTGGTAGTTCATGGCCGCATTGTGGCCGCCCCGCCGGCGCTGCGCAAGCGGCTACGGCAAGGCTTGGCTGGCCATGGCTTGACCCAATCGAATCGCGCCAGCGGGCGCCCAAGTGGGATTGAACTGCAATGGGCCTTTGGGGAACAGCAGCACCACGGTGGACCCGAGCAGAAAGCGGCCCATCTCCGCGCCCTTGTTCAGGGCACTGCGCTGGTCGTCATAGCGCCACTCACGCACCGCCCTCCCCCTGGGCGGGTTCACCACGCCGTGCCACACCGTGGCCATGCTGCCGACAAT
>NZ_JAAFHA010000074.1 GCF_010365055.1 Rhodoferax sp.
TCACTGCAGCCCGGTGAAACCATGCGCTTCTGCAATGACCACGACCCGCTTCCCCTGTTGAACCAGCTTAACGCCCGTTATGGCGAGGCCGTGTCCATTGCGTATGTGCAGCGCGAGCCGGGCGCCATCGTGATCGACTTCGCCCGCCTGTAAGACAAGGCATCGTCCGTTTCTAAACTTGCTGTCGCGTTCAACGCGGCACACAAAAAAGGCGCAACGAGTGCCATGCTCGTTGCGCCTTTTTTTTGGCTACTTCAGGTGGATCAAACTCGCTCGGCGCCGGCCAATGCAACCGGAATCGCTTGCTTGGCTTTCCCACCCTTCAGCAAGCGCACCGCAAACCAGGCCAGGAACAGGGCACCGATGGAGAACACCACATCACCCGGCACCCGCAACCAGACCAGGGTCTCCATGAAGGGCGAATGAATCACCTCGGGTGAACGCGCAAACCACATGCCTTGGGTGATGCTGGCCCAGGCTTGGTAGATGCCGGCTGGCACCAGGGAGATGAACACCATCATGCCCAGACCGATGTTGAACGACCAGAACATCGGCGCCAGCAGCTTGTCCGACCAGGCCAGCCGATCGGACAGACCTCGCAGGCAAAACAGCAGCAGCCCGATGCCCAGCATGCCATAGACACCGAACAGCGCGGCGTGGCCATGGGCGGCTGTCATGTTGAGCCCTTGCATGTAATACAGCGCGATCGGCGTATTGATCGAAAAGCCGAGCAAACCAGCACCGACGACGTTCCAGAAGCCAACCGCAATGAAACACAGGATTGACCACTTGTAGGCCTGCACCCAGGGCGCCGACTTGGAACGCTGGTAGTTGCGCCAGGCTTCGACGCCGATCATCGCGAGCGGCACCACTTCCAGCGCAGAGAACATGGAGCCAATGGCAATCACAAAAGTAGGTGTGCCAGTGAAGTACAGATGGTGCAAGGTGCCCAGAATGCCGCCGAACAGGAAGACGATGGTTTCCAGCACGATCGCGCTGTGGGCGGTGCTGGCGCGAATCAAGCCCAGACGGGTGAACAACAAGGCGATCACGGCGGTGGCGAACACTTCAAAGAAGCCTTCGACCCACAGGTGCACCAGCCACCAGCGCCAGTACTCGATCATCGCGTAGTGGGTTTGCTTGCCCCAGGTCAGCGACGTGGCATAGAAACCGCCAATGCACAAGGCGGCCAGGAACACCATGGCAATCAGACCGCGGCTCTCCGACGGCGTTCTCAAGGCCGGCCACAGGCCGCGCCCCAACAAGGTGACCCAAAACAGCAAGCCCACAAACAACAGGATTTGCCAAATGCGGCCCATGCTGGTGAACTCCAGCCCCTGATTGCCGATCCAGAAACTGAAATTAGTGCCCAGGTGTTGCAGGGTGCCGAGCCAGCCGAAGGCGGTGGACCCCACCACAATGAAGAGCAAAGCATAAAACAGCACGTCCACGCCGAGCTTCTGGTACTTTGGCTCATGGCCTGAGATTGCCGGGGCGATGTACAAACCGGTGGCCAGCCAGGCTGTCGCGATCCACAACACGGCAAACTGGGTATGGATGGTGCGGCTCACGGTGAACGGCAGTATCTGCGCCAGCGGGAAACCAAAGAAGCTCTGCCCCTCAACGGCGTAGTGCGCGGTAATGGCCCCCATGCCGATTTGCACCAGGATCAGCCCGATCACCACATAAAAATACTTGCGGGTCGCCTTCATGGACGGGGTTGGCTTCAGGTCGAACAGCGGGTCGCTTTTGGGTGGGGTCGGGTCGCCCTCCTCTTTGCTGACCGAGTGGTAAAAAATCATGCCCGCGATGGCCGCGATCATGAAGATGATGCTGGCGATCGACCAGATACCGGCGCCCGCCGTTGGTGTGTTATCCACCAGCGGTTCATGCGGCCAGTTGCTGGTGTAGCTCAGATCGGTTTCGCCGGGCCGGTCGGTAGATGCCGACCAGGCCGACCAGAAAATGAAGGCCGGCAAGGCCTGCAAGTCCATCGCATCGGGCAAGGACCCGGCGCTCATCGCATATTGTTCGCGCAGTTTGTCCAGCGCTGGGTCATCACCAAACAGACTGACGTAATGCGCAACGACCTGGGCCACCGCCTCGGTGCGCGCGGGCGACAGCGTGATGCTGCCGGTGCTGGCGTCATACGTGTTGCGCCGCATCTCGCTCTTGAGCCGGGCGTTCAGTTCGGCTTGTTGCCCGATACTCAACTGCTCAAAGGGCTTGGCGAAATCAGCTTGCGCCCACACTGCACGCAGTGCCAACGCTTCACGGTGTAGCCAGTCGGCCGACCAATCCGGTGCGACATAACTGCCGTGACCCCAGACTGACCCCAACTGCTGACCGCCAGCGGAAAGCCAGGCTTCCTGACCGCGTTGGACTTGTCCTTCTGAGAATAGTACCTTGCCCTGGGTACTGACGACTTGTTTGGGAATGGGTGGCGCTGTCAAATATATTTCGGTGCCGACCCAGCCTAGAACGGCGAAAGACAGTACACAGATGACGGCGAGCCAGGTCCATAGTTTGCGCGTGGCATGCATGGCAGGGATTCCTTTGTGGTTGAGTTGAAAATTTGATAAGCGCAAGTCTTTGCCTGGCTATAAGATTCATTCTATGTGCATCTTTGCGTAAAAAGTAATTTGCATACATCTTTATTTGCAAATTGACAGTGCGTTATTTGCTTGCGGCGCAACCGAGGTTGTGAACCGCAGTCGTTGTTCCACCAGCGACGTCACTGGTGACCCAAACAAATTTCAAATGTTGTGAGTGGGGGCAAGAACGTTCTAAACGCCAGCCCAGTCAAGAACCCCGACCTGGCAGGGCAAGCTGTGAATCAGGTCAAAACGCTGCGACCGAAATCAGGGCCGTGTCGACGTCACAGCAAACCCCAACTGGGCGAGTGGGTGAGCGCCACGCCGACGATGTAGCCAACGCTCAGCAGCGCCGCCAGAAAAAACGGCAAACGTTGCCCCTGCGGTGTGCGCTTGCCCAGGGCGCGCATGCCCAGCAGGATGTACGCCAACAATGCCAGCACCTTGGCCGTGAGCCAGCCATTCACAAACGGGTATTGCCCGATGCGCCAGGCCAGCCACAAGGCCGATGTCAGCAACACCGTGTCGATCGCATGTGGCGCTACCCTGAGCAGTCGCCACTGCCGCCACGGCTGCGCCGTCAGCTCCAGCGCGGCGCGCAGCACAAACAGGCTGACACTGAGCACGACACAAGTGACGTGCAGATATTTCACCCACAAGTAGTCCATGGTGATACTTCCAGACCTTCGCGGCGCGCCTCAACCGTCCTTGCCATCAGGCCGGGCGCTCATCAGCCAGGGGGTGTAGATCCAGAGGTAAACAGAGAAGGCGGCACTCCACAGCGCTGCCGTGGCAATCAGCGCCCAGGCATAGAGCGCGGGCGCCAGCAACGGCAAGAACACCCGCAGCAGCGCCGCCGTCATGACCAGCGCGTAGGCCAGCACCTCCGGCCCCGCCACGGCGAGCGGCCGTCCAGTATGGCCGCGCGCCGTGCGCGTGATCATGCCGATGATGAGGCCGCCGGTGGCGCCCACACCCAGCGCATGCACGCCCGCTGACACCGGCACCCAGCCCAGTTGCGCCAGCGCCAGCAGCGCCAGGCCGACCGGAATCCAGGCATAGGCGGCATGCAAAATCCACAGAATCGGCCGCTTGAGCGTGACACCCGGGCGCCAGGCCAGCAGGCGCCTGGTGTGCAAGCCACTGGCCAAGCCCAGCACGATCAGACCTATCGCGCTGGGCGGCGCCAACACCCAAAGCGCCAGACCCAGCGCCGTGACGCCCAGTGTGACCCGCTCCAGCCATACCGGGGCCACCAGCTTCAGGCCTGGCGTGACCGTCATGGTGAAAAACGGAATAACGCGCCCGGCCATCACACATTCAATCATGATGATCAGGGCCAGCCCCGCATACAAAGGGCTCATCGCTGAGACGTCCAGCCAGCCCAGCACGGCCAGGTGAAAGACCAGATTGGCAGCGGCCAGCAAGGCCAAAATCAATGCGAGGGGCAAGTTGCGGTAGTTGCGGGAACGCAGCAACAGCGTGACCAGAATGGCAGCCACGATCGGCAACAGCGCCAGGTCAAGCACCGCATAAACAACATAAGGCCCGGTTACCGAGGCCACACGTGCACCCAGCCAGAGCAGGGCCAGGGCTGCCAGCGTGGCGCCGCGCGGCGTGGCCAGGCCGGTCCAGGTTTTTCCCGCCGTCATCAAGAAGCCCACGATGATGGCCACCGCAAAGCCAAACAGCATCTCATGCGCGTGCCACAGCAGGCCCGGCGCCGCCGGGCTCAGCTGCCAAGCGCCCAAAAACATGGCCACCCACAGCGGCACCATCAAGGCTGCAAGCAGGGCACCCCCGACATAGAAAGGCCGAAAGCCCAAGCGCAAAAAGGGCATGCCCGCAGGCTGTGGCGCGGCCGCTTGGGACTGCGAAGAAATGGGTAAGGATGTTGGCTTCATGGCGGCAGGACGCAAGATGCATCAACTATTTAAAACTGTATTTTATATGCATCTTAAATTAAAGCACGATAAAATGAACAATAAAGCCAACATTGAAAGCGCCCATGAGACTCACCGACTACACCGACTACACGTTACGGGTCTTGATGTTTTGCGCCCTCAACCCCGAGCGCTCGGTCACCATTGCTGAGCTGGCCGAGAGCCATGCGGTGTCCAAAAACCATTTGATGAAGATCGTCAATGATCTCGCCCGCCAGGGGCTGCTGCAGACCACGCGCGGACGCGGCGGCGGCCTGCGCCTGCTCAAGCCGGCGGCTGATATTCGCATCGGTGATGTCGTACGCCAGAGCGAGACCGATTTTCGGCTGGTCGAGTGTTTCGACCCCGGCCACAACACCTGCACCTTGACTGCCCAATGCCAGTTGAAGAACGTGTTCTGGACGGCACAGCAGAATTTTCTGGCCGAACTGGACAAGGTCACGCTGGCGGATGTGACGCGCGCGCGAAGTGTCGGCCAAGGCGCCGGCCCGGCCACGAGCGCCAACATTCAAACCGTGGCAGTGAGCGCCATTGGGCGTGCCGCGCCCCGTTGAATCCACAGAAATTTATATAAAAACAGCCTCTAGTCCTCGTGGAATAAGCGTGTATAGCTATTATTTTTGATTCAAACTCTGCTTTTCGGCGGAGCTCGCAACACATCGTTGCTGACTCCCAGCGGCGGCGCCAGCTCGTCTGGCAGCAAGGGAATCACAAAGCAACTGTGCGAGGCCAGCCCCGTCCAGGATAGCGGCTGACCGGGGTGCAGCAACTGCGCCACCAAGGGCTCACACATTGAGGCCGTCATTTCCAACGCGACGTTGGCGGTGGCACGCACCAGGATGAAGCGCATGCTGCGCTCATTGCGGACCAGCGTCAGCTCGACCTGCTGCCAATCTGAAGGCAGGCAAGGTGTAAAAATCAAGTCCTGCGGCCCTTGCTGGAAACCAAAAATCGACTCGATGGCGGCGCGATGCAGCCAGGCCGCCGCCCCCGTGTACCAGCTCCAGCCACCACGCCCGACATAGGGTGGCTGGCTGTACACGTCACCGGCCATCACATACGGTTCGATACCATAGACCGGGCCCCGCACCGGGTGGCTGGCGCGGTGGGCCGGGCTCAAGTAGGTGAAGTAGCGGTAGGCGGTGTCAAGGCCCTCGCGTGCGTCCGGTTGGCTCTTCGCCATTTCCGCCTGCGCCATCAAGGCCCACACGCCCGCATGCGAATACTGGCCGCCGTTTTCGCGCACGCCCGGCGGGTAGGCCTGGATGTAACCGGCGCTTGGCACCGCGTGCGCCAGCGGTGGGTCAAGCAGCTTGATCAAGCCGGCCTCTTGGTCCACCAAATACGCATCCAGCGCCGCCAGCGCCTGGCGCTGCAACTTTGGCGCTGCGGCCTTGGACAGCACCGCCCAGGCTTGTGCGATCGAATCGATGCGGGCCTCGGGATTGGCCTGCGAACCCAATGCCTGGCCATCGTCAAAGAAGGCGCGTTTGAACCATTGGCCGTCCCATGCCGTGGTATTCAAGGCCTGCGTCCAACCCAGCGCGGCATACTCCCACCGCAGCGCCCGCGCCTCTTCACCCCGCGCGCGCGCTAAGGGCGCGAAGTCGGCCACCACCTGGCACAAAAACCAGCCCAGCCAGACCGACTCGCCGCGTCCCTCAATGCCGACACGGTTCATCCCGTCGTTCCAGTCACCGCTGCCCATCAAGGGCAAGCCGTGTGCGCCCACCGCCAAGCTGCGATCGATCGCCCGGGCAGCATGCTCGTAGACCGACGCTTGCTCGCTGCTGACGGTGGGTGTGTAGTAAGCGTCCTCGGCGCCGGCAGGAATCACCGCCCCTTCGAGAAACGCGACGCTCTCGTCGAGCAAGGTCGCGTCACCGGTCGCACGCAGGTAGTGCTGGGTCGCATGGGGCAGCCACAAGAGGTCGTCGGAGAAATGGGTGCGCACACCGTTGCCCAACGGCGCATGCCACCAGTGTTGCACATCACCTTCAGGGAATTGACGTGACGCGGCCAGCACGATCTGCTGGCGCAGCGTCTTGGGCTGTGCCCAGGCCAGCGCCATCGCGTCCTGCAACTGGTCGCGAAAACCGGTGGCGCCCCCGGCCTGGTAAAAGCCAGCCTTGGCCCACAAGCGGCACGTGACCGTCTGGTACAGCAGCCAGCGGTTCACCATCGCATCAAACAGGGGGTCAGGCGTTTTCACCGTGGTAGCGCCCAGCAATTCATCCCAAGTGCTTCGCACCTGCGCGATTCGCTGCGCGGCAGGCATCGCTGCGGCCCGGGTGGCGAGTTGCCGGGCGGCATCTGCGTTGTCGCCGTAGCCCAGCAGGAATACGCGTTGCGCCGATTCACCAGCGCCCAGCAGCAGGCGCGTCGACAGCGCTGCGCAGGGGTCAAGACCGTCACCCTGGGTCAAGCCGAAATAATCGGGCAGCACCAGGCGGCCACGTGCATCAAAAAGCTCGCGCCGATCGCAAGTCCAGTCCTCGGCCTCGTCGGCGGCGCTGGCCAGACCGAAGAATGCCGTGCCGTCGCCGAAGCCAGCCGAACGTTCCGGCTGCGTGCAAAGCAGTGCGGTGAGCTTTTGCTCTGGCAGGCGCTGGCGGTACAGTGCCGTGCGCACGGTGCTGCGATCGGACCGATTCGCACCCATCATCCACTCGGCGATGCCGATCACGCGCAGATGCAGCGTCTGGCGGCCGTGGTTGACGATTTCGAGCTGCACTTGTTTGACGGACGTCTGCGCATCGACACACCATGACGCGCTCACGGCCAGGTCGCCGCGCTGATGGCTGATGCGGCTGTAGCCCTGCCCATGCGACACCTGGTAGGCCACGTGCTCGTCACCCCAGGCACTCGGTGCCACGCTCCAGACCTGCCGGGTCTTGATATCCTGCAGCAAGAACCATTCGGCCGGCGGGTCGGCCACCGGATCGTTTGACCAGGCGGTGAGTTGGTTCAGACGGCTGTTCACCGCCCAGGTGTAGCCACCCCCCGCTTCCGATATCTGGGCGCCAAAGCTCGGATTGGACAGCACATTGATCCAAGGTCGCACCGGGCGCAACCGGGTGCTGACGTCGAAACGAAACTCGCCCGTAGCCGGCTCAAACTCGCCCACCGATGCGGGCATGTCAGCAAGGGCGCCCGAGGCGACGGCGACAGCGAAAGTCGACGTGTCATGGCGTTCCTCGAAGGCTTGCTCATGCATCGCCACCCATTCCTGCACATGATTCACCAGCGGGCGGCCGTCGGCATGCAGCCGCAAGCGCGCGCAAGCTCGCAAGGTACTCAGTTCATCCGGTGAGAGCTCGTCAGCGCGAAGCACGTAGAACCCCGTGGCGGCGGGACCGGTTCGGGTCGATTTTTCGCCGCTGTCACTCACGTAACGCTCGCGCAGCGCCGAGATCTCGCGCTGCAACTCCATCAGGTACGAGGCCGGCTCGGTGTTCACCACCACCAGGTCGCAGCCGATGCCACCCCAAGACCAGAGGCTCAGGGCCTGGGCCAGTGAACGCAGCAAACCCACGCCCTGCATCACGCCTGCCGACACCAAAATGATAGGCCGATCACCCGAGATGCCAAAGCGCCACAGAAGCCGCCGGTCACAGACCTCGATCGTCGCGCCATCAAAGCGGACCACTTCGGCCTGCGCGCGCGTCAGGCTGAACACCAACGCCGTCGTCAGGGTCTGGATGGCCGCGAAGTTCTCGGCGCTGATGCGCAGGGCGCGCAGACGGATGCTGCTCAGCGTGGCCGACATCAGTGAGGCGCGCTCAATATGGCTTGCTTGCAGGTATTTGTCGATCACCGCGTGCAAGGTGCCGCCATGGTCGGACGCCGCCGTGGCGAAGGTCAGGCGCGCCTTGCCGTGGGGCGCGATGCGAAGCCGAACTGCCAGGGCGCAGACGGGGTCGAGACCGGTGTTGAGCTCGACCGCCTGGTCGGACGCGGCCTGCGGCACAGCGTCCAACGAGGCCAGCGCTTGATCCGCACTGTGGTTGCGGCCGAGCCAACGTTGCCGGTCGGTTTGGACACGCACGCCCTGCACCTGCGGATCGCTGGCGGCGAGAAAGTGTGCGGCCTGCAATCCCTGCTCGGTGGGCAGACGGGGCTTGCGCTCGAACAGCAGGGCCTGATGCTCAGCCTGCCACTGGGCGCGCACGAACAGATTCGTGAACGCGGGGTGGGCTTCATCGGCGCGCGGATCGGACAGCGTGACGTCGAAGGCTGACATCAGTTCGATGTCGAGGCTCTGATCGCTCAGGTTGCGCAGTTCGACCTGTCGGAACTCGATGTCGTCTTCCGGACTGACCCAGACCGTGACGTGAGCCTCCAACTCGGACCAAGCCGCATCAAAGCACACGCGGTCGGCGTGGTAGACGCTGCGATAGTGCGCGGCCGGATCGGGCGCCGGGTGCTGCGTGATGGATACCGGCCGCTGCGGACCGGCGCCGCGCGCCGGATCCAGCCAGCGCAAGTAAAAGAAGCTGCCATAAGCGTCGCGTAGCGCATCGTCACGCCAGCGTGTGATACCGGCCTGACCCCAACGGCTCCAACCGGCGCCGTTGGCGCGCAGCGTCACGCTGTAGCGCCCGTTTGACAGCACATGCGTGGGTTGCAGCGCCGTCGAGCCCGGCAACACGTCACGCAGGAGCCCCGGCGCGCGCCTGCGCTCCATCGGCTGCAGTGGTGGACCCGAGGGCGGCTCGTACAGGATGGACACCTCACGCGGCACGCGCTCGTGCAGCAGTGAGGTCACCGCTGCAATGTGTGCATTGGCCATGCCCCAGCGCTGCGCCGGGCCGCCCAGCAGCACATTGGCCAGCGCCACAATGCTCATGCCCTGGTGATGCGACATGAAGGTGCTCACCGGCGTGAATGGCTCGATGCCCGTTTGCCGCGCGGGAGAAAAGTCAAGGGCCTCAATAAAACCATAGCGCGAACGGGCCGCCAGCTGTTCCAGCGCCGCAAAATTGGCAGAGGCGCGGTGGGGTGCGATTTGCGCTGCCAAGGCCGTGGCGTAAGGCGCGATCACCAGTTCGTCGATCGGTGTGCGCCGCAGTGCCAGCCTCGGCACCCCTTGTGGCGCGTACTGGTAGGCCAGTGTGTAGTCGCTGCCGGCATAGGCGGATTCGGATATGCCCCAGGGCACGTTTTGTGCCTGGGCGAAATCAATCTGCTCTCGCAGCGCTGCATGACAGGCCTGACACAACACGCTGCCATGCGGCTCGTCGAGAACCAAGGTGGGCATCAGGTATTCGAACATCGAGCCCGACCACGAACGCAAGCCCGCATCCGCACCGACGGCGTAGAAGGGTCGTCCCAGAGACGCCCAATGGCTCACCGGCACATCACCCTTGGCGACGGCCAGCAGGCTGGTCAGCCGCGACTCCGACGCCAGCAAATCATAAAAACTGGCATCGAGCTCCTGCTCCGCGACCCGATAGCCGATGTGAAGCAGATGCCGCTTGCGGTGGTACAGGAAGCTGAAGTCCGCCTCCCCTGCCAGTCGCTCACACGCAACGGCCAGCGCCAGCAAGCGCCCGGCCGCCTCAGAGGCCCCTTGCGAGGCCAGCGCCTGGGCGTCGAGCGCTGCTGAGCGTCGTGCGGCGCGGTGATCCGCCAGGCACCACCTCAGTTCGGCGCGCTTCGCTGCCGTCAGTGTGGACCGAGCCGCCAGCAGCGGCGCAAGTCGTTGCCTTGAGGCTTCGATGGCACGCTTCGCCGCGCCACTGTCATGCGGCGCGCCCGCCAGCTCCAGACAGGCCTGCGCCACGGCGAGCAGGTGGCCACTGAGGTTGCCGCTGTCCACGCTGGACACATACATCGGCAGCAGTGGTGCGCAGCTTTGCGTGTCGTACCAGTTCAAGAAGTGGCCGCAGTGGCGCTGCAGCGTGGCCAGCGTGGCCAGCGTGGCCTCCATCCTGGTCAGCAGCTCCTGCGTGCCGATCCAGCCAAACTGCCGGGCGCAAGCCACGCTCAGCAGGTACAGGCCAATATTGGTGGGCGAGGTGCGGTGCGCCACCATGTCGTGTGGCATGGTCTGCAAGTTGTCGGGCGGCAGGTGGTTGTCCTCGGCGACGACGCAGCGCTCAAAAAAACGCCACGTGTCGCGCGCAATACCGTGCAGATAAGCTTGGTCCTGTGGCGGCAACGCCGCATCTTTTCGGGCAGGGCGCGGCCGACTGACCCACCAAATCCATACCGGCGACGCCGCCCACAAAAGGCATAGCATCAGCGCCAGCAGCGGGTAAGGCGTGGCAGAGGCGAGCAGTGCGCCGAGCAGCAACAGCGCCACCGCCGGCAAGCTCCAATGGGCGCGCGCGAGCGATTTCAGGTCGGTCTTGGCCTGCGCCTGCGCCGTTGCGGCTGTGGTCCATTGCAGCAAGTGGCGATGGCTGATGGTCATGCGATACAGCGCGCGCACGAGGGCGTCCACCGCCAGCAGCGACTGCTGCAGCAGCAGGGCAAGATGCCACAAGCCGCCCCACAGGGCACGTGCCAGATCCATCGCAGCCAAACGGTAGAAGTGGCGCGTGGCAACATCGTCGCGGCTGGGGGCAAAGCCCGCCACCGCACCCAGCATTGGACCAGCTGAAAACGCCGCCATCACCAGTGCCAAGGCAACCCACGGCGACACCACAAAGCCACCCAGCGCCAGCAGCAGCAGCACCAAGGACACGGGCGCCACGACCGATCGACGCAGGTTGTCGAGCATCTTCCAGCGGTTGATGACGCGAAAACGATAGCGCGTGGGGCTTAGCAGAAAGGGCAGTAACTGCCAGTCGCCGCGCGTCCAGCGGTGCACGCGCGAAGCCGCCACATCGGCATGAAATGGCGCATCCTCAACCACCGTGATATCGGTCACCGCCGCGCAGCGTGCCATGGAGCCTTCGAGCAGATCGTGGCTCAGCACCTGACCATCTGGCAGGCGGGCGGACAGCACGGTGTACATCGCCCGCACGTTGAGCAAACCCTTGCCGGTAAAGGTGCCTTCGCCGAACAGGTCCTGATAGACCTCCGAGCTCGCGGCACTGTACGGGTCGATACCGCACTGACCGGCAAACAGCCAGTGGTAGAGCGTGAAGTCCTTGGTGGCAGGCAGCGGCGTCACCACGCGCGGCTGCAAGATGCCGTAGCCACTCACCACGCGCGCGCTGGCGTCAATCCGCGGCTGGTTATGGGGGTGCGCGGCCACACCCACCAACTCGCGCAGCCGACCGGGCGGCAACTGGGTGTCGCTGTCGAGCGTCACGATGTACTGTGTGTCAGCGGCTATCTGTGAGTCGGCGCCCAAGTCCAGAAACGCAGCGGCCGAGCCCTCTGCCAATGCAGCCACGAGCAGTTCGAGCTTGCCGCGCTTGCGCTCCCAACCAATCCAGCGCTGCTCGGTCTGGCTGAAACGGCGCTCTCGGTGCAGCAGGATGAAACGCGGCGCGGCGCCAGTCTCTTCGGCCTTGTTGGGATAGCGCATGTTGAGTTCGCGGATCTGCTGCGTTGCGCTCGCCAGCAAGGCTTCGTCTGACGCCAGCTGCGCCGCATCGGCATCGGCCCAATCGGTCAGCAGTGCAAACTGGGCGTGGCGTTCCGGGTTGGCGAGATAGTGCAGTTGTAGCCGGTACACCAGGTCGCGAGTTGATGCGTTGCCGGTCAGCATGCCCGGGATCACCACCATCACCCGGTGCTCTGGTGGTATGCCCTCGCCCAAGGCCAGGCGAGGCAGATGTCGCGGCCGGGCCGACTCGCTGATCAGCCGGTTGATCACCGCGACCACCGCCTCGGACGCCGGGAATATCATCAGCGCCGCGCCCAGCACGGCCAACCAAGGGTGAGCACCGGCGCCGGTCAAGCCGCCACCGTGGCGTAGTACAAGCCACGCCACCAGGCTCAAAGTGCCCAGCAGCAGCGTGCCCAAATAGGCGGGCAAGGTCAATCGCCGCGCAACGGCGCGCCAGAATAGAGCCGCACGCTCATGCAAGCCAAGCGCACGCAGCAGCGCTGGACAGCCTGCGCCGCGCAGCCAGTGGCTAGCCGCCGCGGTGGCGCGATTGGCGCCCTCGTCGGCGCACATCAAATCGAGCAGTGTTTGTGCCACCGACAATTCACTGCGGCCACTGCGCCTGGCCAAGCGCTCAATGCCATGCAGCGTCTGGTCACGCGTGGCGGCCTGCTCCGCTTCGAACATCGGGGAGGTGAGCATCAGCCGCATCAGCGGACTGGTGCGGGCGACAATTTCGGGCCAATCGGCGGCGCCAATAGCGCGCAGCGACGTGACGGCATTGCTCACACTCAGGTTATCAGCGGCCTGGTCGGCGCTTTGCTGCGTCTGCATGCTGGCCAGATCCGGCAGCGCGTGATGCAACCAGTCATGCAGTTGAGCGGGATAGCTGGAGTCTCCCGTGGTGCGGCGACCTTGCAGACGTTGCGCCATCTGCACGAGAAAGACGCGGCCCACGCCGCGCTGATCCAGCAGGCCTAACAACTGGTCAAGCACTGGCACGGTATAGGTATCGATGTGATCGCAGCACAGATTGGCGACCCCACGAGCGGCCTTGTTCGTCGCCACACGCTCGGCCAGACGACGCAGGTTCTCAATCAGCACCACACGCAAGGTGGTAGGCAGCGCCCACATCTCACTCAAGTTCAGTTCACGGGTTTCCTGGTAGGCGCTCAGAAATTGCATCAGCAATTCCTCGTCGAACGCGCCATCGGTGTGGGCCACAAAGGCCCAGGCAACACCATAGACCCGCGGCAGACCGGCCAAGGGCTCGTCCACCAGCATTGGCAGAGTGCGAAAATAACTGCGCGGCAATCCCTCTTGAATTTCCCTGAGCTGCGCTTCGATCAGGTGAAAGTTGTCAAGCAGCCACTCAGCCGCCGGGCTGATGTCGTAGCCGGTGCTCGCTTGTTCCCCGATGCAGAGATGCGCCTCGCGCAGCGTCTGGATATTGCTGCGCAGACGTGGAAAAAAAGTCGGCGCACGTCGGCGTGCTATGGCGGCACGATGGGTGACACCAAGACTGCGGCCATGCTGGGCAAAACGCTGCAGCCCAAATATCTCGGAGCGGATCGGTGGCTGCACCGGGCCGCGCGCACTGTCCAGCATATCGCGCAGCGCTTGTGGAGCGCCCGGCAGCAGGCGCTGCAGCTCACGTTGCGCCATCGCCTAAAACACCATTGACAAGACACCGATCAAGAGCGCGACCACCACCACGGTCGTTACAAAGCGCCCGACCACAAAACCGTGCATGGTCTGCGCCGCGCATTGCAAAAAAAACAGGGGACCATGTGCTCTTCGGCATAGTTCCAAATGGGCACCCAAAGCCGACAATTCCATCGGAGAGGTCTCAGCGGTGTTGCCAAAAGATGCGGTGCTCCAGCGCGATTTTAAAATAATATTGTTGCTCATAAAAACCTCCCCGCACAATCAAAAAATAGACCTCAACAATAGAGAACTTGTTGCACACTTGGGTCTGTGCTTGGCACCCAAGTGCGAGTCAAACGTCAATAAAAGCGCAAGGCATTGAGTTGCCTCCTTGCGCCACCGTCATCGTTAACGGGTACCGACAACTTCCACTTCGACACGGCGATCAGGCTGCAAGCAGGCGATCAGCGCTTTGGTAGCTTTGGTGCCCTTGCAGTCACCCGGTTTTGTGACCGGCTCGGCGCCGTCGACGCCCTTGGCCACGATCTTGTCACCGGCAATACCGGCTGAGGTCATGAGGTAGCCCTTGACGGCATCAGCCCGGCGCTCTGACAATTTCTGGTTGTAGGCATGCGAGCCGATGCGATCGGTGTGCCCGGTGACGTTGATCACATCAAATTGCGTGCCTTTGAGCTCTGCCACGAACTTGTCCAGCTCTTGCTGGCCGCCTGGCTTGACGCTGGCCTTGTCGAAGTCAAACAGCGAATCTGCAGAAAAAGACACTTTGCGCGGCAGCACGGGTGGTGGTGGCGGTGGCGGTGGCGGCGCCACATACACGGGCGCCGGGGCTTGGGCAACCACCACTGGCGGCGGCACGTAAGCAACGGGCACGGGCGTGGGAGACTTTGCGCCAAAGCGATAGATCAAGCCGAGCGAGACCAGATCGATGTCGCCCTTGTTGCCCACGGCATCATTGATGCGGTAGCGTTCCACTTCGGCGCGCATGGCCAGCGCTGGCGTGAACGCGTACTGCAGCCCAACGCCCACTTTGAGGTTGGTGTCCCGCTTGCTCGGGTTCGGGTCAAGCACATTGACGCTTCCGGTTCCGACAAAGGAATCGGTGGCATCAGCGTAGTTCGCGCCAATACGACCCAACACCGAGAACTTTTCAGTGATTGGCAGCGTGCCGACCAAGTCCATGTTGAAGCCCTTGAGCTTGATATTGCCGCTCAAGGCTCCTCCAGCTGGAACCGTGGTGGCATTGAAGCCAAAATTACCCAGATCGAAATAACCGGCTTCAACGGCCAGGTATTTGTTGTACTGGTAACCGCCGAATATCTTGTAACCGGTGGAACGGTCGTCATCGGTAATCGTGGCGCCGCTAAAGCCGCTGCCCAACAGGCCGCTGGTAATACGTGCGTCATCAATCTTCGCGCTGGACTGGCCGGCATTTGCACCAGCGTACCAACCGGAGTCGTCCGCCAGGGCAAACGAGCTGGCGAGGACGGCCAGTGCGATCAGGCTCAGCTTGCCTGAGGCTCTTGCCAATTTGTTTCTTGCTAATTTCATATTGTTCTCCAGGACAGAATCAAAAATTCTTCATGCATTTCTAGTTGGACAACAGCGGCAGACTGAGATGACTCCGACCGCCGTTGTCTTAGTTTCAAAAATTATGGCTTGGTAACGCGAGCGGCATTCAACGTAACCTCAGTCTGCGCCAACATCCTGCCGGTCACAACAGCGCCCGTATTCAAGGAAATCAGCGTTTGACTCAGAAGATTTCCTTTGAAGTCAGCTGCCGTTCCAAGAGTCGCTTCGCCAGCCACTTGCCAGAAGATATTCTTGGCCTGGGCACCGCCGCTCAGGGTAACGATGGCACTGTTGTTCACGGTCAGGTCTCGACCAATCTGGAAGATCCAGACGTCATTCGGGCCGCCAGAAAGAGTAACGCCGGCACTTGTCACCAACACGCCGGTACCCCATTTATAGAGTCCTGGGGCGATTGTCAGTCCGCTGATATTGCCTGCACCCAACTCTGTCGCATCAGGTGTTGCTCTTCCGGCGGCGTCGGTGAACGCGGTTTCCATGTCACTGATGGCCGTGGTCATGGTAGTAGGCGTCGGCACGGCATAGTTGGCTGCATATACTTTTCCAGTCACATACAACGATGTTGAAAAAACATTCGTGGGATCCGCGATCAGAGAAAATCCCGTGATAGCAGTCGAGCCGATTGGACTCACTCCAATGTCGCCAACAATCGCGGTGGTTCCCGTCGTTGAGATTCCTGATTTGGCCAAAATTACAAAGTTTGCAGCTGAACCAAGATCGACCGCATCAGGGCCTTTCTTAGCCAGCACAGTCAAGGTGGCGAGACCAGAAAGGCTGCCGGACGTTGCAGTGATCACGGCTGAACCGGCTGACACGCCAGTGGCGACGCCAGTGTTCGACATGACTGTCGCAACCGGGGTGTTGCCTGAAGTCCAGGCCACGGTTTTGGTGATGTCGATGATGCTGCCGTCAGAGTAAGTCCCCTGTGCAACAAACGGCTGCGTAAAACCATAGTCTATTGAGGCTTGTGCAGGCGTCACCGCGATTGAGGCCAATGTCGCAGGAGTCACGGTCAAGGTGGCTGATCCAGACTTGCCGGCGGATGTTGCCGTGATCAATGCCGTGCCCACTGACACGCCAGTGGCGACGCCGGTGTTCGACAGGACGGTCGCAACCATGGGGCTCGCTGACGTCCAAGACACGGACTTGCTGATGTCAACAATACTGCCGTCAGAGTAAGTGCCGTTTGCAACAAATGGCTGTGTCAGACCCACTGGTACGGTAGCCGGCGCAGGCGTCACTGCAATTGAAGCCACAGTCGCAGCAGTCACGGTGAGTGTGGCGGAACCGGTCTTGCCGCCGGCTGTGGCAGTGATCAGTGCAGAACCGGCCGACACGCCAGTGGCAACGCCGGTGGTCGGCAAGACTGTCGCCACCAGAGGGCTAGCTGAAGTCCAAGCCACGGTATTGCTGATGTCAACGATGCTGCCGTCAGAGTACGTGCCCTTTGCAACAAAGGACTGTGTCAAACCAACAGGTACGGTAGCGATTGCAGGTGTCACAGCAATCGAAGCCAATGTTGCCGCAGTCACGGTCAAGTTCGTTGAGCTGCTTTTGCCGCCAAAATTGGCAGTAATTGCCGAAGCGCCAACAGCGACGCCAGTAACAACACCAGTGGTCTGTAAAACCGTCGCCACGGTGGGTGTGCCTGACGTCCAGTTGGAGTATGCAGTCACATCGCGGGTTGACCCATCGCTGTAGGTCGCGGTCGAAATCAACGGTTGAATACTGCCAACTGGTATTGAGGCCGTTGAAGGCGCCACTGCCATCGATAGCAATGTTGCCGAAGTCACAGTCAAGACTGCTGACCCGGACTTACCACCAAAATCAGCCGATATGATCGACGTGCCGCTTGCGACGCCTGTAGCAACGCCGCTGGTCGGTACGACAGTCGCCACGCTCGTAGTGTCTGAAGCCCAATTGGACGACGCGGTCACATCACGGGTTGACCCGTCGGTGTAGGTAGCCGTCGCCATCATTGGCTGGACGCCACCGAGCGGTATTGAGGTCGTTGCAGGCGTCACTGAGACAGAAACCACGCCCAAACCCAAAGTAGGACTGCCCAGAATCGGATCTCGTCCGCCGCCGCAGGCCGCGAGCAAAACGCTCAGAACCAGTGCCATGAACCACGGCAAGACTCTGGCATAGCTTTCATATTTTTTCATTTGCTTTCCTCTGTATTTGTCCAGAAACCTATTGATGAAATGGCGGGACTTCCGTCCGGCGCTCACGCTGCTGTTTTGCACCATCGCCTGAGCGTCGTGCATCGCGAGGATAGTATTGCCCCAAACTCTTCGCGGGTCTGTGCGATGACGCACATAGGCGGACGTGATCGCGCAAAAAAAAGGGCTGTGTGTTCGCTAACGCACTGACCTGCGCAAGACTTGCGCATAAGCTGCAAAGCTACCGAGCGCGGCAATTCAGGTCGTGCCGGTCTGGTTGTGGCCGTCTTCTTCAAGCCGACCGCTGCTGTTTATAAATTTTCAAAGGATTTCTCATGAAACGCATGATGCTCATTTCAGCCCTGCTTGCAACACTAGGCTTGGCCGCCTGCGACCGACCCGCTGTGGTCGCCGTGCCCGTAGCGCCCGTGGCCGTACCCGGCCCAGCAGGCCCGCAAGGTGCAACCGGTAGCACTGGTAGCACTGGTAGCACTGGTAGCACTGGTAGCACTGGTAGCACTGGTAGCACTGGTAGCACTGGTAGCACTGGCGCCACTGGCGACACAGGCTATACCGGCGCGACGGGCAACACCGGCGCAACAGGCGAAAAGGGCAAGACCGGCGACGGCACCACAGTGATCGTCGTGCCGCCGGAACCCGCCAAGTAAGGCTACTGCACCACAACTTCAAGGAAAAATAATGAGCTTGGGAACCATACTGTTGATCGTTTTGATCTTGATGCTGATTGGTGCCATTCCGAGTTGGCCGCACAGCCGCAATTGGGGCTACGGACCCAGTGGTGGCATTGGACTGGTGGTGATCATCATCATCGTCCTGCTGCTAATGGGACGAATCTAGCGCACATTCGCGGCGCGGCGTGATGCCGCGCCCCTTGATCAGCACGTCGGCGCGTCAGGCCGGACTGTTGAAAACCCGGCCCCTTGGGCCGGTTCTTGCGACTGACGCGGTTGTTTCAGCAATTCGGTCAGCACCGCCATCCATGATTGGGTGGGTATCTGCGCCACGGTTTTGGACAAGAGTTGTGGCAGCAGCCCGGCCAACAGGGACGACGTGAAGAGAAGACGCCACGGCCGCGCCCAGGCCAATGCGCCACCCAGCAGTAATGCGCCCACGACCAGCCCGAGCGGATGGCGCTGTGCCAGGGGCTGCACCACCGTCTTCACCGTTTCGCCGGCCAACAGGCTGGCGACACGCCATGGGTGCTGCGCCCACCAACTGCGCACGGCTTCGATCACGATACTCGCCGCAGGAATTGATTTCAAGCTGTCGAGCCAGGCCAGCCCGGTGCTGCTGCTGCGCGCGCGGGCGGCGTGGCCCGCTGGGCCCGCGATGTCGCGCATGGCAAGACGCAAGCGCTCGCGCGACGAGGTCAACCGCTCGGAGGGTGTCGGTAACAGTGCACTCATGAGGTACTCGCTTCGCGCAGCATGGCCAGATCGGCCTTCATTTGTTGTCGGATGGTGTCAAAACCGCTGGAATCACCCGGTGACCGAGCCGCCAGCAAGCACCACAGCGCCAAGACCATAGGGACCACCGGGGCTGCAAACAGGACCCACGGCGCATGCATGCTGGCAACAGGAATGACGGCCCAAAGCATCAGGGCAACCCCCGCCAGCACCGCGCCCACTGCCAGGCAACCCAAGGCCACCGCGTACAGCAGTGCACGTCGCTTCCAGGTGGTGGAGACATGGCCGACCTCGGTTGCGACCAGTTCGGCATAGGCTTCGGCGTGATCCGCCAGCAATTGCGGTCGGGTCGCGATCAGGAGAAACAGGGGGTGAATCATGAGGGTCAAGCTCCAGAATCTAAAAATCAAGGCCTGACCAGAACCGCCCCGGGCAGCGCAAGGTCTACCTTAACAGGCATTGCGGCAATGGCAGCCACCCAGGCTGCGCACGCCTGATGAAAGACAGTTAGCGGCGATCCCGCGAACTTGCCATCATGCTGATCAATGCCATCAGCGCAGCCCCGGTCGCAGCGGCGATCAGCACCGACTTGATGGGTTCGTCCTTGATGTAGTTCAGCGTGTTGTCCGAGGCGCGCAGCGCCTTGTCACGCAGCTGTTTTGAGGTGTCGCGCATGCTGTCCGCACCACGATGCGCGAGTGCGCTGGCCTGGTGACGCAAGTCCTGCACGCTTCCGGCCAGGCTGTCGAGCGCTTCATTGGCGACTCGTTGGGTAGATTGGATGGCGTGGGTGGCCGACTCGGCGGCTTGGTCGGCCAGGCTGGAGGGTTCTTGGATTTTTTTGTTAAACATGATGGTTCCTTAGAGAAAGTTGAGGTTTGTTGGAAACTGTATCGATCAGGCGTCGAGCCTGCCGGCGAGTTGAGCCCGCCTTGGCGGGCGGTGTCAGCGCTTCTTGATGAGGCCAAACAGGAAACTGGCAATGGCCAGAATCGCAAACACAATGAACAAGATTTTGCCGATGCTGACGGCACTGGCGGCAATGCCACCGAAACCGAACAAAGCAGCAATCAAGGCGATGACAAAAAATACAACAGCGTAGTGCAGCATTTTCATGCTCCTGTTTTGATAAAGCGGCTAGCCGCTTGGGATGAGAGAAATAAATAACCCGCGGACTGTGTCGCGGCAGACAAGCTAGTGTGATCTTTGTTGTCAGCCGCGGCGATCAGCCGTGCGACCTTCGTCTTGTAGGGAAAATACATCAATCGAGGTAGGACGCCGCTGACAGCGCCTTGCCAAGCGCAAGATCAACTTAACCGGAATGGCACTTACATAAGCGGCATGACGTCGAGGTCACGAGCGTAAGCACTTGAATTTGAATACAAAAAGAGGTGACTGACCCGTGGATTGAT
>NZ_JAAFHA010000075.1 GCF_010365055.1 Rhodoferax sp.
CCTCGCACGACAGCGCGGCCCGGCTATGCCGGGAGACGCAAAGAAATTTCAGCCAGGATAGCCAGCGCCAGCAAGAAAGTCGAGTTGACCTATGCGGAGCATCACACATGCACTGACTGAATGCCCTTGCTTTTGATGGCGAACATTTGCAGCCATCGAGCGGTCGCGTAGTGATCGCCGCCGTCGCGCGCCCAGACGGAACGGATGGGCGCGCGACGGCGCGGCATGGTTGCCCTCTGCCGTGTGCCTTCGGCATCGAGGGGGCATCGCGCCCCTCGATGATTCAGCCGTTCAAGCCTTGAGCTGCTTCATGCCTTCGGCCAGCATCCACAATGCCCGGTTGATTTTTACGTTCTGGTCAATGCCTCGAATCGGCCGGGTGCTGTGTCTGCGCCCGGTAGCACTACGTCCCTGTAGCCCGCCCTGTGTCAGGTTTTCTTGCACACGGTTATAGGCGCTCCACAAGTCGGGCCGATCATCATCATCGCGGCGGCGCGGCATCAGCAGCTGCGATTCGGTGATGGGGGCAGGCCTGGCCGGATCGTCGTACTTGAGCGACAGCGCTGCATGGGCGAATACCTCGGCCTCTCCCCTGTCCAGCGTGATGGCGCGCATTTCGTCGCGGCGTTCTCGCACCAGATCGAAACCGTCCAGCACGTCATACGCCCCCTCGATCACTTGCCCGACCACGTCGCCTTTGTGAGGAATGCGCAGATCGGCCACGGTGTCGCCGCACACCAAACCGTTTTTGCAGACGAAGCGGAACATACCAGCCAACATTTGATAGCTGCTGGTGCCATCGTGCGAGTTCAGCAGAATGATTTCGTTGGCCTCTGCGCCGTTGATCTGGTTGGCATGGCGCAGCCGCACCATGTGCTTAGTGTGCTCGCGCTTGCCTTCGTCGCGCACGCGCGTCTGGCACACCATGAAGGGCTGGAATCCTTCCTTGCGCAGTTCGGAAAGCACCGCGCCGGTTGCTATGTAGCGGTAACGGTCTGAGCGGCTTTCGTGCTTGTCCTCGGCAAAGATGGACGGGGCCACGGCGCGAATCTGGTCATCCGATAGCGGGTGATCGGCGCGCAGCATCGGGGAGCGGGAAGCGAAACGGGAACTGAGTTGCATGGTCTTTCTCCTGAGATTGAGGCTATGGTTTCAAAGCTGACCGGATTCCAAGATTCAGAGCCCGGTGTTGGCTTTGGTGGGTTCGGCGCAAAGACCTGGGCCGGTCCCTGTTTGCCGCCGTCTTTCCTGAGTTCATCGCCCGCGAAGAACCGGGCCAGCGAGGGACGGGCTGTCGAGGAAGAAGCGCCGGGAGTGGTGCGGCCCACAGCGCAGCGAGGACACGGCCCGGCGCGCCTTGACGGCCAGGCACTGCGGGCTACGGTCGCGGGAGAAAGCGATGGACTTGGGGAAAGACGATCAGCGGCCGATGGGCCAGGGAATACGCCGAAACCAACGCCGCGCGGCGAGCGCCACTGCGTGCTGCAAGCACGCCTGGCTGGAAGTAAGCAAAGCGCGTAGCGCGAAAACAAAATGGCCGATCAGGCGCAGCCTGTTCGGCGGTCCTGTGGGGCGCCAAGCCCGCGCGGCGGGGTGGGCGTCAGCCGACCCCTGGAGGCAAGCGCAGCGCGCAGCCTTTACTGGATGTCAAGGACGCAACAAAAAAAGGGGGCAATGCCCCCTCGGGCTATAGCAGCCCGCGTTCCGCCATAGAAAGGATGTCGCCACCAGCAACGATCAGGTGATCCAGCACTCGCACGTCCACCAGCGCCAGTGCCGACTTCAGTGCCTGCGTGAGCATCTCGTCGGCGCGCGACGGTTGGGTCGAACCGCTCGGATGGTTATGCACCAGCAGTAACGCAGCGCTGTTCCTGGCCAGGGACTCCTTGACCACCTCGCGCGGATACACCGATGTCTGGCTCACCGTGCCGCGAAACATCTCGACATATTCGATGACACGGTTCTGTGCGTCCAGATGGATGACGGCGAACACCTCGTGCTCCAGCGCCCCCAGCTTCACCCGCAGGAAGTCGCGCACCACCTGCGGCGAGTTCAGGGCTTCGCAGTCGTGCATCCGTCTTGCGAGCACACGCTGCGCTGCCTGCAACACCTCGTCGGCATTGGCCGGACGGTAGTCGCCCGTGACATCGCGAACGAGAAGGGAAGAATCGAGAGAATGAGTAAGTTGCGACATGATCGTGCTCCAGTCCGAATCGGGCGGAATTGCCTGGAACCGGAGGAACACGGCGCAGCGCAAGCAGTCAGGGGTCGCAGACGGCCGCATGGACGCCAGCGTGCAGGGCACGCGCAGCCCTTGACAGCGAGAACGGCGTGGTACGTTGAAGGGAACAGCAAGGCCACCCCACACACTCCACTGCCTCTACGGCAAGCGGAGCGCGCAGGCCCAAAGGGCCGGAGGCGTCAGGGATCAATGCCGAATGGCCGCGACTCGGCACGAGGCGCGGGGTACCGCCCGCGAGCCCGACGGCGGTACGCCGGGACGCCCGGAATCAGCCGACAGGATTCACTGCGCAGTAAATATTGCTGTTTTGTCGAATATCGATATGGACAAACTAGAACGGCAAATCGTCACCGGGTGCCGTGATCGTTTTCGGCGTAGTCGCGTGTTTCGTTTTGGCTTCGATTGATTTGATGAAGCGGATCGAACTGGCAACGTGGTTGAAGATGAGCAGGCTTTCCTCGTAGTTGAGGATTGGGTTGTCATGTGCAAGGCTCTTGTTGTTGCGAACGTCACTGAAGGCTTCGAGCACAGAAATGCTGGACTTTAGGATGCGCTCGGTCATCAGCGATTCAAGGTGGCCCGCGTCGCGCAGGCGCTTCACATACTCGCCGAAGATACTGTGCAAAGCTTTGTTACGGTTGACTTCAACTCCACGCTGTTCGCACAACGTGCGCACATACTTAGGACTCATAAAACAATAAAGCGATCTTTTACATGGCATTTGGACTGATCACATAGTTCCATTCTCCATGAAAATCATCCCTGTCTATGCGGATCGTCGAGAACTCCTGGTCGCTCACCTTGATGCCTTTCTGGTAAAGGTTTGAGTCAAGTTCCGCACGCACCCTCAAGCCTTTCATGGTCGTTGTCGCCGCGATCAAGCTGACGATTACTTCATGGCTGACCAAAGGTCGTCCGCGCCAATTCATGCTGATGTGCGAAAAAAGACGGTGTTCAATTTTGTTCCATTTACTTGTTCCGGGCGGAAAATGACTGACCCGGATCGTGAGATTCTCTTCATCGGCGAAGCGTTGCAACTCAAGCTTCCACAAGCGCACACGCGATCCATTGCTGCCGCCTCCATCGGCCATGATCATCAACTCTTTGGCTTCTGGATAGGCGTCCTTACCCATGGCGTGCCACCAGCGCTGAATCGTTGATACCGCAAAGCTCGCGGTGTCGTGATCGGTACCCACGCTCACCCAGGCGGTGTTGTTGGCCAAATCATAGACCCCATAAGGATTGGCGCGGCCCAATTCCTTATCGACAAAGTCATACACATTGACTTTCTCTGGATCGCCCTCCGGTCGCCATTCCTTGCCGCCATTCTTGAACTGACCGACCAATTCCTTCTTCTTGGTGTCGACCGATATCACCGGCTGTCCTGCAAGCAGGGCGGCGTCTGCTTTCTCATTGATGAATTCAAATTGCGCATTGCGGTCGGGATGCCCCTTGCCTTCCAGCGTCTTTCGGTTGCCTTGCAGGCCATAGCCCATTTCTTTGAGCAAGGTGCCCACCGACATGTGACTGATCGTATGGCCTTGTGCTTGCAGTTCCCGCGACAACTGCATCAAGCTCTTGCACGTCCAACGCAACGGCGTTTCAGGATCACCCACTGTCATCGGCTCAACCAGCCGCTCCAGCGCGACACGAATCGTCGGATCTTGCTCCAGTAATGTCTTGCGTCCCGCTCCCGGACGTCTGATTCGGCGCCGCTCAGTGGCTGGCCCTTGCTGTTCCTGCTGCACGTCGGCCAGCTCTTTCAACCCGGCCAGAATTGATCCTCGTGCAACGCCCGTGGCCGTCCACACTCGCTTCGCGCCACCGTGCCCTAAGACCTTGGCTTCTGCCGCCGCGTATAAGCGCCGCTGACGTTCATCAAGGATTCCTTCAAGTGACTTATATCGCGCAGTAATCAATGCATCGTCATTGCCCATGCATTGAGCTTACACCACTACTGTCCGGTTAAATCGTGAATAGATTCAATTGGTTGCATGGAACGCCCTCTGGCGGAATGTATTCGATGCCCGGAAAGGCTTGCTGCAAGGGCATCTTCTCGAAAAGAGTGACCGACAATATCTGTAGCAAAGTGTAGAGCGATGCGTCGAGGGCGAGACGTTTCTTGACGATGGCGACGAGGACGTACACCGACACCGCAATCCAGATTTGCGTCTTGACTGCATTCTCCGAAGTACCGAAGAAACATTTGATCCGAAGGTGCTGCTTGATCCACTTGAAGAACAACTCCACATGCCAGCGGTTCTTGTAGAGCGCACAGATGGTCGCGGACGAAAAGGTCATCTGATTGGTGAGGAAGATGAGCGTCTTGCCAGTCTCGGGATTCTTGAACCGGACACGCCGCAGATGCGCGGGGTAGTCCTGCTTGGTGTAAAAACCATCCAGCGCGATCGTCTGATCGCACATGATGCCGGTATCGCGATCCGTCTTCGTCGAATAGACACGATGGAAGTTCATGTTCGTCTTGGATCGTGTGACAAAGAAGGCACCCGCCAAGTGCAGCGCATACAGCCTGCCGAAGTCGACGTAGCCACGGTCCATCACATAGATAGCGCCGGGCTCCGGCACCAGCAGGTCGAGGGCATGCACGTCGTGCAGTTTGCCGTCGGAGACGTGGATGAAGCTGGGGATATTGCCGCGCAGGTCGAGCAAGGTATGCATCTTCACTGCGGCCTTGGTCGTGCGGAAGTGGGCCCACGGGAAAACCGACAGGCACAAATCGATGGTTGTGGAGTCGAGCGCATAGACGGTATTCGACAATTCCAGCCCCAGATCCTCGCTGGCATAAAGCGCTCTGGCTTGGCCAATCAGGCGCTGCGCAAAGTCGGCATGGATGCGCCAATCGCGCAACTCGTTGGCATCGGCCAGCGTCGAGCGCCGAATCGGCTCGCGAAAGCCCATGTGGTAGAGCTTGGCATCTTGGGCCGACAGACAGACCTCGATGTCGCGCAGACTCTCGCGGTAGGTCAATTGCGCGAAGGCCATCACCCGGAACTGTTCCGCACACGTCAGCGAGCGAACACCCTTGTCGCCGCCGTAACGCGCGACGTACCGGGCGAAGGTCGTCCATGGCAGGAAATCCATGAGTTGGGCGAACAGCGTCTTGCCGGTGTTCATGGCAGTCTCCGGGCGAAAGTCCGAAAGACTGCCTGAACTGGCAGCCATCATTCAAATCGACACCACCCTTCAGCGCTCGGAAATCCTCGTCAGTCATGGCTTTCAGAGACTCGAGCATCAATTTAACCGGACAGCAGTGAGCTTACACATAAACTAAAAGTCTATGTTATTTGTTTACGTTTCCTTAATGACGAACGTGTGCAGCCGATCCAGAGCGGCCTCGGGCTGGTTTTTTTCGATGGCTTCGCGCACGTGTTGAGCCACTGTTTCAAAGTCGCGCTCGTCGACCGTGGCGGTCAGCGCGTCCAGCTCGGCGACGGGTGTGTCGCGCATCATGCGGCTGGCGATTTTCCAGCAATCGTCGGACAGTTCGGTCAATCCTGGCTCGTCGCCCAAACAGTTCTCAGCTTGACCGTACAAGATCAGCGCCTGGATCACTTTGCCGACGAGATGGTTGCCTTCGACTACCCAGAATCCGCGCAGGCGGTTGGCTTTGGAGGTGCCACGCTCGCGGTAGACAGCGGCATCGATGTCACGGCGCGTGTGCTCCTCGAAGAATTCGCTGAATGTGCGATCCGTGAAATCGAGCACGTAGCCGCCGCTCATGCGGAGCAGCCGTTCCAGTTTGCGACGCTCTATGGAGGACAAATCGGCCATGGCACTTCCTTTGTTGTGCGGGTTACCGATCAGCCACCCGCCTTCGGCAAGTCGGCAGCGCGAACTGCCCGCAGCACTTCCCGAAAGACATCATCGAACGGCGGCAGTTGGTTCATCTGGTGCGCGAGGCGGGCAGCCCAGAGTCGCCGCAAACGATCTTCCTTGGCGGCGATTGCCTGCTCCATGCCTGCGACGACGCGCTGCCGCAGCGTCAACTTGGCATCGAGTTCGGCGCGCATTTCTGCAACGCGCAAGTCGGTAGAGCCGAACAGGTACCAGAGGTCGTACAAGTCGCGCGGTTCATTGCGCGCCCGGTCACTTAAGGCCAGCAGCTTTTCAACCACGATTTCCTTGATGTCGTAGACCTTTACAGTTGGCCCTTCGGGTAAATCGTTAAAGCTGTCATAGGTGCGATGAATCGGGCGATCTTGCAGCGGGAAGCACAGGACTTCGGTGATCGTGATATCAACCTTCACGTCGTTCGCAGCGGGCAGCGGCCCCTGGTAGCGCAGATAAAACGTGTGGCTGTTCTGGTGGCTGTGGCGGTCCTCGCGGTCGAAAGCGATCCGCAAGCCGCAGGCGGCCTCAACCGCCGCAAAGATTTCGGTTAACCCTGCCAGAATATCTTCGAGGGTGATCGGACGGGTCAAGGTGAAATCCAAGTCTTCCGAAAACCGATAGTCCTCGAACCAGCAGCGTCGCAGGGCCGTGCCACCTTTGAAGGCCAGCACTTCGCGTAGCGGATGACCGGCCAGACCGGTCAGGAACCAGGCCAACACGTAATCGCGTTCGATGACGGCCTCGGGAATGCGCCGCCCGCCGGCGCTTACCAGCGTGTTCGAGATCAGGGAAATATTGCGTTGTGGAATCATCAGCCAAGCCTTACGGTATCGAGTTCTTCAGGAGTCACGTTGAGCTGGAGCCGCCAACGTGAGAGAAAGGCCCCCTCGGCGGGGAGTAGTGGATCAAGGCGCTGGTACGTCGCCGTCAGTATGCTGTGCAATGGTTCCAGCACCAACGCATCGGCCAGGCCATAGTGTTCCAGCAGGTAGCCGAGGCGACGCACGACGGCGCCGACGCCGAGGCGTCGTGCGTAGTCCACCAGCCGTTCGACTTTCAGCACGTCCCGCTTCATCCACAAGCCCTTGGCGACTTCGGTAATGCCGCCGACAAATGCCGGGTGTCGGAGCCCGTCGATGATGGTGCGCTCCATGTCGCTGATCATCACGAAGCGTTCCTTGTCGATCCAGTGCTTCATGACCCCGAATTCTTGTTCTGCGGTGATGTGGACAAACCGAAAGTCATAGCCGCCGACCGTCTGCGGACGCACGCGCCGCGTACAGGACACATACACGGTGAAGTTCGGCTGCGTCACCATGCGGTGTAGCTCAAGCGCTGTGCCGTGCGAGAGAAAGTAGGGTGCTGCACCAGCGAGTTCACGCGCGATCAGGTACGGGCTGTCGATGTGCTCAGTGGCCCGGCCGAGTTCGAAGGGCACAAGGTTGTACAAACCGGGCTTCAGTCGCGTCACCAAGCCTCGCTGCTGAGCCTTGTGTACGAGATTGCGGGACGCCGCAGCCGACAGGCCGGTGATCGAGCCCACATCCGCCAAGGTAAACGTAGACCGGCGCAGTTCATTCAGCTCAGTGAAGAGCTGCGCTGCCCGTGGGCCTAGCGTCTTCGTTTGCAAGTGATATTTTACGCTCAATTCGCGCCCCTAAAAGAAACGTAATGCACAGTAAATATAACACTAACGATATTCGACGGCAAGCTTGTTTCCCCTTGGGAGACAAATTGAGCGTAAAATGTAACAATAAAAATTCAAAGGCGAAAGTCGCCATAAGCTGCGTCGAAAAAGGGAGTGTTCAATGACCGTCAGTGTCCATAATCCAGACCAGTACATGGCCAGTCTGCGGCAAATCATTGCCCAAGGACGCAAGCGGATTGGCCTCCTAGTCGGGGCGGGCGCGCCAGCCGGTATCTTTCCTCCCGGAAGCGATAAGCCGCTTATTCCTGCTGTGGCAGGCCTCACCGACATGGTGATGGATGCGCTGAAAGCCGACTATGGCAAGACCCTCGACGCCGTACGCGCCGAACTCGAAACCCCGAACATCGAAACAATTCTGTCGCGGGTGCGCAGCTTGGCTGGTGTTATTGGCAAGACGAAGGTTCATGACCTCGACGGGGAAGGATACAAAAAGCTGAGCGAAGCCATCTGCGAGCAGATCGGCACCATCGTCAACAAGCCTCTTCACGACGGTCCTTCGCCGTACACCGAGTTCGTGACGTGGATCAGCGGGACGGGACGCGAACACCCAGTGGAAATTTTCACCACCAACTACGATTTGCTGTTCGAGCAAGCGTTGGAGCGCACGCGTATCCCATTTTTTGACGGGTTCAGCGGTGCCAGTGAGCCCTTTTTCGATCCGTCTTCAGTGGCGAGCAATGATTTGCCAGCGCGTTGGACGCGTTTGTGGAAGTTGCATGGCTCGCTCGGCTGGGCCGCCAATGCGCGAGGCGAAGTGGTGCGCACCGGGCAGGCGAATGCCACCCATTTGGTGTTCCCTGAGCATTTGAAATACGATCAGACGCAGAAGGCACCGTATGCCGCGCTGTTCGACCGCTTGCGGGCGTTTCTGATGACGCCAGACACGTTGCTGATTGCGACCGGGTTTTCCTTCGCCGACGCACACATTTCCGCGCGGATCGATGAGTGCCTGGCCGCCAATCCGTCGGCCAGCGTGTTCGCGTTCCAGTTCAAACCGCTCGAACAAGAAGTCCACGCCCGCGACATCGCGGGGCGCCGGGCCAATATGAGCTTGTATTCGCCAGACAAGGCCATGATCAATGGCATTGCCGCTCCTTGGATGCCGGGTGACTTGCCAACGCGTGACTGGGGGGCTATTCGGGCCACTTATTGGGACATCGATGAGAAGAGCGGGGCCGCACAGTTTCAACTTGGCCGCTTCGACCGGCTCGCGCGGTTCTTTGCATCATCACGCGCGGCTCAGCATTTCCCGCCCCCACCACCGATGGCGGAGTCATCGACTGCCGTGGCTCCTCCCGTGCTGGAAGACGCGGTGGCAGTGCCATCTGATGGTGTTGCATGAACTCGAAGCCGACATTGTTGGGGCACGTGGGTGCCGTGACCGGAGCGACAGTCAGCATCCGACAGTCGCCGAGTGTGGCCTCGGGCATCGCCATCATCGGTGGCAAGAGCTACCGCATCGGCCAGGTAGGCAGTTTCGTGCGCATCCCACAGGGTTATCACGATCTGTACGGCATCGTTGCGGAGGTTGGTGCGAACGCGACGCCAGAGGCAGCGCGCGAGCCCAATGATCGCGGCGACCGTTGGATGACGATCCAACTGGTCGGCGAGATCGTCGGCTCGTCGTTCGAACGTGGGATCAGCCAGTACCCGAGTGTCAACGATGAAGTTCACCTCGTCACAGAAGAAGACTTGGCTGTGATCTACGGATCAGCAGATGGTGGCCAAGTCGTCATTGGTCGATTGGCCAACGCCGAAGGCATCTCGGTTCGCATCGATCTTGATAAGCTGGTCACGCGACATAGTGCAGTGCTAGGTTCCACGGGTTCCGGAAAATCGACAACGGTTGCGAGCCTGCTGCGCTCAATAGTTATGGGCGAACCTGGCGAGGTCAATGCGGGCTTCCCCAGTGCAAGCGTCTTGCTGCTCGATGTCCACGGTGAGTACAGCCGCGCCCTGCAATCCATCGCGACGGTTTTTCGTGTCAACCCAAGTGACGGTGAAGAACCGTTGCACATCCCATTTTGGGCGCTTGATCCCGTTGACTTGCTGACCTTCCTGATGGGAAAGCTTGACGATAAGCCAATGAGCCAAATCTTAGACAAGGTTCTGGAATACAAGATGACGCTCGCCAAAGCGGTGTCGTTTGCCGGGTTGGATGTCACGTCGATGACGGCAGATAGTCCCGTTCCGTTTAACCTGAAAAAACTGTGGTTTGAGCTCGTGGACCCAGAGATCAAGACTTGGGAGGACTCGGCCAAGACCAAGCCTGCACTGGCAGAGGCGGGCGATGCGGAAACATTGAAAGCGCCCAAATACAAGCCAAATGGCTTGGGGTCAACCGCGCCATTCATCAACAGCATTGGCGTACTCAGCATCCGGCGGCCGTTGGATCAGATGCGTTCGCGTCTTCTCGATCGACGCTATGATTTTCTCCTGCACCCTGGCGCATGGGAGCCAAAGCTCGACGGTAGTACCGAGAAGGACTTGCCGGACTTGCTAAGTACTTGGCTTGGTCATGGGAAACCGATAACCATTTTGGATCTTTCAGGCATACCAAGCACCGTACTCTCACAACTGATTGCGGCCATTCTGAAGATCATCTATGAGGGCTTGTTTTGGGGCCGCGAGAAGAGCGAGGGTGGCATTCACCGCCCTATGCTTGTCGTCATGGAAGAGGCACACCGCTATCTTTCAAAGGAGGGCGGGGGCCCGGCACGTGACATCGTGCAGAGAATCGTCAAAGAGGGACGCAAGTTCGGCATCGGCGCGATGATCGTCAGTCAACGCCCTTCCGAAGTTGACGAAACGATCCTGTCGCAGTGCGGCACATTCATCGCCTTACGGCTTTCCAACGCTGCGGACCGGAGCAAAGTCCAAGGTGCGCTGCCAGACAATCTGTCCGGCATCGTCGAAAGTCTTCCCGTACTGCGAACCGGCGAAGCAATTATCACGGGCGAAGCTGCACGACTCCCATTGCGCTGCCGCATCGCTTTGCCGAACGAAGAGCATCGCCCACAGAGTGAAGACCCCGCAGTCGCAAAACGCTGGAAGGGCGAGCGCATCATCGAAGACTACACACGGCTCGCTGCATCTTGGCGAGCTCAAAATTCATTGTGGGCTGCTGCCCGCTACACACGCGAAAAACTTAAACCCGAGGAGATTGCCGATATGGAACGCGAAATGGTGGCTTCGTCCACGATCTTGTCTGCGGGTTATGACGCTGCTTCAGAGACCTTGGAAGTCGAATTCAAGAGTGGTGGCACTTACCAGTACTACAACGTACCGGAATCGGTCTATCACGACTTCATGGCTTCGGATTCGAAGGGGAAGTTTCTGCACGTCTATATCAAGAGCTCATATCCCTGCTCTCGCGTGTAACAGAAACGTCGAATAAAACGAATGCGTCGAGGAGGCAAGGGTGATTCTGACTGACAACGAAACCAAAGTTGATTTGCTCAACAACGAAGCGATTGCGACGACCATCATCGGACTGCTGCGCGAGAAACCGGATCACCCCGTCACCATCGGTGTCCACGGCGACTGGGGCGCGGGGAAGTCCAGCGTCCTGGAGATGATCGAAGCGGGATTCGCGGGCGACGACGACGTGCTCTGCCTAAAGTTCAATGGCTGGCGCTTCCAGGGTTTCGAAGACGCCAAGATTGCGTTGATCGAGGGCATCGTCACGGGTCTCGTGGAGAAGCGCCCGGCAATGACGAAGGCGGCAGGGGCGGTCAAGGATGTCTTCAATCGTATCGACTGGCTAAAAGTCGCGAAGAGGGCGGGTGGCTTGGCCGTGACCGCATTCACCGGCATTCCGACGCCGGACCAGATCAACGCTATTGTCGGAACGCTCGAAGGGCTGTTCGCGGACCCAAGCAAAGTCGCGACGAAAGAAAACCTCACCGCCGCAATCGAAAGCGTGAAGTCGATATTGAAGCCGGGCGAAACCAGAAACGTGCCGGAGGAGGTTGAAGCCTTTCGCAAGGCGTTCGACAGGCTCTTGAAAGATGCGGGCATCAAGCAGCTCATCGTGTTGATTGATGACCTCGACCGATGCTTGCCAGATACGGCCATCGAGACACTCGAAGCAATCCGGCTGTTCGTCTTCACCGCGCGCACAGCCTTCGTCGTTGCCGCCGACGAGGCGATGATCGAGTACGCGGTACGCAAACATTTTCCTGATTTGCCCGAAACCACCGGGCCGCGCGACTACGCGCGGAACTATCTGGAAAAACTCATCCAGGTGCCGTTCCGCATCCCGGCGTTGGGGGAAACAGAGACTCGCATCTATGTCACGCTGCTGCTGACGGGGGCCGAAATTGGTGATGATGACGAGAGTTACGCGAAGCTCATTGGCGTGGCGCGTGAACGCCTCAAAAGGCCTTGGGAGAGCGCCGGTCTCGATGCCGCAACGGTCAAGGCCGCACTCGGGTCAAAGGCCGACAAGGCCCACAACGCGCTTGCGCTCAGTGATCAGATCGGTCCGATCCTGGCGAGTGGCACCAAGGGCAATCCGCGTCAGATCAAGCGATTCCTGAATACGCTGTTGCTTCGGGAGCGCACGGCGACGGCGCGCGGATTTGGCGCGGACATCAGCTTGCCGGTACTGGCGAAGCTGATGCTGGCCGAACGATTCATCCCCAGGCTGTTTGAACAAATCGCCTTGGTTGCGGCGGTCCATGCGAAGGGTCTGTGCGAAGACATCGGCGCGCTGGAAAAGAGCATCACTGCGGACAGCGCAAAAACAGATGGCCAGCCTGCGGCGGATGAGCGAAAAGGTGCCAAGCCCGGGGATGCGGTCGCTCCGTATGTCGAAAATGCAGTGCTGGTGGAATGGAAGTCATCGGAGACGATTCGCGACTGGGCGCGCGTTCAACCGTTCTTGACGGGGGTCGATCTGCGCCCTTATCTTTTCGTCACGAAGGACAAGAAAGACTACTTCGGCCCTGTGTCGGTTCTCGGGCATCTCGCTGCCGTGGTCGAAAAGCTGTTCGGCGGAAAGATGTCGGTTCAGGCATACGAAGCCGAACTTAAGCAACTCGTGCAGCCCGAGGCTGACAAGGTGTTCGAGGCGGTACGCACGAAGATCATGGGTAGCGGTGCTTTTGAAACCATGCCCCCAGGTGTTGATGGGCTCGTCGTCTTGGTCAAGGCACAGCCCGGCTTGCAAGTGAAGCTGTTGGATTTTCTCGAAGGTTTGCCAACCGGTAAATGCGGCCCCTGGGCGGTTCGTGGATGGCAGGGTGCCATCAACGACGCGGATGGTGTCGCGCGCCTGACGAAACTGTTGAATGGCTGGAGCAAGGTCACCAACAATGTGGGCCTCAAATCCGCTGCAGAACTGGTGCTCAAGGATACGAAGGGGGGACGCTAATGGGAACGTCGACAGCCTATGGTGGTCCCGGTGGTGGTACACCGCTTGTGCCTTCCTGGCTCGGTGGAGGTGCGCCGCCCGCCCCAGCTGCGCCGGATGGCTCACCAAACGGTGACGGGACTGCGCCGTCTCCCCCTGCTGCGCCACCTACGCCGCCGAACCGTCCCGCAATCCCTGCGGCGGCCGATCCCAGTAGATTTTCCGGCGCACGCAATAGCTTCACTCGTTTTGCCGGTTCGGGTGGTGGAGATCGCGCCAATCTCGGACGAGCGGTCTCGCGCTACGTGTCTACAGCATCAGGCGGTGCGCGCCAGGCAGCGCAACGCATGGGTGCATCGCGCGGTGCCGGGGCGAGATTGCTTGGATTTCTGGCCGATGCCCAAGCGCGTGGCGTACGCGAAGCGCTCCGGTCGTTGGATCTTGAAGCGCTCGCAGGGCGCCCCATTGCCGAGATTTTTGTCGGCCTTGCCGACTACATCTGTCCAGGGGCCGGAACAGTCGATGAAGGCATCGCACGCGAAGCGTATGTTGAGACCATTATCGAGTTGACCACCGAGGGTTTGACCGATCTCTCGACGTTCACGCCAGACCAGATGCAAACGGTTTTCGAGTTGTATGCGACGCATGCGATTGAGGCGAGGATCTGCAACGACATCGGGACGAAGGCGGTCACGATGCCGGCTGATGCGCAGGCAGCGCACCGCGTAGAAGCTCAACTGCGTGATTTCATCCGTGGCGGGGTCAGCGATGCGCTCACCGCAGCCCGCGCCGCAACGCCTAACTTGACGCCCGAGCGTATTCAGTCCTTCGTGGACGCGGTGTATGAGTCCGCGTTCGCGATTCTTCAGTCTCTCGGCGAAGCGGAGGCGAACCAATGAAGCGACAACTGTTGGCAGGCCACTTCGGTCCTGACGATCACACGCCCATACCTACTGCGGCTGACGAGCAGCTGACCCGGCTTGAACTGGTGGTTGGCGAGAAGATGCTGGGCCACGGAATCGGCGGGGCACTGACCAGTCTGAAGGCCCTGGGCGTCTTCCCATCGGAGATCGGTATTGATCTACTGGTGGTCGCCGCACATGTCCACGCCGCAGACACGCGCATCTCCCGTGCGGAACAGTCGCAGGATTCGTGGACAAGAGAAATCCGCTTGGTCGTTCCGGTGAGTGACCCGGCGCGCTGGGGTGCTGCGACATCGACCTTGACGAAGGCCTTGAATTTTCTGACGGGCGATCGATGGACGATAGGCTTTCGGGCACGGCCTGTCCGGTTCGCTACTATTGTGAAGCAAGCACCGCTCAGGCTGCTGACACCGCCGTTTGATTCGCTGAGCCTGTTTTCTGGGGGACTGGACAGCTTGATCGGTGCCATCGATCTTCTTCACGCCGGATCGACCCCTTTGTTGGTGAGCCACTTTGGCGAAGGTGCGACCAGCGACGCGCAGGGGAAATTGTTCGCGGGCCTGAAGAAGGAATACGCGAAATTGGCGTTTGACCGATTGCGCGTTGGAATGACTTTCGCTGATGGCTTGGTGAAAGATGTCGGCTCGGAAAACAGTACAAGAGGTCGGTCGTTCTTGTTCTTTGCCCTGGGCGTATTCGCCGGCACAGGGCTTGGCAGTGGCTTCGTGCTGAGGGTGCCCGAGAATGGTTTGATCGCATTGAATGTGCCGCTAGACCCTTTGCGGCTCGGGTCAAACAGCACTCGTACCACGCATCCGTACTACATGGCGCGCTGGAACGACCTGCTCGCCGAGCTGGGGATCGATGGCCGTGTCGAGAATCCATATTGGGACAAGACCAAAGGCGAAATGACCGCGGGTTGCGGCAACGGGCCATTGCTGCTCAAACTCGCACCTGATGCCCTGTCGTGCTCATCCCCGACCAAAGGGCGATGGCACGGCCTTGGGATCGAGCACTGCGGATATTGTCTTCCCTGCCTGATTCGACGCGCTGCTTTGGATAGTGCGTGGGGGGCCGGTCAAGACGAGACGACATACACGGTGTCCGACCTTCGCGCCCAAACACTGGACACCCGTGAGTCGACAGGAAAGCAGGTGCGCTCTTTTCAGTATGCGATCGAGCGTTTGCGCGGACACCCAGGCCTCGCGAATCTCCTCATTCACAAGCCAGGCTCGCTTGCAGACGAGGTCGCGCGGCTGGATCAACTGGCAGATGTCTATCGGCGCGGCCTCGACGAAGTTGCGCGCCTGATCGATGGCGTGGACACGAGACCGAGCTGATGTCGAGGCATCCATGATCGCGACAAACGGTCTGGTGGACTTCCACTGCCATCTTGATCTGTATCCGGATCATCCAGCGGCGGTCCGTGAATCTGATGAGGCGGGTGTATTCACCCTGGCAGTGACGACCACGCCGAAGGCCTGGCCACGGAACCATGAACTGGCGCAAGCGACGCGGCATGTTCGGGCGGCGCTTGGGCTGCATCCGCAGTTGGTCGCTGAACGGGCGAGCGAACTTGCGCTCTGGGATGCCCATCTTTCAGAGACTCGCTATATCGGCGAGGTAGGCCTTGACGCTGGTCCACGTTTTTACAAATCATTCGACTTGCAGAAGCAGGTTTTTCAGCACGTGCTGCAGCGTTGTGCCGTGGCGGGAAACAAAGTCATCACGGTGCATAGCATTCGTGCGGCAAAAGCGGTGCTGGACCACATTGAGGCATACCTGCCTCCTACAAAAGGCAAAGTCGTGCTGCACTGGTTCACCGGCAGCAAGGCTGAGGCAAAGCGCGCTCTTGAGTTGGGCTGCTACTTCTCTATCAATGCAGCGATGCTGGACAACGAGCGACATTCGTCGATGGTCACCGCCATTCCCCTTGATAGGCTGCTGACCGAGACTGACGGGCCTTTCACCAAGACGGCCGATCGGCCTTCGAAGCCGGCAGACGTGGCCGTAGTTGTTGAAGCTTTGAGTCGCCTACATGGTGTTTCGACATCGGCGCTTGCGGCTACTGTCCGAAACAACCTGCGCAGCTTGCTGGAGCCGAATGGCGAGGGTTATTGATATGAACGATTTGTCCACCGCATGTCTTGCTGACCGTTGCTTTGGTCCACCGAGTTTAGGTACCAGTTGAACTGGTGAATAGAAGATCACCATGAGAAAACTGAACGAATCGGTGCTCCAGATCGGCGACATCATTTTGACGACGACCACGGACCTGTTAAGCAAAGGTATCCGCAAAGTGACTGGGAGCGATATCTCGCATGCTCTCATCTACGTCGAGTCGCATTCCGTCATTGATGCTGCAGGTGATGGCGTGCATTCGCGAAACACACAGCGCCTCTTTTGGGAGGACGAATGTGCAGTACACGTACTTCGATTCGCCGAGGGACTGGATGACACTCAGTCCAGGAACATCGTGAACTATGTCAGGGGAAGAATCGGCACGCAGTACTCGAAAATCGAGGCCGCCCGGTCAGTGCTCGGCGGTGCGAAGGCGCCCAGCCGGAGGCAGTTTTGTTCGCGTTTGGTGGCCCAAGCATATGCTAGCGCGGGCCTGAATTTGGTGGGCGACTCCAACTATTGTGCGCCGGATCATTTGAAGAACAGCACACGGCTGATCGCCGTGCAAGGCGCCGTTCAGTACGTCAGCGACGAAGAGATAAAGGGCTGGGAGGGCATTCACGATACCCCGCAGAGCATGCGAGATGCGACCAACGCTCTGCTGTCGGGCGCACGGACCAAGAGCGCGAGCATTGAAGATGTAAATGACATCGACCACCATCTACAGGTGACACCCGGCGACGACGCATATTTTGCAAACCTCTACGAAAGATCGGGTTACCTCACAGTCTGGGTCGCCGAGTGCGACAAAAATCGCTGGCAGTACGATTTGCAAGCGATGATCGACGCGCCTGGCCCCGATGCAGCGAAGCGGCAATATTGTGAGAATTTGCTGGGTGACGATGAAGAAGGGCTGGTGCGTTTCGAGGTCAACCGGGCGGGGTACTCTTTACTTGCGGAAGAATTTCCACTGGAGACCTTTCGCCGACTCAAGATCTTGTATGAAAAGCTGGTCGATCTGCATCTGGACCGCCGGCAGACGGCGGCGCAGTGGCTGAGCCACCAAGGCTCAGCAGTTTTGCCTGCGAGGAGTCCCGCTGTCCTGTTGACACCCCACACGGCGGAATGGTTTGCTGCCCTGGCCGTATGGAATCCGCAGCAAGCGGCTCACACGCGTTCGATCCTGCAGCAGTCTTGAAGCGATGCCGTTTGTTCCGTTTGCGGGGATGATTCAGTGAGAGACTACCGGCTAGTCGGACCAGGGGTTCCGGATGAGACGATTTGCACCCTGCGACTCTGCAATGATTGTTGGCGCATACGCGCCAAAATGCATGCGGAGTCTTTGGCCTTATTGGCGTGACCAAGGGTTTACCCTGCACGAGAGGGGTGGCTCTGGAAGGGACTTGCTGCGCGCGCTGCGTGCTTAGCCGGGCTGGCGCAGCGGACCGGGCAGGCCAATAACATCGACAAGATAGGGCAGGTGTGCTGCGGCAACCGAAGTGATCGAGAGTCATCGCGGCATGTAAAATATAACTGGATGTGCCGTCGTTCGTTGACGATTGATGCGCTGGAGTAGCTGCCGCGCAAACCGAGTCCATCTCCCACGCCAGCAAAAGCGCTCATTAATTGACGGTAAAAGTGACGGTAAAAGTCGATGCTGTTCTTCAATAGAACCAATGCCAACGCGGGTTTCCAGCCCTTAGAAACAATTGAGTGGGAATGAAATATTCTGAAAAGTTCAATGACTGATCGACCGCTTTTTTGCCAGCAATGCAATCGTTGGGGACCCCTACTCAGCGTTTGTCAGTAAGGCCACCACCAACCGTGTATTTGCCGCCGCAATTCGACGCGAAAGAGCGTAGCCAGGCGCTGGACATCATGCGTGCCCACCCGTTGGCCAGTCTGATCAGCGTGGACGATGCCGGTTTGCCCTTTGTTTCGCACCTGCCACTGCATCTCGAGGAGCGCGGTGACACCTTGGTACTGCTCGGCCACTGTGCCAAAGCCAATCCGCACTGGCACTATTTGCACACCAGACCGCAGGCGGTGGTTGCGTTCATGGGGCCGCAGGCTTATATGTCGCCCAAGGTCTATCCAGACCTGGTGCGCGTGCCAACCTGGAATTACCTCGCGGTGCACTGTACCGTGCAAGCCACCTTGCTTGACGGGCCGCAAGCCAAGGATCAGGTACTCAAACAGCTCATCGACGACCATGATCCCGCCTATGCGTCGCAATGGCGCGCTTTGGCGCCGGATTATCAGCAAAAAATGCTGTCTGCCATCACCGCCTTTGAGTTGCATGTGCTTGCTTTGCAGTGCAAAGTCAAACTCAACCAGCATCGCCCTGAGTCGCACGCCCGGATGCACGCGATTTACGCCGCCGGCAACGCGGAGGAACGCGCCCTGGCTGATTGGATGATTCGATTGGGTTTGGACCTTCCAGCCCCCGAGTTACCTTCGTAATGTGCTATCTTTATAGTAGTTAATTGTGGCCCGTTCAGCTGACAAGATTACCGCGCTGGCGACCATGAGCGATGCCCAAGCCATGCAGCTGGCCTTGACGCAGGCGAATCTTGCCGCCGCAGCGGGCGAAGTGCCGGTGGGTGCCGTGGTGTTGAAGGACGGGGTATTGATTGCCAGCGGTCGCAACGCACCGATTGAAAGCCACGACCCGAGCGCTCACGCTGAAATCAATGCCTTGCGGGCGGCCGCACAGGTTTTGGGCAACTACCGGCTCGACGGCTGCGAGCTGTTTGTCACGCTGGAGCCTTGTGCCATGTGTGTGGGTGCCATGCTGCATGCGCGCCTGCAGCGCGTGGTGTATGGGGCGCCCGACCCCAAGACCGGTGCCGCCGGGTCGGTCGTTGATTTGTTCGCCAACCCGCAGTTGAACCACCAGACGCGAGTGCAGGGTGGGGTGCTTGCCGGTGAGTGCGCTGGGTTGTTGCAGGGCTTTTTCCAGCAAAAGCGCACCCAGAGCCAAAGCTGCTGCAGCCCGCTGCGCGAAGACGCCTTGCGGACCCCGCAGGCACGGTTCTGTAGCCTGCCGGACTACCCTTGGGACGCGCAGTACGTCAGCGATTTGCCCGCGCTCGCCGGGCTGCGTCTGCATTACCTCGACCTGGGACCGCAAGATGCAGCGCAAACCTACTTCTGCCTGCATGGCCCGATGGCTTGGAGTTACCAGTACCGCAAAATGATAGCGGAGCTTACGGCTGTGGGGCATCGGGTGCTGGCGCCTGACCTGGTTGGTTTTGGCAAAAGCGACAAGCCCAAAAAGGAAAGTGCCCACACCCTGCACTGGCATCAGCAGGTGTTGACCGAGTTGGTCGAGCGGCTCGACTTGAACAACGTCGTGTTGGTCGTTCAAAGCAGCAGCCAGTTCCTGGGGCAAGCCCTGATGAGAAGCGCGCCGGAGCGCTTTACCGAGATGGTGGTCAGGGAGCAAGCGCCGCCGGCCGACAGTGAACGGGCCGCTTATGAAGCACCCTTTCTGGATCGTGGCCACCGCGCTGCGCTGCGCGCCTTTGCGGCACTGCTGGACCGACCCCTAGAATCCTAGTCGAACGCCTTATGAACAATCACATTTACATCTACTCCCCTTCGGGTGCCGTGCGCGACAAGGCGGCCTTCAAGCGCGGCGTGGCGCGACTCAAATCGCTGGGCCATGAGGTTGAAATTGACGAAGCCGCGCTGACCAGCCATTTGCGCTTTGCCGGGGACGACGAGACCCGCTTGGCGGCCATTCATCGCGCTGCCGCCAGTGGCGCCGCTGTGGCACTGATCTCACGCGGCGGTTATGGCTTGAGCCGCATTCTGCCGGGCATTCGCTACAAAGCCGTGGCCAAAGCAATTGATCAAGGCATGCGCTTCGTTGGCATCAGCGATTTCACGGCGTTTCAAAGTGCCGTGCTGGCGAAAACCGGGCGCGTCACCTGGGCCGGGCCAGCGCTGTGCGAAGGTTTTGGCGTGGGCGGCAAGCCCGATGCGGCCAGCGAGCCGGTCGCGCGCCCAAACCCCGTACCCGACGACATCATGGAAGCCTGCTTTGACGATTTGGTCCAAGGGC
>NZ_JAAFHA010000186.1 GCF_010365055.1 Rhodoferax sp.
TCGCTCACCATCGACTTGCCTTTGATGATGCGTTTGGCATTGACCCGCTTGGCAATGCTGAGTGCGATGGTGTTGGCTTCAAGCGGCGTCTGCGCCCAATGCACCTGGATGCCGTTAGCCGTGAGATTTTTCTCCAGTTCTTCGAGCAGACGCGGCAGGTGCGCCAGGCTGTAGCGCCGGATGGCGGAGCCCAGATCACGCAGGCCTTGCAGTTCATCGGGGTCCGGAAACTGGGCACGGCGCTTGGCCTGCAGGAAGTCCATGGCACCGCGGAAATTCTTGCGCTGGCCCGGGTCATTGAGCACGCCCCGGCTGCGCTCCTTGAAGTCTTCCATCGGGTGAATTTTGATGACCTGGCTCATGCTGCTGCTCCTTGGTCGGCATCTTCTGTGTGGCGCAGCAGCACCACCAGTTCACGCGGGCCATGCGCACCATAGGCCAGCGTCTGCTGAATGTCCGCGGTCTTGGACGGACCGCAGACCAGCAGCGCGTTGGTGGGCAAACCGTCTTTCCAACCCTCGGTTGTGATCGCCGAATGAAAATCGGAATGGATGGTGCCCACATCCAGCAACACGAAGTGCACCGAGGGCACCAGGGACATCAGGCGCGGCTCCGAGGCGTCGGGCCACAGAATCAGACTGCCGATTTCGGCAATGGCGCTCTTGGCCAGCGTCAGTGACGCATCGATGTCGTCGAACAGCACATCGCGCCACGAGTCGATCGCATCGGCGTAAGGGATCAGCTTCAAATTCCCAGGCTGGCGCGCCTGCAGCGCCGCGCCATGCGGCGTGTCGGCGCCAATCAACAAGTTGCGCAGACCCTTGGCTGAGGCGATGCGCAGCAGCGCCTCAAGCCAATCAGTGGCGCTGACGTCATGCACCTCGGTCTTGACCGCCTCCAGCGCGGCGCGCAGGCGGGCGACGCGCTGCTCGGCGTCTTCGTTGCGGTGATGCCCATCAAACCAGGCTTTGACGTCGGGCAGCGGCGGTGCTTCTGCCATCGAGGTGGCGCGCAGGCGGGCCAGGATGCTCGCGCGCGCCGCCGCGCTGCTGCTGGTTGCATTCGCAGCGGCGCTCATGCTGTGGCCTGCGTGGTACGCCGCCATAAGAAACTGGCCAAGTGCTCACCTGGCAATGTGGGTGTGGTGCGCCCGGCCAGTTCATCCTGTTTGGCCGCCCGTCCGGTGATGTTCAGCAGGCAGCCGCAGTCGGCGCTGACGACCCGCTCGGCCCCGGTGTCTCTGATGGCGGCCACTTTGTCGGTCGCAATCGCCTCCGAGATATCGGGGTAGCGCATGGCAAATGTACCGCCAAAGCCGCAGCATTCTTCAATCCGCGCCTGCTCGACCACATTCACTTGCGCCAGGCTGTCGAGCAGCGCCGCGCTGGTTTCATGTGAGCCCATTTCGCGCCGTGCATGGCAGGAGGTATGCAGCGCCACGGTGCAGGGTATGCCCAGATCCGGCTGGCTGAAATTGACCACATGCACCAAAAATTCACTCAGCTCATAAACGCGCTCGGACAGATCCACCGCCTTGGCGTGCAAGGCAGGGTCGTTGGCAAACAGGTGCGGATAGTGTTTGCGAATCATGCCGCCGCATGAGCCTGACGGGATCACCACCGGCCAGGGCTCCACAAACAAATTCAACTGCTGCAAAGCCACCGCGCGCGCCTCGTCCGGGAAACCGCTGCTGTGCGCCGGTTGGCCGCAGCAGGTCTGTTGCTCCAGGTAATGCACGTTGATGCCTTCGCGTTCCAGCAGCCGAACCGTGTCAAGACCGGCCTCGGGCGTGAACTGGTCGATCAGGCAGGTGGCAAATAGATAGACGTCTCGCGGCTTGACCGGATACTCGCGCGGAAATTGGGCATTGGGCTCCATGCTGACTCTCTCCTCAACAGTCTTGTTGATTGGTAAATTGGTATGACCAGTTGATGTCACTGTAAAAAAACAAATTTGCTTGGCAAATAGGGGTTTACCCGAATGGCACTTACATAAGCGGCATGACGTCGAGGTCACGAGCGTAAGCACTTGAATTTGAATACAAAAAGAGGTGACTGACCCGTGGATT
>NZ_JAAFHA010000187.1 GCF_010365055.1 Rhodoferax sp.
GTCGGTGTCGCGGTCTACCGCGACCCGACCCAGGCGGCCGTCAGCCAGCCCGCCGCGATACCCGCACAGATGCTCGATTTCGCCCGGGACGCCTTGCAGGATGCCCTCAAAGACCCGGCCGCGTTAGGGCGCGCCTTGGGCGAATACATGACCGAGCCCAAGGCCAACGTCTGGTTCCCGGCCACTGAGGCCCAATCCCATCCTGCCGGCCTGGCGCCTGGCGCGTCGGGCGGGAAGATCCAACTGGATCGGCGCACCAAGATGATGTTTGATGCCAAACACATTTTTATCAATGGCGAGAGCTTCCGCGCCGGGAGGCGCGATGCCACCCTGATGCAGCGCTTGGCCGACCAGCGCTATCTGGCCCAAGCCGATGTGGCGCGGCTCAGTAGCGAGGCCCGCTGTTTGCTGCAGGATTGGCAGCAGGCCGGCTGGTTGCATCAACTCTGAACTGTCAAGAAACTCATGACTACTGAACCCCAAGCACTGCCCAGCGGCCGCTTTTCCGGCCCTACCGACTTCGCGCAAGGCGTGCGCGACGCGCTCGCCTGTGCTGCGCGCGAGGGCTGGCCCGCGCTGATCTTGAGCGACGCCACCTTTGAAGACTGGCCCTTGCGCGAGCGCGCGGTGGTGGAGTCCCTGCAGGCCTGGTCAAAGGCGGGGCGCCGCATGACGCTGCTGGCGACGCGCTATGACGAAGTGGTGCGCCAGCAGCCGCGCTTTGTGGCGTGGCGCCAGACCTGGGGCCATCTCATCGAGTGCCGCGTCTGCCGTGACCGCGCGCCCGGCGATTGCCCGAGCGCGATCTGGAGCCGTTCCTGGTTCATGCAGCGGCTCGATCCGCAGCGCAGCGTCGGCATTTGGGGCCACAACCCCGAGCGCAGCGTGCTGCTGCGCCAGCTGTTGGATGAAAAAATCCGCGACAGCACACCGGGATTTCCAGCGACGACGCTGGGCTTGTAGCGGCTTCTTGCGTTTTGATTCTGTTTGGCAGGCCGTGAACCTGTGGTTCCATACAGCCCCGACTACAATCCCGTCCCTATGGCACTCAAACCCACCAACGAATACTCTGAAGCCTCGATCCGTGTCCTGAAGGGGCTGGAGCCCGTCAAGCAGCGCCCGGGCATGTACACCACCACCGACACGCCGCTGCACGTGATTCAGGAGGCGCTCGACAACGCGGCGGACGAATCGCTGGCAGGGCATGGCAAGAAGATCAGGGTGGTACTGCATCTTGACGGCTCGGTCAGCATCGAGGACGACGGCCGCGGAATTCCGTTTGGCCTGCACCCGACCGAGAACGCCCCGGTGATCGAGCTGGTGTTCACCCAGCTGCACGCCGGTGGCAAGTTTGACAAGGGCAAGGGCGGCGCCTACAGCTTCTCGGGCGGCCTGCATGGCGTGGGGGTGAGCGTCACCAACGCCTTGTCCACGCGGCTGGAGGCCACCACCTACCGCGAAGGCAAGGTCGCCAGTCTGGTGTTTGCCGGTGGCGACGTGATTGAGCCCCTGCAAGTGCGCGACCAAGCCTCCGGCGAGCGCAAATCCGGCACCACGGTGCGGGTCTGGCCCGACGCCAAATATTTTGAAACCCTGGCGCTGCCGATGGCGCAACTGGTGCATCTGCTGCGCAGCAAGGCGGTGCTGATGCCGGGCGTCACCGTGACGCTGGTCAACGAGAAGACCAAAGAGACGCAAAACTGGCTGTTCAAGGGCGGTCTGCTGGACTACCTGATGCAAACCCTGGCCGGCGAGCTGGTGATTCCGGTGTTTGAGGGCGATGGTTTTGCCGATGCCCAGCATGACAATTTTGTCGAAGGCGAGGGCGCCTCCTGGTGCGTCGCTTTCACCGAAGACGGCCCTTTGGTGCGTGAAAGCTATGTCAACCTGATTCCCACCACCGCGGGCGGCACGCACGAGTCGGGCTTGCGCGACGGCCTGTTCACGGCGGTCAAGAGCTTTATCGAGCTGCATTCGCTCTTGCCCAAAGGCGTGAAGCTGATGCCCGAAGACGTGT
>NZ_JAAFHA010000188.1 GCF_010365055.1 Rhodoferax sp.
AAAATCTATCTAACCATGAAGCCCTGAGCGCTGCAAATCACCAACACCCAAAACTAAATTTCGGAAATTTACAGAAAAGAAGTTGCTTTATCTCGCCCACTTCGATGAACGGGCACTTCGACTGAGCGTGTTCATTCTTTTCCGTGCGTTTCCGTAGGCATATTCGCAGGAAATTGGTACGTGTGAGTTATCGCACAGACGACGTGGAATTGCCTGCCTATTATCGATCGCAGTCGGCATATCAGGCGGAAGTTTCACACCCTGAGCTGGCTAGCGTACTTTTCTATCACACAAGGAAATTCTTATGCATGACACTGAAAAAATCCTGGATGGCAGTGCCAACCCAGAGTCCCTCACCAGGGCGCTCGGCGCCCAACCACTTGGAGGAAGACGATGAGAACCGCAGCAAAACTAATGACTTGGACGATTGCATTGGGTTGCGCGAGCGTATTCGCCGCAGATTACCCCAGCACCACAAAATTACCTGCTTCTACAGCCTCTGTTGCAAAGGGGCAAAAATCAACCAATGCCGACAACACCGACATCAATGAACGGGATAAGGGCGGCGCGACGAAGACACCGCAGGACCAAACCAACCAAGCGCCAGATCGCAAACTGCTGGCGGCCATTCGCCGTGCCGTCGTGGGTGATAAATCACTATCGACTAAGGCCCACAACATCAAAATCATGGTCCAAGGTGGCGGCGTCACCATGCGCGGACCAGTCAATAGTGCAGACGAGAAAGCCAAAATCGAGGCACTGGCAAAAGGAGTGCACGGCGTGACGAAGGTTGACAACCAGTTGGATATCAAGACGCAATAACTTATTCTCTTATTCACTTATTTACTGAAGGAATTCAAAATGAAAACCGCTGTTTTTTGTATTGCCAAGGATCGCAACCAGGCAGAGATGATTGTTGACAGCTTGAAGGCTGCTGGGTTTGCCAACACAGATATTTCGGTGCTGTTGCCCGATAAGTCGGGAACGCGTGATTTTGCGCACGAACAAAACACCAAGTTGCCTGAAGGTGCAACCACTGGCGTCGTCACAGGCATGGGCACGGGCGCCATTCTTGGCTGGTTGGCCGGCATTGGCAGCTTGGCCATTCCGGGTGTGGGGCCGTTTATCGCAGCAGGGCCCATCATGGCTGCGCTGGGTGGCGCCGCTGTTGGGGGTGCTACCGGCGGTGTTATTGGTGCCTTGGTGGGCATGGGGATTCCCGAATATGAAGCCAAACGGTACGACGGCAAGATCAGCAGCGGTAACGCACTCATCTCGGTGCATACCGATGATTCCAATCAAATAAAAGCTGCCAAGGAAATTTATGAACGTTCGGGCGCTGAGGACATCAAGTCAACGACTGAGACCTCTGTCCCAGGCAGGTGACAGCTTGACGTATGTCATCGCGACTGGTTCCCCGCAGCGGGAAATGATCTCTTAACTTATCAAGGAAATATTGTGGAAACATACCCTAATAATTTGACAGCAAACTCGCAAGCCATGGGAAAGACTGTCACCCGCATAGGCAATGCCTCCGCGGAGGCACATCACACGATTGACAAAGTTTCAGAAGCGACCGGTCCCGCAGTCGACAGCGTAACCACCGGCGCACATCAAGTGGTTGACAAGCTGGCAGGCGTTGCAACAAACGCGGCGGAAACGATTGGAGCAAAAAGCGAGCAGTTGAAACTGGCTCAAAACCGGATGACCGGAACTGCCCGCGATTATGTTCGTGAAAATCCCTTGACATCGGTCGGGATAGCGGTCGCAGGGGGTTTTTTGCTGGGTCGACTATTTAATTCGCGTTGAGAGGCGTGCTTTCCGGGCGGCATCTGGTAACAGGTATGTCGCCTGGACATGGAGCTTTTGATGCTTCCTCATTTGGCTCTTCGTTAATTTCACTGTGAATTTTTCCTCACGCCCAACCCAAATCCAACTTGCCGCAATGAAACAGAATCCTTGCCCGGTAGTTGGTGA
>NZ_JAAFHA010000076.1 GCF_010365055.1 Rhodoferax sp.
CCTCGCAAGTGCTTGGGCTATCGTACGCCGCATGAGGTCTTCTATCGCTTGAAAATGACTCCGCTTAAACTACCTACTGATGCACTTTGTAGTTTAATCTGCGGCAAAATCTGGCTCTAGCCCTCGTATCCATTGCATCTATAGCTATTTTTTCGATAGCAACAATCTCTCGCTCGTCCACTCACTTCGCCCGGCGCTATTTCTTTCAGGTCCACCAAAGCCTGCGTCTGCGTCTTGGCCCAGCCGCCCGACAGCAAGCCCCAGCCCAATAGCAGGCCTTTGGACGCGCCGTACGCCACAAAGTAGTTCATGCCGGCTTCGGCCTGCGCTTCAAATGACTTGGGCCAGGCAAAGTCGCTCTCGGCCACGCTGAGGACTTGCTGGCCCGCGCTCAAAGGCCGTACCAGGTCGTCACTTTGACTTTTCAGCATTGAATTTTCCATCGAGAAGAGACATGACTCCGATTCCGTTGCAGGTGGATCAGTGCTAACATGAACTGAAACTGGTTTCAGTTTGGCCCTAGATTAATTGCTTCAATTCAGATGCTGACCCAAAAATCTTTGCATTCGACGCCGGTACCCCAACCCGCGGTACGCGCCACCATCGCGGATGTTGCACGCGCCGCCAGTGTCTCCAAGGCAACGGTTTCCAGATTTCTGAACCATCGTGACAAGCTGCTCACCAAGGCCATCGCCACGCGCGTGGAAGTCGCCATTGCGGCTCTGGCCTACAGCCCCAGCCCCATGGCGCAGGCGCTCAAACGAGGGCGCTCACGGCTCATTGGACTGGTGGTGGCCGATGTGACCAACCCGTTTTCAGTGGCAGTGCTCCGCGGGGCCGAGAAGGCCTGCCAGGAAGCCGGCTACCTGCTCATGCTTTTCAACCTGGGCAACGACAGCCGGCGCGAATGTGAGGCGATTGAGGCGCTCACGGCCTACCAGGTAGAAGGCTTCATCCTGAACACACTGGGCCGTGACACCAAGGCTGCCGCTGACGCCGCGCGCCATGGCAAGCCGGTCGTGCTGGTTGACCGTCGCCACCACGGCATGCAGGCCGACTTCGTCTCGCTGGACAACGCCGGGGCGGTGCGCCTGGGCCTTGGCCACTTGATGGAGACCGGTTACCGCGAGCTGTTGTTTGTTTCAGAACCTGTCAAGGATGTGAGTTCTCGGGAGGAGCGCGAAGCCGCTTTTCTAGCCTTTGTCAGTGCGGCCGCCAAGGACACAGTTGCCTTGCAGGGCAACACATTCGAGAGCATGGTGGACGATGAGCAGGGTTTGGACGATGCTTTGCGCAGCTTGCGTGAGCGTGCTGGTCACGGCCTGTGCGGCGTGCTCACCAGCAACGCGGTCGTGACATTGAGAGTGGTGGCAGCCATGGCACGTCTTGGTTGGCGCCTGGGCGCCGACATGGGTCTAGTCGGCTTTGATGAGACTGAATGGGCGCCCTACGTCGGCCCCGGCTTGAGCACCATTGCGCAACCAACCGACGAGTTGGGCCGCATCGCAGCCGGCTGCCTGATTGAACGGCTAAAAGGCCTCGAATTGCCGCCACGCCAGATATTGTTGTCCGGGCGGTTGGTGGCGCGCGGCTCGTCTTTGCCTATTGCCAAACCCTAAGTCCAAGGGTTTTTACTTAGATACAGGCACTTGTTAAATTTCTATAATTTTATGAAACCGGTTTCAGCCATATTTCAAATTGACGCGATGTGAAGCCAGAACGACAAGAAACTTTGCTCCTCACAAACCATCATTGAACCAATGTTGATTCATGAATTACGTTTTCCAATTTGGTGATGTTTTTGCAGCTTGGCCGCTGCTCGTCAAAGGCACCTTGAGCACCCTCCAGTTGTCGATACTGGCCATGCTGATGGGCTTGGTGGTCGCCATTTTGTGCGCCTGGGGCAAAACCGCCGGCCCCGCGCTGCTGCGCTTTATGATCAATGCTTACATCGAGCTGATTCGCAATACACCCTTCCTGGTACAGCTGTTCTTCTTCTTTTTTGCACTGCCGGCGCTGGGCTTGCGCTGGTCGGCCTACACCGCGGCGCTGACCGCAATGGTGGTGAATCTGGGCGCCTACGCCACCGAAATCATCCGTGCAGGCATCGAATCCATTCCCAAGGGGCAGATTGAAGCCGGGCTGGCACTCAATCTGAAACGCCACGAAATCTTCCGCTTCGTGATTCTGAAACCCGCACTCAAGGCCATTTACCCGGCGTTGACCAGCCAGTTCATTTTGCTCATGCTCAGCTCCAGCGTGGTGTCGGCGATTTCAGCGGACGACCTGACCTCGGTCGCGGCTAACCTGCAGTCGCAGACCTTTCGCAGTTTTGAGATTTACATCGTCGTCGCCGTGATCTACCTGTTGCTGGCGCTTTCCTTTTCAGCGCTGTTCCGGGTGATCTACCGGCTTGGCCTGAACTACCCGGACCGCCGCTGATGCGTACTTTCGGCTTTCCTGAATTTCTCTTCATCCTCGAAGCGGCCAAATGGACCGTGGCGCTGTCGATGATCGCCTTCATTGGTGGTGCGATCGGCGGCCTGATCATTGCGCTGAGCCGCACCTCCGACAACCCCGTGGCCCGCTGGCTGTCGGGCGGCTTCATCCAGATTTTTCAGGGCACACCCTTGCTGCTGCAGCTCTTTCTGGTGTTTTTCGGCGCACCGGTGCTGGGCTTTGACATCAACCCCTGGGTGGCGGCCGGCGTGGCGCTGATTCTAAACAGCAGTGCATTTCTGGGCGAAATCTGGCGCGGCTGCATTCAGGCGATTCCAGCCGGCCAGGTTGAGGCGGCGCAGGCGCTCAGCCTCTCGTACTTCTCACGCATGCGCGACGTCATACTGCCGCAAGCTTTCAAAATCGCGCTCGCGCCCACCGTGGGCTACATGGTGCAAATCATCAAGGGCACCTCGCTCGCGGCCATCATTGGATTTGTCGAAGTCACCCGCTCCGGGCAGATCATCAACAACGCCACGTTCCAGCCGCTCATCGTCTTCAGCGTGGTCGCGGCCATTTATTTTGCGCTGTGCTGGCCCCTGTCTTTTCTGGCCGCGCGCATGGAGCGCCGACATGCCAAGGCGCTGGCGCGCTAAGCCACCGCAGTTCCTTCATTTGTCAATTATTCAACTTTTTTTCACCACAACCTACGGAGAATTACCATGATCAAGCATCTGCAACGCCGTGCATTCACGGGCACCGCCCTGGCCCTGGGCCTGGCCGCCACCCTGTGCGCGTGGGCCCCTGCCGCCATCGGGCAGACCGTCGCCGAGATCAAGAATAAGGGAGAACTGACCATCGGTATGCTGGTTGACTTTCCGCCTTACGGCACCACCAACAGCAGCAACCAGCCCGACGGCTACGACGCCGATGTGGCCCGCCTGCTGGCCAAGGACTTGGGGCTCAAGCTCAACCTGGTTCCCGTGACCGGCCCCAACCGCATTCCGTTTCTGCTGACCAACAAGCTTGATCTGCTGGTGGCTTCGCTGGCCATCACGCCCGAGCGCGCCAAGCAGGTCCAATTCTCCAAGCCTTACGCCGCTGCCAGCATTGTTTTGTATGGAGACAAGAAAGCCAGCATCAAGGCCGCGGCTGACCTGAAAGGCAAGCGCGTCGGCGTCGCCCGCGCCAGCACGCAAGACGTGGCCCTGACCGCCATGGCGCCTGAAGGTACCGAGATTCGCCGCTTTGACGACGACGCCTCGGCGATGCAGGCCTTGATGTCGGGCCAGGTGGACGCCATTGGCTGCTCGACCACGGTAGCCGCGCAAATTGACAAGCGCGCACCGGCCAATACGTTTGAGAACAAGTTTTTGTTGCGCCAGCAGGTCATGGGTATCGTGATGCGTCCCGGCCAGGCTGAGTTGCTGAAGACGGTCAATGACTTTGTCGACCGGAACACGGCCAACGGCGAGCTCAACAAGCTGTACCGCAAATGGCTGGAAACCGACTTGCCGAAAATGCAATAACCCCCGGACGGTGCGTTCATGACAGACACAGTGCGATCCACTTCCTCGGCAAAGCCCGCCGGGGCAGAGCCCATCATCCGCATCGAAGCGGTGGACAAATGGTTTGGCAAATTCCAGGCGCTGACCGACATCAGCCTGGAGGTCGCGGCAGGCGAACGCATCGTGGTCTGCGGGCCTTCGGGCTCGGGCAAGTCTACGTTGATCCGCTGCATCAACCGCCTCGAGACCGTGCAAAAAGGCCGTATTGTGGTCGATGGGATCGACCTGACTGCGGGCGGCAAGAATGTGGACTCTGTGCGCCAGGAAGTCGGCATGGTGTTCCAGCAGTTCAACCTGTTTCCGCATCTGACGATTCTGCAGAACTGCACGCTGGCGCCGATGCGCTCGCGGGGACTGAGCAAAGCAGAAGCCGAAGCCCTTGCCATGAGCTACCTCACGCGCGTGCGGATTCCCGAGCAGGCCCTCAAATATCCGAGCCAGCTCTCGGGCGGGCAGCAACAGCGCGTAGCGATTGCCCGCGCTCTGTGCATGACGCCCAAGATCATGCTGTTTGACGAGCCCACTTCGGCCCTGGACCCGGAAATGGTCAAGGAAGTGCTGGACACCATGATCAGCCTGGCCGACGACGGCATGACCATGCTCTGCGTCACGCACGAAATGGGCTTTGCCCGCAGCGTGGCCGACCGCGTGATCTTCATGGCCGACGGCCGGATCATCGAGCAAGCCCCGCCGCAAGAATTCTTCAGCAATCCGCAGCATGAAACCACCCGCAATTTTCTCGGGCAGATCCTGAACTCGCAACATGCGCACTAGAGAAGCCGGGCCAGCAGCAGGCACTGAGCCAGCTCCGCCTATCCTGATTTCTCTGTCGGCTTTCGGCGCCGCCGAAGTGCGACGCCACGGGCAATTGTGGTTTACCCAGCTGAGCCACGCCGCCGGCGCCGATGGCGTTGAAGTGCGCAGCGAGCTGCTGGTGGATGCCGCAACCGAACTCCCCGCTCTGGCGCAAGCCATCCATGCCGCCAACAAAAGCGTGGTTTATTCCAGCGCGCGATACCTCTGGTCCGCCGATGGCATGCTCGATTGCGCCGCGCTGGAGCGCGCCCTGGCGGCCGCCCACACCTTGGGTGCGGCGCGCGTGAAAATGGCGATCGGCGGCTTTGGTCCAGCTTCGCACGGCACCCTTTCGGCACTGCAAGACCGGCTGCACGCCGCCCAAACCGAGCTGGTGATCGAGAACGACCAGACCCCCGGCGCCGGCACATTGGCCGCGCTGCAAGATTTTTTTGACAGGGCCAATGCCCAGGGGATTTTTCTGGGCATGACCTTTGACATGGGCAACTGGCACTGGACCGGCGAGTGCCCGTTGCAGGCCGCCGCCGCGCTGGCGCCGCAAGTGCGTTATGTGCATTGCAAAGGCGTGCAGCGCCAACCGCAGCGTTGGGTCGCCGTGCCGCTGGCCGAGTCCAGTGCACCGTGGCGCGCCGTGCTGCGTGCCCTGCCGGCCGACGTGCCGTGGGCCATTGAGTACCCACTGACAGGTGATGACCTGATGGCCGTGACCCGCCAGGAAGTCGACCAACTGCGCACGGTAGCCGCCGGCATGGCTGGCCGCAACCCCATTCCTGCATGAAAGAGAGGCTTGCATGACCCGAGCACTGGACGTGATTACCTTTGGCGAAGCGATGATGCTGCTGGTCGCCGACCGGCCCGGCCCGCTGGAGAACGCCGCCGCTTTTTACAAGCGCACCGCTGGCGCTGAAACCAACGTGGCCATCGGCCTGGCGCGCCTGGGCCTGAAGGTCGGCTGGGCCAGCCGCCTGGGTACCGACTCGATGGGGCGGTATCTGCTCAAGGCCATGGCGGACGAAGGCATTGACTGCTCCCATGTGGTCTGCGATGCTTCGCAAAAAACCGGCTTCCAGTTCAAGGGCAAAGTGACTGACGGCAGCGACCCGCCGGTGGAGTACCACCGCCAGGGCTCGGCCGCCAGCCACATGGGAACGGATGATATTGATGAAGACTGGCTGCGCTCGGCGCGTCACCTGCATGCCACCGGCGTGTTTGCCGCCCTCTCGGCCAGCACCTTGCCCGCCGCCCGAAAAACCATGGACCTGATGCGCGCCGCTGGCCGCAGCGTGTCGTTTGATCCCAACCTGCGCCCCACCCTATGGCCGAGCCCTGAGCTAATGCGCGACACCATCAACGACCTGGCCACACGCGCCGACTGGGTGCTCCCGGGCCTCGAAGAAGGCCGCTTTTTGACCGGCGAAAACACCCCGGAAGGCATTGCCCGTTTCTATCGCCAGCGCGGCGCGCGTCTTGTCATCGTCAAGCTGGGCAGCGAAGGCGCTTTTTTTGACGGTGAAGGCGAGATCGGTACAGGCCGTGTGCCGGGTTTTGCGGTGGCCGAAGTGATCGACACCGTGGGCGCTGGCGACGGCTTTGCGGTCGGTGTGATCAGCGCGCTGCTCGATGGACTGAGCGTGCCAGACGCCGTCAAGCGCGGTGCCTGGATTGGCGCGCGCGCCGTGCAGGTGCTGGGCGACAGCGAAGGCCTGCCGACACGCGCGGAACTCGACCAGGCGGGACTTTGAGAATGACAAGCAACCCGTCGCGCAAAAAGGTTCTGGTGTTCAGGGAGCTGCCGCCCGACCAGCTGGCACGCCTGCAGGCGCAGCACGAGGTCACGGTCGCCGACCCGCGCGTGCCCGAACAACTGGCCGCGTTCCATGCCGCTCTGGGAACAGCCGAAGGCATGATCGGCTCCAGCTACCCCATCGACTACGCCCTGCTGACCCAGGCGCCGCGGCTGAAGGTGATTTCCAGTGTGTCCGTCGGCGTTGACAACTACACACTTCCAGCACTGGCGGCGCGCGGCATCATGCTGTGCCACACGCCGGGCGTGTTGACCGAGACCACGGCAGACACGATTTTTTCGCTCATCATGGCCACGAGCCGCCGCCTGGTCGAGCTGGCCAACCACGTACGCGAAGGCCGCTGGACGCGCAACATCGGTGAAGAGCTGTTTGGCTGGGACGTGCACGGCAAGACACTCGGTATTCTCGGTTTTGGCCGCATCGGCCAGGCCGTGGCCCGGCGTGCTGCCCTGGGCTTTGGCATGCCGGTCTTGTACTACAGGCGCAGCCCGCTCGACGTGGCCAGGGAGCTGCCAGAACTGCTCGGCAAAGTCACCCACACGCCCCTCGATGAGCTGCTTGCCCGCGCCGACATCGTCGCCGTCGTGCTGCCCTTGTCCGATGAGACCCGCGGCCTGATGGGCGTGCGCGAGTTTGGTTTGATGAAACCTGGCGCGATTTTCATCAATGGCGCGCGCGGTGCCATCGTGCAGGAGAGCGCCCTGCTCCACGCGCTGGACCACGGCACCCTGCGCGCCGCCGGACTCGACGTGTTCGCCAGGGAGCCGCTACCGCTGGATTCACCGTTGCGTATCCACCCAAAAGTCACCGCGCTGCCCCACATTGGCTCCGCCACGTTTGAAACACGTCATGCCATGGCGGTGCTGGCCACCAGCAACTTGCTCAGCGCTTTGGCGGGCAAGCGGCCACCCGCTGTCTTTGATTTTTCCACCGCGTAGCTATCACCGATCACAATATGCGCAATCTTTTCAATCATCCAAGGAGGTAATTTCCATGCAACTCACTGACCAAGCCTGTCTCCCACACGACGGCACATCCGGCACCTTGGCGGCGCGTGTTTGGCGCCCCGATGTTGACGGCCCTTCCATTGTTGCCCTGCGTGACGACGGCGCCATCGACATCACACACCTCTTCCCCACCATGCGGGATCTTTGCGAAGCGTCAGATCCTGTAGCCTCTTTGAAGCAAGCCAGTGGCGAGCGGATCGCTTCACTTGCCGAACTATTTGAGAATACACCGCCCGACACACGCAACCCGGTACGGCCTTGGTTGCTGGCGCCTGTTGACCTGCAGGTCATCAAGGCGGCGGGCGTTACTTTCGCCGTGTCAATGCTTGAGCGTGTGATTGAAGAGAGGGCACGTGGTAACCCGGCGGCGGCCGCAGCCATTCGCGAGGAAATCTTGGCGCTGGTCGGAAATGATCTCTCCAAATTGAAGCCTGGGTCGCCGCAGGCCATGGCGCTCAAAAAGGTGTTGATTGCCCAAGGCGCCTGGAGCCAGTATCTGGAGGTTGGCATCGGGCCGGACGCAGAAATTTTCACCAAGGCGCCGCCCATGGCCGCAGTGGGCACAGGTTCTGATGCTGGCCTCCATCCCTCGTCATCCTGGAACAACCCCGAGCCCGAGCTTGTATTGGCGGTAAATTCACGCGGTGAAATCGTGGCGGCCACCTTGGGCAATGACGTCAACCTGCGTGATGTGGAAGGCCGCTCGGCTTTGTTGCTGGGCAAGGCCAAAGACAACAACGCATCCGCAGCTATTGGACCCTGTTTGCGCTTTTTTGATTCCAATTTCTCGCTTGATGATGTGCGTCAGACCACCATTGCTTTGACGGTTGTGGGTGAAGACGGGTTCAAGCTTGAGGGATTTTCATCGATGTCGCAGATCAGTCGGGACCCAGTGGATCTGGCCGGACAGATGATGGGCCCACATCACCAATATCCGGACGGCGCCATGCTTTTTTTGGGTTGCATGTTTGCGCCGGTGCAGGACAGGGACACCGTGGGCGGCGGCTTTACTCACAAAGAGGGAGACATCGTCACCATCTCGGCCCCGAAACTTGGCACACTGGTCAACCGGATGAAGCGCACTGACAAGTGCCCGCCATGGACATTTGGCATCTCCCATTTGATGCGCAATCTGGCCAAGCGAGGTTTGCTCTAGCGGGCTGCCAGGCCGCAACTGCGGCCAAGCTCAGACTTCAGCGTGTGAACGGCACGACCAGTTGGTGCTGCTCGCCCAGACCCTCAATGCCCAAGGCGATCACGTCGCCCTTCTTCAGATACAGCGGTGGCTTCATACCCAGGCCCACACCGGGCGGCGTGCCCGTCGTGATCACGTCCCCGGGCATCAGGGTCATGAACTGGCTCACGTAGCTGACCAGCTTGGCGACACTGAAAATCATGGTTCGGGTCGAGCCGGTCTGCATGCGTTTGCCGTTGAGGTCCAGCCACATGCCGAGTTTTTGCGGATTGGGCACGTCATCACGCGTGACCAGCCAGGGGCCGAGAGGGCCGAAGGTGTCGCAGCCTTTGCCCTTGTCCCAAGTGCCGCCGCGTTCGATCTGGTACTCGCGCTCGCTGAGATCATTGACGGTGCAGTAGCCAGCGACAAAACTCAAGGCGTCTTTTTGTGACACGTACCGCGCTTTCGTGCCGATCACCACCCCCAGCTCCACTTCCCAATCGGTTTTTTTGGAGCCCTTGGGCAGCATGACCGGGTCATTGGGTCCCTGGATGCAGGTGGTGGCTTTCATGAACACAATGGGCTCTTTCGGAATCGGCAGTCCCGACTCGGCCGCGTGGTCGGCGAAGTTCAGTCCGATGGCAATGAACTTGCCGACGCCGCTGACCGGGCTGCCCATGCGCGGCGAGCCTTTGACCAGCGGCAGAGTCGCCGTCTTGAGCTTGCGCAGCCTGGCCAGCGCGGCGTCCCCGAGCTGATCGGGGCCTATGTCCTTGATCACAGCGCTCAAGTCGCGCAGCTTGCCTTCGGCATCGATGAGGCCGGGTTTTTCTTGGCCCAGCTTTCCATAACGAACGAGTTTCATGGTTTTCTCCTTTGAGTTGATTGTTGGATTATCAGTTGAGGTAGCCGGCCAAATCGAGCTGATTCATATGGTCATGCCGCCGTCCACCGAGAACAGCTGGCCGGTAGCAAACACCGATTCGTCGCTGGCCAGGTACACCACGATAGGCGCAATTTCATGGGCTTGGGCCAGCCGTCCCATGGGCTGGCGGGCGATGAAATTCTTGCGCGCCTCAACCGGATCTTCGTAGCTGTTGATGCGGTCACTCAGTGAGGGCGTATCTACGGTCCCCGGAGCAATAGCATTGCAGCGAATGCCCTGTGCAACAAAATCGGCGGCGACCGACTTGGTCAGGCCCACCACGGCCGCCTTGCTGGTGCCGTACGCGAAGCGGTTGGGCAGCCCCTTGAGGCTGCTGCACACGCTGGACATGTTGATGATGCTGCCACCGCCAGCCGCCAGCATCTTGGGCAGCGCCGCCTGGATCATCCAGTACTGCGCGCGCACGTTCAGGTTAAACGCGAAATTCCATTCGTCATCCGTGGCCTGAAGGATGCTGCCGTTGTGCACAACCCCTGCGCAGTTGAAAAGTACACTGAGCGGTGCGATGCGCGCCACCAGGTCCACGATGGCAGCCTTGTCCATCACGTCCAGCCGCGCCGTGGTGACATTAGGTACGCCGGCGTAACTCTCCAGCAGTTGGCCGTTGATATCGGTGGCCAGCACCTGCGCGCCCTCGGCTGCCATCGCCAGTACGCTGGCGCGGCCAATGCCCTGGCCGGCGGCTGTCACCAGTGCAGTTTTTCCTTTGAGTCTCATGGCTTCTCCCTTGGTTAAAAAAGTGGACACACACTGCCCGTGCTAGGGTTTCTACGGATGTTCAATGTTGCAGATCGTGCAATTATCAATTGGCCTTACCACCCGGCCAATTGAGGCAAACCCTTATCCATCTAAATTATGAGGCGGAATAAAAATGAAGCGCAGAACCCTCTCTAAATCCATCGCCGCCGTGGCGATGGCCTGTTCCTTCGGTGCGGCGCATGCCGCATGGCCGGATCGACCCGTTACGCTCATCGTGCCATGGGCTGCGGGTGGCGGCACGGATGCAACCGCGCGTATCGTTGGTGCACTGCTGGAGAAAGAGTTGGGTCAGCCGGTCAACGTGGTCAACCGTGCCGGCGGCAACGGTGTGGTCGGCCATCAGGCCATCGCAGGCGCGCAACCGGATGGCTACACCCTTGGCATGATTACCGTCGAAATCTCAATGATGCATCACCAAGGTCTGACGCAGCTTTCGCCTAAAAATTACACACCGTTGGGGCTGATGAATGTTGACCCCGCTGCCGTCACGGTGAGCGTTGCCTCTCCCTACAAGAACATGGATGACTTGATGAAGGCCATCCGGGCAAACCCGGGCAAGCTCAAGGCGTCCGGCACCGGCCAAGGCGGCATTTGGCATCTGGCGCTGGCCGGCATGCTCAAGGATTTGAAACTCGAAGCCAGTGCCGTGCCGTGGGTGCCGTCCAACGGCGCAGCACCAGCCATGCTGGAATTGGCGGCAGGCGGCGTTGATATCGTCACAGCCGCGCTGCCTGAAGCGCGCTCCTTGATCGATGCAGGCAAAGCACGCCCGCTTGCGGTCATGGCGGATGCCCCGGCTGCCCTTTACCCGAATGTGCCAACGCTTAAAAGCGCCACTGGCAGCGACTGGACGATTGGCGTATGGCGCGGTATTGCAGGGCCCAAAGGCCTGCCTGCAGATGTGCAGACCAAAATGGAGACTGTGCTCAAGAAAATAAACAGCAGTAAAGAGTATCAGGACTTCATGGCCGGGCGGGGCTTTGGCGTGGCATATGCCGATGCAGCCGGCTTCGGAAAGTTCATGGAAAAAGGCGATGCCGACATGGGGCGGATATTGGGCGCGCTTGGCATGGCTAGGTAGTAACAGTGGAAGCAGCCTGACCGGCCTGACATGCGGCTTTTGCTTTTGATCCGCAGTCGTGAACAGCAAGCTGCTCACGACTGCCTCGTTCTCCCTTGCTCCTCCAGCGGAAAATCATTCGCACCGGCCGGCACATCGAGGCTCCTATGAAAATCAACGACGTTTTATCGGGCCTGCTGATTGGTTCATTTGGCGCTGCCATTTACGTTCATGCCCGTTCTTTCCCTCCGATGCCGGGCCAGAATGTTGGACCCAACATGTTTCCGCAATTAATAGCAGTCGGTTTGATGATTTGCGCCATCATGCTTGTTATTCGCGGCGTTAAAACCGTTGGTACTGCCGGCTGGATCACCCTGCCACACTGGTGGGGACAGCGCCGCATCGCGCTCGGGTTCCTGTTAATTCCGCTGGTTCTGGCGTTTTACGTGACCGTGTCGGAAAGCCTGGGATTCATGCCCACGGCAGTGATCTTGCTGATGGCGCTTTTTCTTGTATTCAAGGTCAGATTCCGAACGGCTCTCATCGTCGCCATTGTCGGCTCGCTCTGCATACACACGCTCTTTTACAAACTCCTCAAGGTGCCGCTGCCGTGGGGCATACTCGAATCAGTTGCCTGGTAGGCCGAAAGCAATCCTATGCTCGCTAATCTCTTAGCCGCCTTCGGACAGGTCTTCGACCCGTATGTGCTGGGCGTCATCCTTCTTGCAGCCATTTATGGTCTGTTCGTCGGATCAGTTCCCGGCTTGAGTGCCACCATGGCGGTCGCGCTTCTGGTTCCTGTCACGTTCTTCATGCCGCCTGTGCCTGCGATCGCGGCCATGGTTACCGCCACCGCGATGGCGATTTTCTCCGGTGATATACCGGGCTGCCTGCTGCGCATCCCCGGTACGCCCGCCTCGGCAGCCTATACCGATGAGGCCCATTCAATGACCAAGAAAGGCCAGGCCGAAGTTGCGTTGGGCGCAGGTTTGTTGTTTTCTGTTATCGGCGGTCTGATCGGCACCTTCGTACTCATCACGGCCGCCCCCTCGCTGGCGGAATTGGCGCTGAAGTTTTCGTCTTTTGAATATTTCTGGCTCGTGCTGCTCGGCCTTACCTGTGCGATTTTCATCGCCTCCAACAGTCCAGTCAAAGGCTTTGTGTCCTTGTTTCTGGGCTTAATGATCGCCTGTGTCGGCATGGGCAATCCTGCCGGCTTTCCGCGCTTCACATTTGGCAATAGCGATCTCCTGGGCGGCCTATCGCTGGTGCCTATCATGGTGGGGATGTTCGCCGTATCAGAGGTACTGCGGTACGCGATCAGCGCCGGCCAAAAAATGAAGGTCGTGCAAAGCAAGATCGGCAATGTGTTCGCGGGCATGTGGGGTTTGACGGTCAAGTATCCAGCGTCCATCCTGCGCGGCAGCATACTCGGCACGACTGTGGGGGCGCTGCCTGGCGCCGGCGCGGACATCGCTGCCTATATGGCTTATGCGGTGAGCAAAAAATTCTCCAAGGAGCCGGAGAAATTTGGCACGGGTCACGTGGAAGGCATTGTCGAAGCGAGTGCGGCCAATAACTCATCGCTGGCAGGCGCGTGGATTCCGGCGCTGGTGTTCGGCATTCCTGGCGACTCAATTACAGCCATCGTCATTGGCGTGCTTTACATGAAGAACCTGAACCCAGGACCCATGATTTTCGTGACCAATCCGGTGGCAATGTACTCGGTCTTCATTGTTTTCATTCTTGCCAATTTGCTGATGTTGCCGCTCGGTTTCCTTACCATCAAACTGGCCAAGAAGATTCTCGAAGTACCGCGCAACATTCTGATGCCATTGATTCTGCTGTTTTGCATCGTCGGCTCCTACTCCATCAACAACAGCGCATTTGATGTCGGCATCATGCTCGGCTTTGGCATGCTGGCCTACCTGATGGAAGAAAACGGTTTTCCGATCGCCCCCACGATTCTCGGCGTGGTGTTGGGCGGAATGCTGGAAGAAAACTTCATCAGCTCGATGATCAAATCGGATGGAAACTTTGTCGCGTTTTTCAACCGACCGATCGCAGGTACCCTGGGTGTACTAACCATTCTCGTTTGGAGCATGCCCATTGTCATGCGCCTGCTACGCAAAAAGCAGATAACGGAAATCTATGTCAATGGATGATTTAAGAGGAAAAGTTGTTCTCATAACGGGTGCTTCCACCGGTATTGGTGCAGCCTGTGCAAAAGCCTTCGGCGCACTTGGCTGCAAAGTGGTGGTGCACTACAACAGTTCCATGGCCGCCGCGATGGAAGTAGCCGCGGCGGTCGAAAAGGCTGGCGGCGAAGCGCTGGTGGTGCAAGGCGATCTGCGCCGAAGCAGCGAGTGCGAACGGGTGGTCACGGAAACGGCCACGCGCTTCCAACGCATCGACCTGCTCATCAACAACGCTGGCGCCTTGGTCAAGCGCGTTCCCATCACCGATCTGAGTGATGAGATCTTCGACGATATCGTGGGTCTGAACGTGCGCTCGATGTTGATGTGCACGAAATACGCCGTACCGCTCATGGCGAGGGGCAGCGGCATCATCAATCTGACCAGTATTGCCGCTCGCAACGGCGGCGGGCCGGGCGCCAGCCTGTATGCCGGCTCCAAGGGGTTTGTCAGCACTGCGACCAAGAGCCTCGCGAAGGAACTCATAGGCCGGCAGATTCGTGTCAATGCCGTCGCCCCCGGGGTGATCACGACGCCGTTCCATGAGAAATTTTCCACACCCGAGCAACTTGAAGCAATGCGTCTGACAATCCCGATGGGTCGACTCGGCACGGCCGACGAATGCGTCGGCGCTTTCATTTACCTCGCCTCGGAAAAGTTGTCCAGTTATGTGACTGGGCAGATCATTGAGGTCAATGGCGGGCAGTACATGCCTTGACGCTGTCCCTTGCCGCCTTCAAAGCGACGAGAGCTGCGGCAAATCGATCAACCCAACCAGGGCGCGGTGAGCGCGCCACTTCCATGAGGAAAATGTGATGGCTAAACGTATTCGATGCCGTTTTTCAGGCAATCGGGCCTTTGTGACCTGCAAAGAGGCGGTCCGCTGATGGGCGACACTGATCGTTATTCTGCCGAGGCGTTGACCCGCTTCGCAGTTGAGTTGCTGCAAACGGCGGGCCTGGACTCTGCGCCGGCCAAGGCGGTCGCCCGGACGCTGGTCGAGGGCGACTTGATGGGCCACGACACACACGGGCTGGCATTGCTTGCGCCTTATGTCAAGGAACTCGAAAACGGCACCATGACTCGCTCGGGCACCCCGGAGGTGCTTTCCGATCGTGGCGCCTCTCTGCTGTGGGACGGGCGGCGTTTGCCTGGGCCCTGGCTGGTGTTGAGCGGCATTGATGCGCTGACGCCGCGTGCACGCCAGTATGGCAGCGCGACGCTCGTCATCCGGCGCAGTCACCACATTGCTTGTCTCGCCACTTACATGCTGCGCGCAACCGAGGCTGGTTTCATGCTGTTACTGGCGAGTTCCGACCCGGCCGTCCAAAGCGTTGCCCCGCACGGCGGAACGCGGGCCGTCTTCACGCCCAACCCGATCGCCGCCGGCATTCCGACTTCGACCACGCCATTCCTGATTGACATTTCTTCCTCGATAACGACCAACGGGATGAGTGCGCGCCTACAGAAAGCGGGCAGGCAGTTCGACGAAGCATGCATGCTGGATGCCGAGGGCAATCCAAGTCGCGACCCGGGCGTGCTCTCCACGAATCCGCCCGGCACCATCATGCCTTTGGGTGGCATGAGCTCAGGGCACAAGGGCTTTGGCTTGGCGTTGTTGATCGAGGCGCTCACCGGGGGGCTGGCCGGCCACGGTCGCGCGGATCCCGCTGATGGGTGGGGCGCCACGGTGTTTATGTCCCTGTACGATCCGGCGGCGTTCGGCGGCGCCACGGACTTTGTGCGCCAGACGGATTGGCTCGGGGATGCGTGCAGAAATAATCCGCCGCGGCCGGGTTTCAATGCGGTGCGCATGCCTGGCGACAGGGCACTTTCGCGCCGGAAGGAACAGGTGTGCGGTGGCATCACGCTGCATCCGACCATCCCGCCGGCGCTAGCCGAATGTGCGCAGCGCTACGGCATGCAGTTGCCAGCACCGCTTGAAAAATAATGGTGTTTGAGACTATTGGAGGGTCCGGTCGGATGGTGCGGAAATGGAATTCAAGGACGACCAGCGCCTGCGCAGCGGCATGAAAACCTGGCACATCCTGGCAGACGATCTGACCGGCGCACTCGACAGTGCCGCGGCATGGGCCGACGCGGGCGACGTGCCGGTTTTTCTAGACCGGCCCGGTCAATCCGCACAGACGGTGCAGGTCGTCGCCACGGGCACACGCGACGTGCCGCCCGCCAGCCTGCCGGCCTTGCTGACACCCAGCCTGGACTGGCTAGTCGCCACCGACAACGCCTTCAAAAAAATCGACAGTCTGCTGCGCGGCAACACCTGTAATGAGATCGCCTGGCTCATGCGCAGCGGCCATTTTGCTGGCGTGGTGTTCGCACCGGCCTTTCCTGCGCAGGGGCGCTTCACGGCCCGGGGATGCCACTGGGTGGCGCCACCGCACCAGCCCCACGGCCCGCGCACGCACGAACAGGCCGGCACGCTGGTGCAGGCCTTTGCCAACGTTGGCCTAAGCGCGCACATTCCAACCCGTGTGCAAGATAGCCTGCAAGACACGGGCAAAGTCGTGATTCCCGACATTCTGAGTGACCACGACCTGGACCAGGTCGCGGGTCTCGCTGCACAGCCGCAAGCGAGGCGCTGGTTGTGGTGTGGCAGCGCCGGGCTGGCCTGGGCGCTGGCGCGGCAGGCCGCAGCCGCAACATCGTCACGCGCCAGCAGCGAGGTCTCGACGGCCCCACCAGCCACGGCCCAGGGCTTGACGCTGGTGCTCACCGCCAGCCGCCACCCGGTGCTGCGAGAGCAGTTGCGTCACCTGCCATCGCCCGTTGCAGGCACCAACCTGCTCGATCTGGCCGAGGCACAACCCCTTTGTCCTGCCGAGGCGAAGGCTCGGTTAATGCAAGACATGCACACCATCGTCACCAGCCGGCCCCGCCCGAGCACACTGGTGGTCGTGGGCGGCGACACCTTGTTGGCCCTGTGCCGGGCGGCCGATGTGCGCAGCCTGCAAGCCAGCGCCAGTCCGCGCGCGGGCTGGGGCCGCGCCCGTCTGGTCGGTGGGTTGTGGGATGGCCTCACTTGTTATTCTCGTTCGGGCGCCTTCGGCCCGCCCGACGACCTGCGCGCCCTGTTGGACACACTCTCCCTTTCACCCCACACCGATTGACTTCCAAGGAACGCATCCCATGAACGCACCCATCCGATTGGCCCTGACCATGGGCGACCCGGCGGGCATCGGCCCCGAGATCATTGTCAAGGCCGCGCACCAGATGCGCGATCTCGTCGCGCAGGGCCGCATCGAACTCAAGGTACTGGGCAGTGCCCAGGCACTGGCGCAAGCCGCGCGTCTGCTGCAACTCGACACCGCTGCGGTACTGGACATGGTCGACGTCGGGCCGGTCACGCAGCCGCTGACCATCGGCCAAATCAGCGAAGCTGGCGGTCACTGGGCCTACCGTGCCGTGGAACGTGCCGTGCAGCTCTGCCAGAGCGCCGAAGCCGACGCCATCGTGACCGCTCCGCTGTGCAAGGAGGCACTGCACATGGCAGGCTATCCGTTCGAAGGCCACACCGAAATGCTGGCCCATCTGACCGGCATGCGCGACGGCGTGATGATGCTGGCCCATGGGCCGATGCGCGTGACCCATGTCACCACCCACTGCTCCCTGGCCGAGGTGCCGGCCCGACTCACGCCGCAGCGCCTGCGCCGGGTGCTCGATGTGACGCTCGAAGCCCTGCACGCGCTGGGCATCCGTGAGCCGCGCGTGGCCGTGGCCGGGCTCAATCCGCACGCAGGCGAAGGCGGCATTCTCGGCAAGGAAGACGGCGCCGTCATCGCCCCCCTGGTGGCAGAATACGCCGCTGCCGGCCACGCCGTGACCGGCCCCTGGCCCGGTGACACGGTGTTCATCAAGCTGCGCGCCGAGCAGTTCGATGCGGTGGTGGCGATGTACCACGACCAAGGCCACATCCCGGTCAAACTGTTGGGCTTCAGCATCGACCCGGTCACCGGCGTGTGGCAGGCGGTCAGCGGCGTCAACATCACGTTGGGCCTGCCGATTCTGCGCACGTCGGTGGACCACGGCACGGCATTCGACATCGCGGGCACGGGCCGCGCCAGCGCCGAGAGCATGGTCGATGCCATCCAGTACGCCATGACGCTGGTCCAGGGTCGACGTGCCGCACGTCCTGCAGTCTGACTCAGCTACCCCAACCCGGTCAATCTCTACACATCACAGGAAAACACATCATGGTCAACCCCTCCCAGGCGCTGCAGTTTGCAGGCAAATCTGTGCTGGTCACCGGCGGTGGTTCCGGCATCGGTGCGGCCGTCGCGCAATCCTTCGGCGCGGCGGGTGCATTACTCACGCAACCAGGCGGGCGCGCAAGGCGTAGCCGATGCCATCCGGCAGGCCGGCGGCCAGGCCATCACGCTGGCGGGTGACATGCTGGATCGCAGCGTACCCGACCAACTGGTGGCGCAGGCCGTCCAAGCCTTCGGCGGTCTGGATATCCTGATCAACAACGCGGGCGACATGTTTGGCCGTCGTGCGCTGGAACAGGCCAGCGACGAGGACTTCGACCGCGTGATCGGCCTCAACATCCACGCGGCCTTCGCCATCTGCCGCGCTGCCGCGCCCGTGATGCGCCGCGCCGGGCACGGCAACATGATCAACACCACCTCGATTGCCGCGCGCACCGGCGGCAGTGACGGCGCGGGGCTGTACGGTGCAGCCAAGGCATTTGTCAGCACCATGACCCGCGTGTTCGCGCGCGAAATGGCACCCCACGGCGTGCGCGTCAACGGCGTGGCTCCGGGCGTCATCCTGACCGACTTTCACGCACGCAACTCCACGCCCGAGCAGCTCGAAGGGGCACGCCGCGGTATCCCGATGGGCCGACTGGGAACACCCGACGAATGTGTGGGAGCCTACTTATTCCTGGCCGACGATGTGCTGTCGGGCTACCTCACCGGCCAGATCATCGAGGTCAATGGTGGCCAGCTCATGCCCTGAGTATGCAAGCCCAGACCGCGCGGCGCGGCTTGCCTTGGCGCAGCCGGATCGCCCCAATGGGGGCTTGCGGCTTCATGAGGCAATTTGAGGCAGTACAGGGTTTAACCGGATGTCCGGCGGATCGAATCATGAGACTATCAATTGGCCTGACCAATTGTCCAATTCTGATCAACCTTTAACAACGTTTCAAAAGTGCCCAGCATGCCATTGAAAGTCATCCAGCCGCAACGCTTGTACCGTCAGATTGCCGAGCAATTGCGCTCGCTGATCAGCAGGGGCGAGTTTGCGGCCGGTACACGCCTGCCGGCCGAACGAGAACTGGCCAAGCAACTGGGCGTGAGCCGTCCTTCGGTGCGCGAAGCCTTGATTGCGCTGGAGGTGGAGAAAGTGATCGAGGTGCGCACCGGCTCAGGCATTTATGTGCTCGAACCAAAAACCCGTCAACCCTCGCGCAAAAAGGCCAGCGACACGGTCGAGTGGGGGCCCTTGGAGCTGATGCGGGCGCGCGAGCTGGTGGAGAGCGAGGTGGCGGCACTGGCGGCCCGCAACGCCAAAAAAGCAGACCTTCAATTCATTGGTGACGCCTTGCAGCAAATGCGCGACGAAGTCGCCAAAGGGCAGATACCCCGTGAGGGCGACGAGGCCTTTCACAATGCGATCGCCCAAGCCTGCGGCAACGAGGTGCTGCGCGACACCATCTGCGGCTACTGGCAAGCCCGACACGGCACGCTGTTCGAGCGACTGGGCGACTATTTTGAAGACCAGAAGTCCTGGGATGCCGCCCTGATCGAACACGCCGCGGTGCTTGATGCGATCCGCGCCCACGACGCGGGCGCCGCACGCAGCGCCATGCAACGCCACTTGAAAAAAGCCCATACCCGTTACAGCGCGAGCTGGCACCGCGCAAAGCCCTCTTAACGCCCAGCAACTTCAAAACCACCAACCGAGGAGACATCATGAAAAAACGTGAATTGACAACCATCGCAATTAAATTAGTAGCAGCATGTGTATTATTTACGGGGGCTGCAGGCACATTTGGCATTGCCAGTGCGCAGACCAAACTGAAATGGGCACACGTCTACGAGACGTCCGAACCCTTCCACAAGTGGTCGGTCTGGGCCAGTGACGAGATCAAGAAGCGTACCAATGGCCGCTACGAGGTGCAGGTCTTTCCAGCCTCATCGCTGGGTAAGGAGAGTGACATCAACCAGGGTCTGACCCTGGGCACGGTGGACATCATCCTGAGTGGCTCAAGCTTTGCGGGCAATACCTACAAGCCCCTGGCCGTGACCTACTTCCCGTTCATCTTCCGGGACGCCGAGCATCAGCTCAAATATGCCAAGAGCGACGTGTTCAAGGAGTTGGCGAAGGACTATGACGCCAAGAGCGGTAACCACATTACGGCGCTAACCTACTACGGCGCTCGTCACGTCACTTCAAATAAGCAGGTGCGTACCCCTGCTGACATGAAGGACCTAAAGATTCGCGTGCCTGACGCACCGGCTTACCTTGCGTTCCCGAAATCATTGGGCGCCAATGCCACACCGATTGCATTTGCCGAGGTCTATCTGGCCCTGCAGAATGGCACTGTGGACGCGCAGGAAAACCCGCTGCCCACCATTCTGGCCAAAAAGTTTTTTGAAGTGCAGAAAAACATCTCGCTGACCGGGCACATCGTGGACTCACTGCTGACCATTGTGGGTGGCTCAGTCTGGAGCAAGTTGTCGGACGCTGACAAGAAGATCTTTAGCGAGGTGATGCAGGATGCCGCCGAGAAAGCCGGGCGTGACATCATCGCCTCGGAAACCCGTCTCGTCGAGGAGTTCAAGCAGAAGGGCATCAACGTGATCACGGTTGACAAAAATGCATTCCGCGAGGCCGTGCTGAAAAACGCCAAGCCAACCGACTACGGTTACCGCCAGATTGACTACGACCGCATCATCGCCATCAAGTAAGCCACATCAACAAGCACGCCGCGAACCGGTTCCGCCGCTCGCGGCGTGCTTGCCCTGGTCATCACAAAGAACGGAATTTTCATGCCTTCAAGCGACGATAACGAGCGTGTGATCAGCGCGGACGGTGAATTTCACGCGCACGACGAACCGGTGGATTTGTCCGACACCACTTTGGAGGGCTGGGTCGCGCTTGGGATCTTCTGGGTTCTGGGTGTGACTGTGTTCTACCAGTTTTTCACGCGTTATGCGCTCAATAACTCGGCGGCCTGGACCGAGGAAATTGCCCGTTTCCTGCTGATTGGTGTGGTCTTCATCGGCGCATCCATCGGTGTGGCCCGCAACACCCACATTCATGTTGATTTTATCTACCGCTTCCTTCCCCCGGTGGTCGGCCGCTGGCTGTCGACGGCTGTTGACGTGCTGCGCACGCTGTTTTTCGCTGTCGCCGTGGTGCTAACTTGCATGATGATGTACCGGCTTGGCAACAGCACGCGAATGACCATGGTCGACCTGCCGATGAATGTGATCTATGCCGTCTGTCTGGTCGGCTTTATCGCCATGACATGGCGCTCGATGCAAGTGCTGCTCATCCACCGTCGCCGCGGCTACAGCGTGCTCGAACGGCCAGAAACCACCCTACAGGACCGCTGAGCGCATCATGCTGAAAATCATATTTCTATTTCTGATGAGCGGCGGCCTGCCGGTTGCTATCGCGATGGCGGGCTCGGTGATCATCTACACGCTTTGGACTGGCAGCATTCCGGCCTTTGTCGTTATCCATCGCATGATCAGCGGCATCGACAGTTTCCCTCTGCTGGCCGTACCCTTTTTCATTCTGGCTGGTAACCTGATGAACAACGCTGGCATCACCAACCGCATCTTCAGTTTGGCACTGGCGCTGGTGGGCTGGCTCAAGGGTGGCCTGGGCCACGTCAATATCATGGCCTCAGTGATCTTTTCCGGCATGAGCGGCACCGCCATTGCCGATGCTGCCGGGCTGGGCACCATCGAGATCAAGGCCATGAAGGAGCAGGGCTATTCCAGCGAATTCGCGGCCGGCGTCACTGCGGCATCGGCAACGCTCGGTCCCATCATTCCCCCCAGCTTGCCTTTCGTGATTTACGCGATGCTGGCCAATGTCTCGGTGGGCAGCCTGTTTCTGGCGGGTATCGTCCCCGGGCTGTTGCTGGCGCTGCTCATGATGGGTGCAGTGAGCTACTTTGCCTGGCGCAACGGCTGGGGCGGCGACGTCAAGTTCAACGCCGGTCGCTTTGGCAAGGCAGTATCCGAATTTGCCATTGTCATTGGCTGGCCGGTTGTCGTCTGGCTGTTGGTCCAGGCCGGTGCCCCGCCCCGCATCACGGTCTTTGCCGGATTGTTTTTGCTGTTTGCTGCCGACCGCTTTTTCCGCTTCCATGCCGTGCTTCCCATCATGACCCCGGTGCTACTGGTTGGCGGCATGACGACCGGCCTCTTTACGCCCACAGAGGGCGCCATCGCGGCTTGCCTGTGGGCCATGGTGCTGGGCTTCTTCTGGTACCGCACGCTGTCCTTCAAGGTCTTCACCAAGGTATGTCTTGAGACGGTGGAAACCACGGCAACCGTGCTTTTCATCGTGGCTGCTTCGTCCATCTTTGCCTGGATGCTCACGGCCACTGGCGTGACCGCAGCCATTGCCTCCTGGGTGCTGGGCTTTACCCATGAGGCCTGGTCATTTTTACTGCTGGCGAACCTGCTGATGCTGTTTGTCGGTTGCTTTCTGGAGCCCACCGCAGCCATCACCATTTTGGTCCCCATCTTGTTGCCCATCGCACAGCAATTGGGCATCGACCCAATCCACTTCGGTTTGGTCATGGTGCTGAACCTGATGATCGGACTGCTGACGCCACCCGTTGGACTGGTATTGTTTATCATGGCCCGGATCACTGGCATGAGTGTCGAGCGCACTACGGTGGCCATCTTGCCATGGTTCCTGCCGCTGCTCCTCAGTCTGGCCATCATCACCTATTTCCCTGCGCTCTTCTTGTGGTTGCCCAGGATGTTTTATTGACACTACCCGTTTGCCCTGAACCTGTTGAAGAATGCGCCACAACTTCGAATGCGGCTTCGACGAGTTCAGACTAAACGGACCAGGAGACTTTTGCTCATGAATCCCACCATTCGGCTCCACCCGCAAGACGATGTCCTGATTGCCCGCACCCAGCTGGTCAGTGGCAGCTCGGCTGATGGCATCGTCATTAAGGGCCTGATCCCAGCCGGCCACAAAATTGCCACCCATGCCATCGCAGCGGGCGAGCCGGTGCGGCGATACAACCAGATCATCGGCTTTGCTTCCCGGCCAATAGCACCCGGCGAGCACATCCACACGCACAACCTGGACATGGGCCCGAACAAGGGCGACTTCGAACGCGACTACGCCTTTGGCGCCGACCTCAAGCCCGAACCAGCGCGGCGTGAAGCCACGTTCATGGGCATCAAGCGCGCCGACGGCCGCGTCGCCACGCGCAACTACATCGGCATCCTGTCGAGTGTGAACTGCTCGGCGACGGCGGCGCGTGCAATTGCCGACCATTTTTCGCGCCAAAACAACCCGGCTGCGCTGGCCGCATTTCCCAAGGTGGACGGTGTGGTGGCGCTGACTCACGGCACCGGCTGCGGCATGGACAGCGACGGCTTGGGGCTGCAGATTTTGCAGCGCACCTTGGCCGGCTATGCGACCCACGCCAACTTCGCCGCCGTGCTGGTGGTGGGGCTGGGCTGCGAGTCCAATCAGATCAATGCCTGGCTGGCCAACAGCAGTCTGCGCGAAGGCGACACACTGCGCGCGTTCAGCATTCAGGACACCGGTGGCACGGCCAAAACCGTTGCCAAGGGCATTGCGCTGGTCAAGGACATGCTGCCCCAGGCCAACGCGGTCCAGCGCGAGCCCTGCAGCGCCGCGCACATCACCATCGGCCTGCAATGCGGCGGCTCGGACGGCTACTCCGGCATCAGTGCCAACCCGGCGCTGGGCGCGGCAGTCGACTTGCTGGTGGCGCACGGCGGCTCGGCCATCCTGAGCGAAACCCCGGAGATTTATGGCGCCGAACACCTGCTGACGCGCCGCGCCGTGAAGCGCGAAGTCGGTGAAAAGCTGATCGAGCGCATCAAGTGGTGGGAGCATTACACCCATGCCAACGACGGCGAGATGAACAACAACCCCTCGCCAGGCAACAAAGCCGGTGGGCTGACCACCATCCTGGAAAAATCGCTGGGTGCTGTCGCCAAAGGCGGCACCAGCAACCTGCAGGCGGTCTACGAATATGCGCAAGCCGTGAAGGCTCACGGCTTGGTCTACATGGACACGCCCGGCTACGACCCCGTCAGCGCCACCGGCCAGGTCGCCGGCGGCGCCAACCTGATTTGCTTCACGACCGGGCGCGGCTCGGCCTACGGCTGCGCGCCTTCGCCCTCGCTCAAACTGTCGACCAACTCGGCGCTGTGGCGCAAGCAGGAAGACGACATGGACCTCAATTGCGGCGAGATCATCGACGGTAGTCGCACGGTGGCCGAGATGGGGCAGCGCATTTTCGAACTTGTCTTGGCCACTGCTTCAGGGGCCAAAAGCAAAAGCGAATTGCACGGCTACGGACAAAACGAGTTTGTACCCTGGCAAGTCGGCGCAGTCATGTAATTTTATGAAAAAAACACGTCAAGCCCCCGAATTACGGGCACAAGTAGCTACTGTTTTAGCAGCATCAGGCAGTTCCCCCGAAGAGGCCGCAAGCGTCGCGGCCAACCTGGTGCTGGCCAACCTGAGCGGCCACGACTCTCATGGCGTGGGCATGCTGCCGCGTTACGTGGAGGCGGTGCTCGAGGGCGGCCTCAAACCGAACACCAGCGTGCAGGTCGTTCTCGACACCGGTTCGCTGCTGACGCTGAACGGGCAGCGCGGTTATGGCCAGATCGTCGGCGAACAGGCGATGGGCCTCGGCATCACTCGCGCCCAAACCCATGGCAGCTGCATCGTGACGCTGGCCAATGCGCACCACCTGGGCCGCATCGGGCACTTTGCCGAAATGGCGGTGGCGCAGGGCCTGGTGTCCCTGCATTTCGTCAACGTGCAGGCGCGCCCCGTGGTGGCGCCTTTTGGCGGCGCCGACGGACGCTACGGCACCAACCCGTGCTGCATTGGCGTGCCGCTCAAGGGGCGCGAACCTTTTGTGCTGGACTTCGCCACCAGCCGTGTGGCGCAGGGCAAGATGCGTGTCGCGCACAACGAAGGCCGACGCGTCGAGCCCGGCACCCTGATTGACGAACACGGCCTGCCCACCACCGACCCGGGTGTCGTGGTGGTGCCCCAGAGCCATGGTCTGTTTGGTGCGCTGCTGGCTTTTGGCGAACACAAAGGTTACGGCCTGGCGGTAGCCTGCGAACTGCTGGGCGGCGCTCTGACCGGAAGCGGCACCTGGCACCAGTCGTCCAACCCGGATGTGCGGGCCATCGTCAACGGCATGCTGACCATCCTGATCGACCCGGCCAAGCTGGGCACCCAGGCCACTTTTGAGCAAGAAGCACTGGCTTTCATCGACTGGCTCCAGGCCGGGCCGGTCGCACCCGGTTTTGACGCCGTGCAGATTGCCGGCGACCCGGAGCGGGCCTACCGCCAGCAACGCCAAACCGAGGGCATCGCAGTGGATTCCCAGACCTGGCAAGAGATTGTCGCGGCCGGCCACAAGGTCGGCGTCACGTTGCCAGACTGAATTGAACACCCAGTCCTTGCCGGCTTTGACCGCACGCGGCATTGACGTGCCACGCTACGCGCGCGACGGCCCAGTCGGCGTTGTGCACCTCGGGCTGGGGGCCTTCCACCGCGCCCACCAGGGCCTGGTATTTGACGCTCTGTTGCGGCGTGGCGATGGGCGCTGGGGCGTGCTCGGTGTCGCGATGCGCAGCACGGCGCTGGCCGACACATTGGCCGCGCAGGACGGCTTCTACGCAGTGCAGGTCGCCAGCAGTGCCGGTGTGCATTGGCAGGTGAGCGGCGCGCTCTGGCAAACCTGCGTGGCCGCACGCGAGCCCTCCAAAGTGGTGCAGGCACTGGCCGCGCCCACGACCCGCTGGGTCACACTCACCGTCACCGAAAAAGGCTACGGGCCGGCGCTGGCCGCACTGCTGGTGCAAGGACTGGCAGCGCGCCATGCGGTGGGCCTGCACGGGCTGACACTCGCCTCCTGCGACAACCTGGCGCATAACGGTCGCCAGTTGCAGGCGCTGTGCGTCGAGGCGGCGCTGGCCCAGAGCCCGGCGCTGGGGCATTGGATCGCCACCACCTGTGCATTCCCCAGCAGCATGGTCGACCGCATCGTCCCCGCCGCCAGCGCAGACCGTCTGGCGGCGGCAGCGCAGGCGCTGGGTGTGACAGACCAGGCCGCCCTCGGTACCGAGGCGTTTTGGGAATGGGTGATCGAACGCCGCTTTGTCGACACCGTCGACGGTGATGCGCTGGCCGCCGTGGGCGTCACGGTGGTGGACGATGTCGGCCCGTTTGAAGAAGCCAAGCTGCGTCTGCTCAACGGCAGCCACACGGCCATGGCCTGCATCGGTGCCGTAGCGGGTTTGCCCGTGATCAGCGAGTGCATCGCCCAACCCGCCGTCCGCCAGTTCGTCCATGGGCTGATGACGGCGGAGGTGGGTCCGCAGCTCAGCCGTCCGGATTGGGCCAGCTACCGCGATGCGCTGCTCGCCCGCTTTGCCAACCCCACGCTGCAGCACAGCGTGCACCAGATCGCCACCGACAGTTCGCAAAAAATCCCACAGCGCTGGCCGCCCTCGGTACTCGGGGCACGGCGCACCGGGCAATCCGTGGAGCGACTGGCGTTTGCCGCCGCGGCCTGGATGCGTTACCTGCGCGGCAGCGACGAGCAAGGGAAAGCCTACATCATTCACGACCCCATGGCAGAGCAGCTGCATGCACTGGCGCTGGCCCATGCAGACAACCCCAGGGCGACGGTGCAGGCCTTGGGCACGTTGACCACGATTTGGGGCGATGCCTTGCCACAGGATGCGTGCTGGTTGGCCCGCGTCAGCCATTGGCTGGACCAGATCGCACAGCGCGGCATCCTGGCCGCCCTGGCACAGCTCAACGACGCTGCGTCACTCGCCCGCGCTTGACCATCGGGCAACCGCCGCGGCCACAATCGCCTCGGGCGGACTCGCGACATCAAAGATTTGCGCATTTTCTTCCGGCTCCGGCACTTCGAGCGTGGCCAGCTGACTGACCAGCAACGACGCAGGCATGTAATGGCCGGTCCGCGCGGCCATGCGGGCTGCCAGCAAGTCGTGGTCGCCATGCAGGTACAGAAGGTGCAGGTCGGGTGCACCTTGGCGCAGAATGTCACGGTAGGCGCGTTTGAGCGCCGAGCACGACAGCACCAGTCCCGTGCCCGCCAAGCGCGCTGCTCCAATACGCTCGGCCAGCGTTTGCAGCCAGCCCGCACGGTCCGCGTCGCTCAAAGCCACACCGGCGGCCATCCGAGCCACGTTGGCTGCCGAATGCAAGGTGTCGCCTTCGAGAAACTCCAGGCCCAGGGCGGCGGCCAATTGGACGCCCACCGTGCTTTTGCCGCAGCCACTGACACCCATGACAACAAAAATATTGGAACGCATCACAGTCACCTTTTCTCCTATGCACAAGCGCTCAAT
>NZ_JAAFHA010000077.1 GCF_010365055.1 Rhodoferax sp.
AAACCTTACCCGTGGTTAAAGGTTCCGCGTGCCATCGCTCGTCGGAAAATCAAGAAACATGGCCACGACTGGAAGCCAAAGTAAGTGCCATTCCTATTAATATAGCGTCACTGAGCCGTCCAGCCACCATCCATGTTCCAGGCGACGCCGCGCACATTGTTGCCCGCCGGTGAGCAGAAGAACACGGCCAGCGCGCCGAGTTCTTCGGGGGTGGTGAATTGCAGCGACGGTTCTTTTTCGCCCAACAGTTGTTTGGTTGCCTCGGCATTGCTGATGCCGCCCGCAGCGGCCTTGGCATCGACCTGCTTTTGAACCAGCGGGGTCAGCACCCAACCGGGGCAAATGGCGTTGCAGGTGACGCCGGTGGTGGCGTTTTCCAGCGCGGTGACCTTGGTCAGGCCGACCACGCCGTGCTTGGCCGTGACGTAAGCTGATTTTTCTGCCGAGGCCACCAGGCCGTGCACCGAGGCGACATTGATGATGCGCCCCCAGTTGGCCTTTTGCATCGCCGGCAGGGCTAAGCGCGTGGCATGAAAGGCGCTGCTCATGTTGATGGCGATGATGGCGTCCCAACGCTCTATCGGGAAGTTTTCGACCCGCGCCACATGCTGGATACCGGCGTTGTTGACCAGAATGTCGACCTGGCCAAACTGGGCTTGCACGAATTTGATCATGTCTTCAATCTCGGCCGGTTTGCTCATGTCGGCGCCGTGGTAGGCCACTTTGACGCCCAGCGCCGCGATCTCGGCTTTCGGGCCTTCAACGTCGCCAAAGCCGTTGAGCACGATGTTGGCGCCCTGGGCGGCCAGGGCCTTGGCGATGCCTAAGCCGATGCCGCTGGTGGAGCCGGTGACGAGCGCTGTTTTACCTTTGAGCATGAGGTTTCTCCGTGTGGGGTTGGGCTGAACTGTGATTGAATTACGATGGGGGCATTGTGAGGGCACCGGGGGTTGACGCAATTCCCGTGCATCCTTGGACTACGCTGCGACTTTATCAAACCCTCAACCCCCACTATGACCGAGCCTTCTCTCAATTTCGTCCTGTGTCCTGACTCAACCGGCGGTCATCGCATGGCCTACTGGCAGTGGGGCAACCCCGAGGCAGGTCATGTGGTGGTCTGCGTGCATGGCCTGACGCGCCAGGGGCGTGACTTTGACGTGCTGGCGCAGGCGTTGTGCGCACGCGGCGGCGACTCCCTGCGCGTGGTCTGCCCGGATGTGGCGGGCCGCGGCAGAAGCGATTGGCTGAAGGACCCGCAGGGCTACCAGATTCCGAATTACGCGGCCGATATGCTGGCCTTGTTGGCGCAACTCAAGCCCACCACGCTGGACTGGCTCGGTACCAGTATGGGCGGCCTGATTGGCATGGTGGTGGCCGGCCAGCCCGAGTTGCCCTTGCCGGTGCCGGTGCGCCGGCTGGTGCTCAATGACGTGGGCCCCGTGCTGGAGTGGCAGGCCTTGCAGCGCATTGGCGAGTACCTGGGCAAGACCGGCCGCTTTGACTCGGTGCAGCAAGCGGCCGATGCGCTGTGGGTGCTCGCCAGCAGCTTTGGGCCGCACACGCCAGCGCAATGGCTGGCCCTGTCACGGCCGATGCTCAAGCCCCTGGGCGACGGCTCCGGCGCGTTCACCCTGCATTACGACCCGGCGCTGGCGCAGCCCTTTGGCGCGGTCACGCCCGAGTCGGCGGCGCAGGGTGAAGCCTTGCTGTGGCAGCTTTATGACCAGATCACCGCGCGCACCTTGCTGGTTCGCGGCCAGGAATCTGATCTTCTCTCTGTGCAGACGGCGCAAGCCATGATGGCGCGCGGCCCCAAGGCCCGGTTGGTGGAGTTCGCCGGTGTGGGCCACGCGCCGACCTTCGTCGCCGATAACCAGGTGCAAGCCGTCGCCTCCTTTTTGCTGGATGAATAACGGATGGTTTGCAGATGAAAACCCTGTCTACCGAGCCCACGGGCGCGGTCTCTTTAGCCCAGCCAGTGACGCAGTTGCTGGCCGCCACCACACAGGCGCAGCCCGAGCAAGCCCATGCGCTGGCGCGCGCCCGCGCTTTTGCCGAACCGCTGCTGGCCAGTGAAACGCTCGATACCGGCGAAAACACGCTCGCTCATGCCGATGCGGTGGCGGCCATTCTCAAGACCATTGGCGGCTCCGAGGCGATGCAGGCCGCCAGTTACCTGGTCTATGCCTGCGACCATTTGAACAAGCCGCAAGAGGTGATTGCCAAAGCGTTTGGCGACAACTTTGCCGCGCTGGCGGTTGAAACCACCAAACTGGTGCGGGTGCAGCGCCAGGCGCGTCAGGCCCAAGTGGCGAGCGAGCGCGCCGCCACCGGCATGCCCTTGGCGCAAACGGCGGCTGCGCAAACGGAGAATGTCCGCAAGATGCTGCTCGCTTTTTCACGCGACTTGCGTGTGGTGATGCTGCGGCTGGCCTCACGCCTGCAGACGCTGCGTTTTTTTGCAGCCGCTCAGCAGGATGCGCCAGCGGGTGTGGCGCGCGAAGCCCTGCAGGTGTTTGCGCCGCTGGCCAACCGGCTGGGCATCTGGGAAATTAAGTGGGAGATGGAAGACCTGGCGTTTCGTTTCCTGGAACCCAACACCTACCGCGACGTGGCGCGCTTGCTCGACGAGAAGCGCTCCGAGCGTGAATTGCACATCGAACAATTGCGGCTTCAACTCGAGTCCGACCTGAAGGCGCAGGGCATGCACGCCACGGTGCAGGGCCGACCCAAACACATCTACAGCATCGTCAAGAAGATGCGCGGCAAATCGCTCAACTTTGACCAGGTCTATGACATTCGGGCGCTGCGCGTTGTGGTCGCCAGCATTGCGGATTGCTACACCGCGTTGAGCTGGGTTCACAGCCAATTCACACCGATCGCCGAGGAGTTTGACGACTACATTGCCAAACCCAAGGCCAACGGTTACCAGTCCTTGCACACGGTGGTGCGCGATGCGACCGGGCTGCCGATCGAGATACAGATTCGCACGCAGGCCATGCACGACCACGCCGAGCATGGCGTCGCCGCCCATTGGGCCTACAAGGAAGCCGGCGTTAAAGGCTACGCCGGTGTGTCGGCCAGCAGCGCCTACGACGCCAAGATTGCCGTGCTGCGCCAGTTGCTGGCGTGGGAGCGCGACTTGTCCGGAACGGCTGCGCAGGATGTGGGTCTGGATGACCGTATTTATGTCCTGACGCCTGACGCGACCATTGTCGAGTTGCCGCAAGGCGCCACGGCCGTCGATTTTGCTTACAGCCTGCACACCGATCTGGGGCACCGCTGCCGGGGTGCCCGCATTGATGGCGTGATGGTGCCTTTGAACACGCCGCTCAAAAATGGCCAGACGGTGGAGGTAACGGTGGCCAAAGAGGGCGGGCCGTCGCGCGACTGGCTCATGGCCGAGCAAGGCTACTTGGTGAGTCACCGGGCCCGCTCCAAAGTGCGCGCCTGGTTCAACGCGCTGGCGCTGCATGAAACCGTGGCCAAAGGGCGTGAGGCGGTCGAGAAACTGCTGCAGCGCGAGGGCAAGACCGCACTCAAATTGCAGGACCTGGCCGCGCAGCTGGGTTTTAACTCGGCCGATGACCTGTTTGAAGTGGTCGGCAAGGATGAGTTTTCGCTGCGCAACATTGAGACGCTGCTGCATCCGCCCGAGCCGGTCCTTGCCGATGATGAGCCGCTGCTAAAGAAACCGCGCAGCGCCAGCAACCCGGCCAAGGGTGGCGTGCTGGTGGTGGGCGTCGATTCATTGATGACACAGTTGGCCAAATGCTGCAAACCGGCGCCGCCTGACCCGATTTGTGGCTTTGTCACCCGCGGCAAGGGCGTCAGCGTGCACCGCTTTGATTGCTCCAACTTGCGCGAGATGATTGCCCAAAATGGCGAGCGAGTCATCGAGGTGGAATGGGGCCAAGCGCCAACTGCCGCAACCGGATCGACCGGCAGTGCGGTCTACCCGGTGGACGTGGCGGTGCACGCCGTCGACCGGCAAGGGCTGCTGCGCGATATTTCAGAGGTCTTTACCAAAGAAAAAATGAACGTGGTGGGTGTGCAGACGCAGTCCATCAAGGGCATCGCCTGGATGACCTTCACGGTGGAAGTGTCGGATGCCGGGCGGCTGCACAAGGTGCTGGGCGTGGTGGCCGAGTTGCCGGGCGTGAAGTCGGCGCGTCGGCGCTGAGTTGCGCCGTTGCGGGCGCTGCAAGCGCCTGGCGATAATCAAACGGTGATTCAGTCCATTTCAAAAGCAGGCCGCCCATAATGACTTCTTCTGCCGCCCCTCATACCTTCCTCTGGCACGACTACGAGACCTTTGGTGCCGATACCCGGCGCACGCGCCCGGCGCAGTTTGCCGCCATTCGCACCGATGCCCAGTTAAATGAAATCGGCGCGCCTCTGAAGTTGTATTGCCAGCCGGCCAACGATTTTTTGCCGGAGCCGCAAGCCTGCCTGATCACCGGCATCACGCCGCAAGAATGCCTGGAAAAAGGCATTCCTGAACACCAGTTTGCGGCGCAGATTGAACAGGCCTTCAGTCTGCCCGGCACGGTGGGGGTGGGCTACAACACCATTCGTTTTGACGACGAGATTACGCGCTTCATGTTCTGGCGCAATCTGATTGACCCGTACGCGCGGGAGTGGCAAAACGACTGCGGCCGTTGGGACCTGCTGGACGTGGCGCGCACCGCCTACGCGCTGCGACCCGAGGGGATCGAGTGGCCGCTGAACGGCGAGGGCAAGCCCAGCTTCAAGCTCACCGACCTGAGCGCGGCCAATGGTCTGCTGCATGAAGCCGCCCACGATGCCTTGAGCGACGTGCGCGCCACCATCGCGCTGGCGCGGCTGCTCAAAACGGCGCAGCCCAAGTTGTTTGACTTCTGTTTTGCCTTGCACAAAAAAGACCGCGTGATGGCCGAGCTGGGCCTGCCCACCACCTTGATGCATGCCAAGCCATTTCTGCATATTTCAGGCATGTTCGGGCCCGAGCGCGGTTGTTTGGCGCTGATGTGGCCGCTGGCCATGCACCCGGCGAACAAGAACGAGCTGCTGGCCTGGGATCTGGCGTTTGACCCGCGTGAATTGGCCAGCCTGAACGCCGAGCAGATTCGCCTGCGCCTGTTCACCAAAGCGGCCGATCTGCCTGAGGGGCTGCAGCGCCTGCCCGTCAAGTCGATTCACCTGAACAAATCCCCGAGCGTGATTGGCAATACCAAGACCTTGTCAGCCGCGATGGCGCAGCGCTGGGGCTTGAATCTGGACGCGCAACTGGCCAACGCCGCGCATGCGCAAGCCTTGCCCGACATGAGCGCCATCTGGCCAGCGGTGTTCAAGCGTCCGGCAGCGGCGGCGCCGGATGTGGACGAAGACCTCTACGGTGGCTTTGTCGGCAACGCCGACCGGCGCCGCCTGAACGAGTTGCGTCAGATCAGTCCGCAGGAACTGGCGAGCGCGCGTCCGGCGTTTGACGATGCGCGTCTGCTAGAGCTGTTCTGGCGCTACCGCGCGCGCAATTTCCCGCAAAGTCTGAGTGCTGAGGAACAGGCGCGCTGGGAAGCACACCGCAGCGCACGCTTGTTTGACGGCGCGGGCGGCGCACTCACCATTGAGCGCCTGTTCGAAGAACTCGACAGCTTGGCGGAATCCGCCGACGAGCGGGGCGAGGCGATTCTGGGCGCGCTGTATGACTATGCCGAAATGATCGCGCCGCAGCGGGCGTGAGCCATTGGCGACCCATGCGTCAAGTTGGTTTGCTTCTAAATTTGTAGCAGCTAACGAAGTAGGGACGCGGGCTACAGGCCGATTTGGCACAAAAAAGTTCACTGGGTGCCAAAAATCCGGTCACCGGCGTCACCCAGGCCGGGCAGGATGTAGCTGTGGCTGTTGAGTTCGCGGTCGATGGCCGCGGTGTAGATCTGCACATCCGGGTGTGCCTTGCGCAGCGTGGCGATGCCCTGCGGGCAGGTCAGCAGGCAGACGAACTTGATCGACTTGGGGTGCGTCGCCTTGACACGCTCGATCGCCGCCACGGCGGAATTGCCGGTGGCCAGCATCGGGTCGACCACCACCACGTCGCGCTCCTGCATGTCTTTGGGCATCTTGAAGTAGTACTCCACCGCCTTGAGCGTGTCGGGGTCGCGGTACAGGCCAATGTGGCCGACGCGCGCGCCCGGCACGACGCTGAGCATGCCGTCCAGAATGCCGGTGCCCGCGCGCAGGATCGACACCAGCACCAGTTTTTTGCCGTCGATCACTTTGGCGGTCATCTTCTCCAGCGGCGTTTCGATCTCCACGTCTTGCATCGCCATGTCACGCGTCACTTCATAGGCCATCAACATGCTGATTTCATTGAGCAGGGTGCGAAAGCTGGTGGTGCTTGCCTCTTTTTTGCGCATCAGCGTCAGCTTGTGCTGCACCAGCGGGTGGTCGATGAGGTGAACGAAGGGGTCGGTGTTGGGGCTGCTCATGGGCGTAATTTTCTCAATCATTCGTTACTGACGTGCGGTTGTCAGGGCTTCAGGTGCCCTATTGTGCGCGCCTGTCCACTAACGCTTGCCACCAAAAATGCCACCCAGCACGCCGCGGATGATCTGGCGCCCCACTTCCCGGCCGACCGAACTGGCGGCACTGCGGATGAGTTGCTCGCCGGCCGAGGTGCGGGTGCGGCGCACGCCACCGCCAAAAATGGAGCCTAGGCTGTCGAGCAGGCCACCGCCGGCCGGTGCCGCTGCACCGGCCTCAACGCGTGCTTCGGGCTGCGCCCGGGCCCTTTCATTGCTTCGTGGCTCGCTGTCGCGGGCGGCGGCGTCCAGCTTTTCAACGGTGCGGCCCTTGATCTTCTCGAAGGCGGATTCCCGATCCAGCGTCTTTTCATAGACCCCGGCGACGATGGAGTCGGCCAGCAGGGCTTGACGCTGCGCCGGTGTGATCGGCCCGATCTGGCTGGCAGGCGGCAGCACGTAAACCCGCTGCGTGACGCCGGGGCGGCCTTTCTCGTCCAGAAAGCTCACCAGCGCCTCGCCCACTGCCAGCTCGGTGATGGCAGCGGCGATGTCCAGGGCAGGGTTTGGGCGCATGGTGTCGGCGGCTGATTTGACGGCTTTCTGGTCGCGCGGCGTGAAGGCGCGCAGGGCGTGCTGCACACGGTTGCCCAGTTGGGCCAGTACCGAGTCCGGGATGTCGAGCGGGTTTTGCGTCACGAAGAAAACGCCCACGCCTTTGGATCGCACCAGCCGCACCACCAGCTCAATGCGCTCGATCAGCACCTTGGGTGCGCCGGCGAAGAGTAAATGCGCTTCGTCAAAGAAAAACACGATCTTGGGCTGGTCCAGGTCGCCCACTTCGGGCAAATTCTCGAACAGCTCGCTCAGCAGCCAGAGCAAAAACGTGGCGTACAGGCGCGGTGCGTTCATGAGCTGGTCGGCCGCCAGGATGTTGACCATGCCGTGCCCATTGGCATCGGTTTGCAGAAAGTCGGCGATGTTGAGCATCGGCTCGCCAAAGAACTCGTCGCCGCCTTGTTGCTCGATCTGCATCAGGCCGCGCTGGATGGCGCCAATGCTGGCGGCGCTGATGTTGCCGTATTCGGTAGTGAATTCCGAGGCATTGTCTCCCACCAACTGGCACATGGCGCGCAGGTCCTTCATGTCCAGCAGCATCAGACCGTCGTCGTCGGCGATCTTGAACACCAGCTGCAGCACACCGGCCTGGGTCTCATTGAGGTTGAGCATGCGCCCCAGCAACAAGGGGCCCAGATCGCTGACGGTGGCGCGCACCGGGTGGCCCTGCTCGCCAAAGACGTCCCACAAGGTGCTTGAAAACGCTGCAAATTCAGGAGCTTGAATCCCACGTTCCGTCAGAACTTTGGCCAGTTTTGCGCCTAAAGAGCCGGCTTGGGAAAGGCCAGTCAGATCGCCTTTGACGTCGGCCATGAACACCGGCACGCCGATGCGCGAGAAACCCTCGGCCATGGTTTGCAGCGTGATGGTCTTGCCGGTGCCGGTGGCGCCCGTGATGAGCCCATGGCGGTTGGCCTTGTCAGGGCGCAGAAAGCATTCGGTGGTGCCATGTTGTGCAATCAGAATCGGTTCAGCCATGAGACTCCCTAAAAGTACAATTGAGCCGATAGCGTAACGAACTTTTGAAGGATTCCCCGTGGCAGGACATAGCAAATGGGCCAATATTCAGCACCGCAAGGGTCGCCAGGACGAAAAGCGCGGAAAGATTTGGACCCGCATCATCCGTGAAATCACGGTGGCGGCGCGCGCCGGCGGCGCCGACCTGGGGACCAACCCACGTCTGCGACTGGCGGTGGAGCGCGCCAAGGCGGCCAACATGCCGGCGGACCGCATCAAATACAACATCGACAAGGCCAGCGGTACGCTCGAAGGCGTGCATTACGAGGAAATTCGCTACGAAGGCTACGGCATCGGCGGTGCGGCGATCCTGGTGGACACCATGACCGACAACAAGGTACGCACGGTGGCCGAAGTGCGCCACGCCTTTGCCAAGTTTGGCGGCAACATGGGCGCCGAAGGCTCGGTGGCGTTCCAGTTCAAGCACTGCGGTCAGTTGATTTTTGCGCCCGGTACCAATGAGGACAAGGTGATGGAGGTGGCGTTGGACGCGGGTGCTGAAGACGTGATCACCGACGACGACGGCGCCATCGAGGTGCTGACCGCGTACCCCGCTTTCGAGGCCGTCAAGAATGCCCTTGAAGCCGCGGGCTTGAAGCCCGAGATGGCCGATGTGACCATGCGCGCCGAGAACCCGATTGAGCTCACTGGCGAGGATGCCATTCGGATGCAGAAATTGCTCGATGCGCTGGAGGACCTGGACGACGTGCAAGAGATTTATCACAACGCCGAGATTGACGCCGAAGACTTATGAATATTCTTGTGATTGGCGGCGGCGGCCGTGAACACGCCATGGCCTGGAAGCTGGCGCAGTCGCCCAAGGCGCAGAAGGTGTTTGTGGCGCCGGGCAACGCCGGCACCGCGCTGGATAAACGACTGGAAAACATCGACATCACCGATGTGCAGCAACTGCGGGTCTGGGCGATCGACAACAAGATCGCGCTGACCGTGGTCGGGCCGGAGGTGCCGCTCGCCGCTGGCGTGGTCGATGAGTTTCGCAAGCACGGCCTGCGCGTGTTCGGGCCAACCCAGGCTGCCGCGCAACTGGAGAGTTCCAAGGCCTTCTCCAAGGCCTTCATGCAGCGCCACGGCATCCCGACGGCCGAGTATGAAACCTTTGTTGACCCGGTGGCAGCGCACGCCTATATCGAGCAAAAGGGCGCGCCCATTGTGGTCAAGGCCGACGGCCTGGCCGCAGGCAAGGGCGTGGTCGTGGCCTTGACGCTGGCTGAAGCCCATGCGGCGGTTGATTTCATGCTGGCAGACAGCACGCCCGGCCTGAAGCACAACGCCGGGGCCGACGGCCAAGCGGTGCCGCGTGTCGTCATCGAGGAATTCCTGGTGGGAGAGGAAGCCAGCTTCATCGTGATGGTGGATGGCAAGAATGTGCTGGCGCTGGCCACCAGCCAGGACCACAAGCGCTTGCTGGATGGCGACCAGGGCCCGAACACGGGTGGCATGGGCGCTTATTCGCCAGCGCCGGTGGTGACGCCCGATGTGCATGCCCGTACCATGCGCGAAATCATCTTGCCGACCATCCGCGGCATGGAAAAAGACGGCATTCCGTATACTGGTTTTTTGTATGCCGGCTTGATGATCAACGCCGAAGGTCACCCGAAGACGCTCGAATTCAACTGCCGCATGGGCGACCCCGAGACCCAGCCGATTTTGCTGCGCCTCAAATCTGATCTGGTGGATGTGATGCTGGCCGCGACCGAGCCGGGGCCGCACGGCAAGCTCGACCAGATCGAGTTGCAGTGGGATCGTCGCACGGCGCTGGGCGTGGTGCTGGCGGCGCAGGGCTACCCGCTGCAGCCGCGCAAAGGCGATGTCATCACCGGCTTGCCCAAGGAAGACGAAGACGCCGTTGTGTTCCATGCCGGAACCAAGCTGCAGGGCGACGACGTCGTCACTGCCGGTGGCCGGGTCTTGTGTGTGACGGTGCTGGCGGACAACGTGCGCCAGGCCCAGACTAGAGCCTACGAGGTGGCGCTGGGGATTCACTTTGACGGCATGCAGTACCGCAAGGATATTGGTCATCGCGCAGTCAAGGGAGCGGTGGCGTGAGCGCAGTGGCCGTGGGCAGTTCGCGCACTGAAGCGGTCAGCAGTTATCTGCAAGGTTTGCAGGCACGCATCACGAGCGCAATTGCTGACATCGATGGCACGACGTTCTTGACGGACGCGTGGCAAAAGCCAGCGGGCGAGTTGCTGCAGGGCAAGGGCATCACGCAGATTCTGGAAGGCGGTCCGGTTTTTGAGCGCGCCGGCTGCGGCTTTTCCAAAGTGAGCGGCCCCAAGCTGCCGCCGTCGGCCACGCAACATCGCCCGGAGCTGGCGGGCGCCCCGTTTGACGCGATGGGCGTGTCACTGGTGTTTCATCCGCGCAACCCGTACGTGCCCACCGTCCACATGAACGTGCGCATGCTGGCGGCCAAGACGGCTGACGGCACGCAGGTGTGCTGGTTTGGCGGCGGTATGGACCTGACGCCGTATTACGGTTTTGAGGAAGATGCGGTGCATTTCCACGCCACCTGCAAAGCCACGCTGGCGCCCTTTGGCGACGACAAGCACCCGCGTTTCAAGACCTGGTGCGACGACTACTTTTATTTGAAGCACCGCGGCGAGCCGCGCGGCGTCGGCGGCATCTTTTTTGATGATTTTTCTGAACTCGGTTTTGAGGGCAGTCTGGCCATGATGCAGGCGGTCGGCGATTCATTCTTGAAGGCCTACTTGCCAATTGTTGAGCGTCGCAAAGATACGGTTTATGGCGAGCGCGAGCGCGAATTCCAGCTTTATCGGCGCGGCCGCTACGTCGAATTCAACCTGGTGTGGGACCGGGGCACGCACTTTGGCCTGCAGTCGGGCGGGCGCACGGAATCCATTTTGCTGTCGATGCCGCCGCTGGCCAGCTGGTCGTATCAGAACGTGCCTGCCGCGGGCACGCCCGAGGCCGAGCTGTCGACCCGCTTTCTGGTGCGCCGGGATTGGGTTTGATTTGAAACGCATCGGCATCTTTGGCGGTGCGTTTGACCCGCCGCATGTGGCGCATGCGGCGCTGGCCAAGGCCGCGCTGGCCGAGTTGCAGCTCGATGAGTTGCGTGTGTTGCCAACCGGCCAAGCCTGGCACAAGACGCGCGCGCTGAGCCCCGCGCCACACCGCCTTGCCATGGCACAGCTGGCGTTTGCCGAGTTGCCCCAGGTGGTGGTTGATCCGCGAGAAATCGAGCGTACCGGCCCGAGCTACACGGTGGACACCTTGCGTGAGTTCAAGGCCCTGTGGCCGGCGGCCGAGCTTTTTTTGATTGTGGGCGAAGATCAGGCGCACGCGCTGCCCAGTTGGCATGATTGGCAGGAGATTTTGGAACTTGCTATAATTTGCGTAGCTACTCGCGCTTATACGACGGGGGCCAGAGCCAAATTTGATCTAGAAACTGCGCATCCATCGAGATTTCGGCGCCTGCCGATGCCCGCTTTGAACGTCAGCGCCACCGACATTCGGGCCCGAATTGGCGCACATCTAAGCGTTGCCGATCTGGTTTTTGAGCCTGTTGCACGTTATATTGCCCACCACCACCTTTACCAAACTGCTTGATGACTACCACTACCTCCCCCACCATCGCCAAAAAAGACATTCAGAAACTGCAGCGCGCCATTGTTGATGGCCTTGAAGACGTGAAAGCTCAGGACATTGTGGTGTTCGATACCGAGCACCTGTCCGCCCTGTTTGAGCGGGTCATCATTGCCTCGGGCACGTCGAACCGGCAGACCAAGGCGCTGGCCGCCAGCGTGCGCGATGCGGTGCGCGATGCCGACTTTCCCAAGCCGCGCATGGAAGGCGAGACCAATGGCGAGTGGATCATCGTGGACTGCGGCCAGGCCGTGGTGCATATCATGCAGCCCAATTTTCGGCAGTACTACAACCTGGAAGAGTTGTGGGGCGACAAGCCGGTGCGTCTTAAGTTCGGCGCGGTGAAACCGGTGGTGAAAGAAGCCGCCAAGCCGGGCAAAGAAGTGAAAACCGTTAAGTCAGCGGCTCAACCGATAGCGGATATCAGGCGCTCCAACGCCGCCAAGAAGGGCGTGGCCGAGGCCTTCCCTTCCAAAGCGCAACTGCAAAAGGCGGCGCTGGCGGCCAAGTCGGCGGCGGCCAAAAAAGTGCCGGCCAAAAAAGTAGCCACCAAAGTGAGCGCTGCAATCACCCAGCCAAAAGCCGCTGCAAAAGCCACCTCCAAGGCGGTGGTCAAAGTGGCAGTGAAGAAGGTCATCGTTAACAATCCGGCAAAAAAAGTGGCAGCGAAGAAGGTGGTGAGCAAGGCCGTAGCCGCCCAAAAGGCACCGGCCAAGAAGACGGCCGTACGCAAAGCCTGACGGATTCTTGTGCGGCTGGTGATTGTTGCGGTCGGCCAGCGTGTGCCGGACTGGGCACAAACAGCGTGGGACGATTACGTCAAGCGCTTTCCCTACGAGATCAAGGTTGAACTCAAAGCCGTCAAGACGGAGACGCGCGGCTCCAAGACCGTAGAAGCACTGTGTGCGGCTGAGCGGGTGCGCATCGAGGCGGCATTGCCCAAAGGCTGCCGTATCGTGGTGCTCGACGAGCGCGGCACGGCGTTGACCACAATGGCGCTGGCGGGCAAGCTGCAAAACTGGCAGCTGGAAAGCGACGATGTGGCGCTGGTCATTGGCGGGCCCGATGGGTTGGACCCGGCGTTTAAACAGGCGGCGCATGAGCGCATCCGCCTGTCTGACCTGACGTTGCCGCACGCCATGGTGCGGGTGTTGCTGATTGAGCAGCTGTACCGCGCCTGGTCGATCAATGCCAACCATCCCTATCATCGTGAGTGATATTTCAATTCAAGGTCTTTGTCGTGAGTAGTTTCAGTGAGTAAGTTTATTTACCTCGCCTCGCAAAGCCCACGGCGCAGCCAGTTGCTGGCGCTGCTGGGCGTGCGCCATGAGCTGCTATTGCCTGATGCCGATGAAGACGCCGAAGCGCTGGAAGCTGTGTTACCCAACGAGGCTCCGGCCGCTTACGTCAAACGCGTGACGCAGCTGAAGCTGGACGCGGCGTTGACGCGACTCAAACGTCGGGGTTTGCCGGCGGCGCCGGTGCTTTGCTCAGATACCACGGTGGCCCTGGGGCGCAAGATTTTTGGAAAACCCACTGATGCCGCTGACGCCACGCGCATGTTGAAGGAGCTTTCCAACACCACGCACCGTGTCTTGACTGCAGTGGCGCTCGGCACCGCACGCAAACGCGAGCAGGTACTGTGCGAGTCGCGTGTGACTTTTTCTGCCATGAGCTCGCGCCAGATTCAGACCTATGCCGCATCGGGTGAGCCCTTGGGCAAGGCGGGTGCCTACGCCGTGCAGGGCAGGGCGGCGGCGTTGATTTCGCACATGAGTGGAAGCTATTCGGGCATCATGGGGCTGCCGATGTTCGAGACGGCGCAGTTGCTGCAGTCATTCGGTTTCAAGATTTGAACAGGCCCACCATGCAAGAAGACATTCTGATCAACTGGTCGCCGCAGGAAACCCGGGTGGCCATTGTTGAAAACGGCGCACTGCAGGAGCTCCATGTCGAGCGCACGCTGGAGCGTGGCTTGGTGGGCAATGTTTATCTGGGTAAGGTCGCGCGCGTGCTTCCGGGCATGCAGTCAGCGTTCATCGACATCGGACTGGAGCGTGCTGCGTTTTTGCATGTCGCCGACGTCTGGCACCGCCAGCCTGATGGTGAACCCCCGAGTCTGGTGCGCAATACGCAGCCGCAAATCCCGATTGAAAAACAGGTGTTTGAGGGCCAGGTGCTGCTGGTGCAGGTGATCAAGGACCCGATTGGCAGCAAAGGCGCACGGCTGTCCACGCAGATCAGCATCGCAGGCCGCATGTTGGTGTTTTTGCCGCAGGACGACCATGTCGGGGTCTCGCAGAAAATCCCGCAAAGCCAGCGCGACGAACTGCGCACGAGATTGCAGCAGCTGGTGGGCACCGAGGGTGGGGGTTTCATCTTGCGCACCAATGGCGAAGATGCCTCTGACCAGGAACTGTCGGAAGACGTTGCCTATTTGCGCAAAGCCTGGGCCCGCATTAAGGGCGCCTCGGTGCGGCTGCCGCCTTTGTCGTTGTTGCACCAGGACTTGAATCTGTTGCAGCGCGTGCTGCGCGACCTGGTGTGTGAAAACACCCAAACCATCAAGGTCGATTCACAGGAACAGTTTGAAGTGCTGAAGGCTTTTGGTCTTGAATTCATGCCTGCCGCCGCCGAGAAGTTGCAGCACTACAAGGGCGAGCGCCCGATCTTTGACCTGTACGCGATTGACGAAGAAATCGTCAAGGCGCTGGGGCGCCGGGTCGACCTGAAGTCGGGCGGCTATTTGATCGTGGACCAGACCGAAGCCCTGACCACGGTCGATGTGAACACCGGCGGGTTTGTCGGCGCGCGCAATTTTGACGACACCATCTTCAAGACCAACCTGGAAGCAGCTCAGGCAATTGCACGGCAACTCCGATTGCGCAACCTGGGCGGCATCATCATCGTGGATTTCATTGACATGGTGCGCGAAGACCATCGCGAGGCGGTGTTGTCTGAAATCAGCAAGCAACTGTCGCACGACCGCGTCAAGACCATGGCAGGTGGTTTTTCGCAGCTCGGGCTGGTCGAGATGACACGCAAGCGAACGCGTGAATCGCTAGCCCACATGCTGTGCGAACCGTGCCCCACCTGCGAAGGCAAGGGCATCGTCAAGACTGCGCGCACAGTGGCCTACAACATTTTTCGCGAGATTTTGCGCGAAGCACGCCAGTTCAACCCGCGCGAGTTTCGCGTGATCGCGTCACCCAAGGTGATTGAGCTGTTTCTCGATGAAGAAAGCCAGCACCTGGCAGGCTTGAGTGAATTCATTGGCAAGCCGGTGTCGCTGCAGAGCGAGAGTGCGATGGGGCAGGAGCAGTACGATGTTGTGTTGCTGTGAGTGCTCATGGTCAATCATCTTCACAGAACCTGACGCAGGTTCAATGGGCCTGAATTTTCCATTTGGATCTCGGTGCGGCAATGGCAGCAAGAGATTTGCATCCATCATGTTAGGGCCAATCTCATGAAGCTAAGCAGTACGCAGCTTTATTCACGTCTTCTCGGTTACGTCAAACCTTATTGGCGCATTTTTGCGCTGTCTATCCTGGGGATGGCCATCACGGCAGCAACCGAACCGCTGTTGCCGGCCTTGCTCAAGCCCATGCTGGACGGTGCCTTCATCCAAAAGGACAACGCCGTCATCAAACTGGCGCCGCTGATCATCTTGGCGATTTTTTTCGTGCGCGGTGTCGCCTCATTTATAGGAACTTACGCCATTGCCTGGGTGGGAAACAAGGTTGTGATGGATTTACGTGAGGAAATGTTTCACAAACTGCTGACGCTGCCCACACCGTTTTATGACGACCATGCCACTGGCAATTTGATCTCCAAACTGACTTTTGACGTGGCGCAGGTGACTGCTGCCGCGACAAACGTGGTGACGGTTGTCGTACGTGACGCCATCATCATTGTTGGGTTGCTGGGTTGGTTGTTCTATTTGAACTGGAAACTCACCTTGCTCAGTTTGGTCATGGTGCCTATCATCGCTTTCATACTGAAAATCATCAATGCCCGACTGCGCAATGCCAGTCGCGATTCACAGCAAGCGATGGGCGATATCACGCAGGTCATAGAGGAAAGCGTTGCCGCACACAAAGTGGTCAAGTTGTTTGGCGGACAGCAATACGAGCGCAGTCGTTTCAGCGACCAGGTCAACTGGGTACGACGCTACAACATGAAGCAGGCCATGGCAGCTTCGAGCAATGTGCCCATCGTGCAGATGATTGCCTCCGTGGCATTGGCCGCCATCGTCTACCTCGCCACCTTGCAGTCCGCTGCCGATGAAACTACCGTTGGCGGGTTCCTGTCATTCATTGCCGCCATGCTGATGCTCACTGCGCCGATCAAGCGCCTGACAGGCGTGAGCGAGCATCTGCAACGCGGCCTGGCAGCATCGGAAAGCGTATTTGAATTGCTTGATACACCCGGGGAACTCAATACCGGGAAGATCGACATCGGCCGCGCTCAGGGCAGCATCGCGTTTGAACATGTCAGCTTGTCATACGAGCGCGATGACAGGCTGGCACTGCGTGACATTTGCCTGAAAATCCCGGCTGGGCAAGCTGTCGCACTGGTGGGCGCATCCGGCAGCGGCAAGAGCACGCTGGCCAATCTGGTGCCCCGCTTCTATTTGCCTGACAGCGGACGCATCACGCTGGACGGCCGTGACCTTGCGGAGCTTTCGCTGTCGAGTCTGCGGGCCAACATTGCACTGGTAAGCCAGGAAGTGGTGTTGTTCAACACCACCGTTGCCGCCAATATTGCCTACGGCCAGATGCGTGAAGTACCCGAGGCAGAGATCATTGCCGCAGCACAGGCCGCGCACGCGATGGAGTTCATACGCGAGATGCCGCAGGGTTTGCAGACACTGGTGGGCGAACGCGGTGTAAAGCTCTCCGGCGGGCAACGTCAACGCATCGCCATTGCACGTGCCATTCTTAAAAATGCGCCAATTCTCATTCTTGACGAAGCCACCTCGGCGCTGGACAGCGAATCAGAACGTCACGTACAAGCCGCATTGGAAACCCTGATGCAAGGGCGCACCTCTTTAGTCATTGCACACCGCCTGTCTACCATCGAAAAGGCAGATCGCATCGTCGTGCTGCAAAAGGGTGAGGTCGTCGAAACGGGCACCCATGGTGAATTGCTGGCCAAGAATGGGGTGTATGCGCAGTTACATCACATTCAGTTTGGGGTCGCTGGTGAACTGCAAGAGACGCAGTAAATGGCACGAATCAAAACGGTTCTTCGTTGTTTCACCCGAATACAGCGTGCTGATCCATCGCTGCTTGTGATGTCAAGTTCCACACAAAACGGCATAAAGCTGCGAAAATTACGCAAATGAAATCGACTCTGTCCGTTATTATCATTGTAAAAAATGAGGAACACGATATTCGAAGTTGCCTTGAATCTGTTACTTGGGCTGACGAAATTATAGTATTGGATTCGGGTAGTGTTGATAATACTTTGTCAATCGCCAAAGAATATACTGATAATATTTATACATCGACTGATTGGCAGGGGTTTGGGGTCCAAAAAAATCGGGCATTGATTTATGCCACCTGTGATTGGGTTTTATCTCTGGATGCTGATGAACGCGTGAGCGATGCTTTGCATCAGGAAATTGAAGATGCTATTCAATCTGAGAGCCCATTCATCTACAAATTACCCAGACTTTCAAGTTATTGCGGAAAAGTCATCCGACACTCCGGTTGGTGGCCAGACTGTGTGACACGGCTTTTCAAGCGGGGTGAGGCTTCTTTTAGCAATGATCTTGTTCATGAGCGTCTTGTTTTTCAGGGTGAGCCAGCTAAATTGACTGCGCCATTACTTCATGTGACCTACAAGGATCTGGATGAAGTCATTTCAAAAATCAATCAATACTCAACTCTGGGTGCCAGAAATAGCTATCAAAAAGGCAAACGCGGAGGTTTAACATCTGCGATTGCACATGGCTTTTGGGCTTTCGTCAGGACTTATATTTTTCGGGTTGGCTTTTTGGACGGTGCCGAAGGACTGATGTTGGCTATATCAAATGCCGAAGCGACTTATTATAGGTATTTAAAATTATTTTATTTGTCAAAATAAATCATTTTTGTATGCAAAAGTAATTGTAAAAAACGCTTGCGCAGCTCATTTTATTTGCATTTAAAGCTGCTTAAAGCCTGGAATATAAATAAAACAATTCAATTCAATTCAATTCAATTCGATCCTGCAATTTGCTCCGACAACTATGCGTAAGCGGGTGGCGAAGTCACCTTGCGGAGATCGGCAATTCTTAGGAGCATCGTGTCCACTTCAACTCAGGTGGACACATGGA
>NZ_JAAFHA010000078.1 GCF_010365055.1 Rhodoferax sp.
TGGCGGTGCCGCCAAATTTGGCCGCCAGCACGCTGGTGATGGCCGCCGTCAGGGTGGTCTTGCCGTGGTCGACGTGGCCGATGGTGCCGACGTTGACGTGCGGCTTGCTACGCGAAAATTTTTCTTTTCCCATTTTCAGACTCCGAAAAGTGAAGGACTGTCAAATCAAAAATCATGGTGCCCATTCCGGGAATCGGACCCGGGACCTCCCCCTTACCAAGGGGGTGCTCTGCCACTGAGCCAAATGGGCTTGTGTGACCCGTCAAATACAGATCAACCTAAAACTACATAACCATCCCAGCACATGAAATATGGAGCGGGGTAGGAGAATCGAACTCCTCGCTTTAGCTTGGAAGGCTAAGGTATTACCACTATACGAACCCCGCACAAGCTTGCAAAACAAGCAGCCGCTGCAGCGTCCCCGCATACACATGAACACGCGCTCCGACGGCGAACCAACATTCAATTATCACTGGTGGAGAGGGATGGATTCGAACCATCGTACTCGTAAGAGGGCAGATTTACAGTCTGCTGCCATTAACCACTCGGCCACCTCTCCTTGGTGAACCGTGGATTATGCCACGGAAAAACAGCATGGACACGAGCTCAAATGAAGATCTTTTGTTTACCAGGCAATCGGCGCGCAGCCATGCTGCAGCAGATAAGCGTTTGCCAGACCAAAATGCCCGCAGCCCAGAAATGGCAAGGGCGGGCGGCGGGCGGACAGGGGCGATGGGTGGTTGGCGGTCAGCACCAGATGGTCGGCCGTGGCACGACCGCCCTGCCTGGCAGTCGCCGCGATCAGATGCTGCTTCGCCTGCGCGTGGGCGCCCCACAACAGGAACACCACCGGCTCGGCTTTTGATGCAACCGCCTTGACCACTTCATCGGTCAGCGTCTCCCACCCTCGCTGATGATGACTGGCGGGCTGGCCCTCCTCTACGGTGAGGCAGCTGTTGAGCAGCAAGACACCCTGGCGCGCCCAGGCGACCAGTGAGCCGTCGCCCTGTGGAATTAAGTTGCCTGGGCCCAGCAAGGGGTCCTGGGCGATCTCTTTGAAAATATTGCGCAATGACGGTGGCGGCTTGACACCGGGCGCCACCGAAAACGCCAAGCCCTCGGCCTGACCGGGGCCGTGGTAGGGGTCTTGACCCAAAATGACGACTTTGACTCGGACCCGCGGGGTCAATACCAGCGCCCGCAAGGGCTGCGGTGGAAAAATAATGGCGCCACGGGCCAGCCGCGCCCGCAGAAATTGCGCCAACGCCTCACCCACTGCGCTGGTCAAAAACTGCTCCACCACAGGACGCCAATCGGCCGCCACCGGCCAGCGCTCAGGCGCCCAGTCGGTCAAACGGGGCACATCAGGAGCGAACATGTCAGCTTGTGGCAAACATTTGCGCCAAAGCCAGGCCCGGATCTGGCGCGCGCATGAAAGCCTCACCCACCAGAAACGCGTTGACACCGGCCGCCCCCATGCGCAGCACGTCGTCGCGGGTGTGGATGCCGCTCTCGCAGACCAGCAAACGGTCGGCAGGCAGTTCGCGCATGAGCGCCAAGGTGGTGTCCAGCGAGACCTCAAAAGTTTTGAGATTGCGGTTGTTGACGCCGATCAGCGGCGTTTTGAGCTTGAGCGCGCGCGCCAGCTCGGGCGCATCGTGCACCTCCACCAGCACGGCCATGTCCAGGCTGCGCGCAATCGCTTCAAAGTCTTTCATTTGCGCATCATCCAGAATGGCCGCAATCAGCAATACGGCATCGGCCCCACAGGCACGCGATTCATAGATTTGATAGGCGTCCACCATGAAGTCTTTGCGCAGCACCGGCAACTGACAGGAAGCACGGGCCTGCTTGAGGTAGTCAACACAACCCTGAAAAAACTGCAGGTCAGTCAGTGCTGACAAACAAGCTGCACCATGCTCTGCATAGGCCTGTGCGATGTCGGCGGGGATAAAATCCTCGCGCAGCACGCCTTTGGAGGGGCTGGCTTTCTTGATCTCGGCAATCACCGCGGGCTGCCCGGCGGCGATCTTGCTGCGCAGGGCGGCGACAAAATCCCGCGTCAGCACACGCGACTCGGCATCGGCGCGCATGGCAGCCAAGGGTTTGCGGGCAATGGCTGCGGCGATTTCCTGGCGTTTGACAGCCACTATTTTTTCCAGAATATCGGTCACTTCGCTGTGCCTTTCAGTTGTTGGGACAGGGCAACAAGTTGCGCCAGCTTGGTTTTGGCCGCGCCAGATTCAATGGTTGCTCGTGCTTTGGCAACGCCAGCGCTCATCGTCGGCACGACATTGGCCGCGTACAGCGCCACACCGGCATTGAGAATCACGATGTCTTTGGGCGCCCCTGGCACGTTGTCCAGCACCCCCAGCAGCATGGTTTTGGACTGCTCCGGCGTTTCCACCTTGAGCGCGCGGTTACTGGCCATCACCATACCGAAGTCTTCCGGGTGAATCTCGTACTCGGTGATTTCACCATTTTTGAGCTCTCCGACCAGCGTGGTCGCGCCCAGCGACACTTCGTCCATACCGTCTTTGCCATACACCACAACCGCATGCTCGGCGCCCAGACGCTGCAGCGCGCGCACCTGAATACCCACCAGGTCCGGGTGAAACACACCCATCAGGATATTGGGGGCTCCCGCCGGGTTGGTCAGCGGCCCGAGCAGATTGAAGATGGTCTTGATGCCCAACTCCTTGCGCACGGGTGCCACGTTTTTCATGGCCGGATGGTGGTTGGGGGCAAACATGAAGCCGACCCCCACCTGTTCAATGCACTGGGCAATGGCCTCAGGCGACAGGTTGATGTTGACGCCCAGCGACTCCATCACGTCGGCGCTGCCGCTCTTGCTGCTGACGCTGCGGCCACCGTGCTTGCTGACCCGGGCCCCCGCAGCAGCGGCGACAAACATGGCGCAGGTTGAAATGTTGAAAGTGTGCGAGCCGTCACCGCCGGTGCCCACAATGTCGACCAGATGGGTTGGGTCAGCAACGTTGACCTTGGTGGAGAACTCGCGCATCACCTGCGCGGCCGCCGTGATTTCGCCGATGGTTTCCTTTTTGACGCGCAGGCCGGTGATCAGGGCTGCGATCATGACGGGCGACCACTCACCCGTCATGATGCCGCGCACGATGTGCAGCATCTCGTCGTGAAAAATCTCGCGGTGCTCGATGGTGCGCAGCAACGCTTCTTGCGGGGTGATTTTGTGGGTGTTCGGCATGGTCTTAAGTTGAGGAAAGCGTTGGCTCACGCAGCTTCAGTTTGTCGTGCAAGGCTTCAGGAAAGTGGATTGTCCGTCAAGGCCTGTTTCAGGCCAAATCCGATGAACATCACGCCAGCCGAGCGCTGCGGCCAATTCATGCCTTGCTGCCGTAGGGCCAAGCGCCGGGACACGGCCGCGCCCACGGCCGCATAGCCCAGGTTGACCCACCGGCCATTGAAATTGAAAACCAGTCCGCGCAGAAAAAAGCGCGACCTCGTTATGCCCAGCCCCGACGCAATGAAAAGGCCGAGAAGCTCAATACCGGCAACCAGGGTCATCGCGTCAAATTCCAAAATTCGGTCAGCACGGCCAACGACTCACGGTCTGCCCACCAAAAAATCACGCATCGCCGCCACGGCGCGGTCAATACCCGCCGCATCGACGTCCAGATGCGTCACAAACCGCAGGCGGTACAGGCCGGTGACCAGAATGCCGCGCGCGGCCAGGTAGGGGATCAACTCGGCGGCGCGCGCTTTGGCCTCACCCACCAGATCGACAAACAAGATATTGGTCTGCGCCGGCTCCACAACGAGGCCCGCCAGCTTGCTCAGGCCGTCAGCCAGCCGTTGGATGAGTGCGTGGTCGTCGGCCAGCCGCGCCACGTGATGGTCCAGCGCGTACGTGCCCGCCGCCGCCAGCAGACCTGACTGGCGCATGCCGCCGCCCGCCATTTTGCGGATGCGGTGGGCGCGGGCGATGAAGTCCCGGCTGCCGCACAAGACCGAGCCAACCGGCGCGCCCAGGCCCTTGCTCAGGCAAACCGAAACGCTGTCAAAGCACTGGGCGATGCGACGCGCCTCGACCAGCGCGTCAGTGCCCTGAGTGGCCGCCTGCGCAACCGCCGCGTTGAACAAGCGCGCGCCATCCAGATGACGGCTCAGGCCCCTGGACCTGGCCAGCTCAGTGGCCTGCTGCACATAGTCAAACGGCAGCAACTTGCCACCCAGCGTGTTTTCCAGCGCCAGCAGCCGGGTGCGGGCAAAGTGTTCGTCGTCGGGCTTGATGGCTTCTTCAATATCGGCCAGCAGCAACGTGCCATCGGGCTGGTGGTTCAAGGGCTGCGGCTGCACGCTGCCAAACACCGCCGCACCGCCGCCCTCCCAGCGGTAACAGTGCGCGTACTGACCCACGATGTACTCGTCGCCGCGTTGGCAATGCGCCAGGATGGCGCACAAGTTGCTCTGCGTGCCGGTGGGCACAAAAAGCGCCGCCTCAAAACCCAGCAGCGCCGCCAGTTTGTCCTGCAAGGCGTTGACGCTGGGGTCATCGCCAAACACGTCGTCGCCCAAGGGGGCTGCCAGCATGGCCGCGCGCATGGCGGGGGTCGGCTGCGTCACAGTGTCGCTACGCAGGTCGACCTTTATTTCATTACTCTTATGAGTCATTTTTGCCTCTAGCCCTTATGGAATAAGCGTGAGTAGCTATATAAACAAATAGCGAATACTATTCACGAGGTTTCAGGAAGTTCTTCAGCATCGCGTGCCCGTGCTCGGTCAAGATGCTTTCCGGATGGAACTGCACACCTTCGATGTCCAGGCTGGTGTGCTTGATGCCCATGATTTCGCCATCATCGGTCCAGGCGGTGATTTTCAGGCACGGCGGGCAAGTGGCGCGCTCAATGGAGAGCGAGTGGTAGCGGTTGACGGTGAACTGCGCAGGCAAACCGGCAAAAACACCCTCCTGCGTCGTGGTGATCACACTGGTCTTGCCGTGCATCAGCTGCTGCGCGCGGATGATCTTGCCGCCAAAGGCCGCGCCAATCGCCTGATGCCCCAGGCACACACCCAAAATGGGCAGTCTTCCTGCCAGGTGCTGGACGGCCGCCACCGAGATACCGGCCTCGGTCGGCGAGCAGGGGCCGGGCGAAATCACCAGCCGGTCCAGTTGCCCCGCCGTGAGCCGCGCGTCAATCTCATCGATCGTGATTTCGTCGTTGCGCGCCACCGTCACCTCGGCGCCCAGCTCGCCCAGGTACTGCACGATGTTGTAGGTGAAGCTGTCGTAGTTGTCGATCATCAAGAGTTTCATGCGTCTGTCCGTTCGATAGTCATGGATTCTCAATGGGGCTGTCAGCGCCGCCACCCTCAGCGCGTGGTTGCGAACTGGCACTGTCAGCGGCCGGCGTGTACACCTCAAACCGGTCCCGCCCGGCCGCCTTGGCCTGGTACATGGCGGCATCCGCGTGCTGTGTCAGCTCAGCATCATTGCTGCCATGTTCCGGGTAAATGGCGATGCCCGTGCTCGATGAAATAGTCACGCTTTGCCCTTGCGACAAGACAAAGGGAGCAATCAGGGCGTCGTGAATCTTCCGGGCCACAGCGCTTGCATCCGGTGCCGCCTCAATGGCAGACAGCAGCACCACAAACTCGTCACCGCCGACGCGCGCTACCGCATCCGACTCGCGCACGCAGGTCTGCAAGCGCTGCGCCACGGCCAGCAGCAGTTCATCGCCCACCGCGTGGCCAAAATCATCATTGACGGGCTTGAACTTGTCCAGGTCAATAAACAGCAACGCCAGGTGCGTCTTGTTGCGCCTGGCATTGCTCAGTGCCTGATGCAGTCGGTCATCCAGCAAGCGCCGATTCGGCAAGCCCGTCAATGCGTCGTAAAAGGCCAGCTTCTCAATCGCTGCCTGCGCCGCCTTGCGCTCCGTGAGGTCGACATGGGTACCGACGTAATGCGTCACCTCCTGCTGGTCGTTGTGGACAGCGGTAATGCTGAGCAGATCAGGAAAGATTTCCCCGCTCTTCTTGCGGTTCCACACTTCGCCCTGCCAGGCGCCGTCGCGCTTGATGCACTCCCACATGGCGGCATAAAAGGACTGCTCATGCCGACCTGATTTAAAAAGTCGTGGCGTCTGGCCCAGCGCTTCCTCTGCGGTGTAGCCGAACAAGCCGGAAAACGCCCGGTTCACCCGCAGAATGACTTTGTCCGGATCGGTCACGACAATGCTCTCCTGACAGTCAAATGCGGCGGCGGCAATGCGCAAATCTGCCTCGCGCTGCTTGCGCTCGGTCACGTCCTCGGTGGCACCGACCAGGCGACAGGGTGCACCCTGCTGGTCGCAGTGCAGCGCGGCTCGGTTGCGCATGAAGCGCAGTTGGCCGTCTGCCCGCCGAATTTGAAACGTCATGTCAAACACCTGGCCCTGCTTGATGGTGGCGCGGGTGGCGTCCTTCATGCGCTGTGCCTCACCCGGCAACAGCGTCTGCAGCCAGTCGTTATTGAGGGCGTTGGCCTTCTCAGGGTTCAACCCAAACAACTCGAACATGGCGGCGTCCCAGTCGTAGCGCTTGCTTGCCAGGTCGTATTCCCAAATACCCACGCCGCTGGCTTGCGTGGCGAGTCTGAGCCGCTCTTCAAAGCGGCCCTGGCGCACCTGCCAACGCTGGTAAATGATCAGACCCAGGGCGCTGAGCAAGACCAGCAGCAGGTAAGCGACCGATTGGTTCCTGACATCGCGCTGCCAATGGGCAAAAACGGCATCCGGGTCGCGGCTGAGCGACACGACCAGCGGCTTGTCCATGGCCAGCTCAGCCGGCTGGACGGTACGCAGCACGGGCAGTCGTTTGTCGCCGGTGGCCGGGGAAATACCTTCGAAATGGCTGACCGGGCGTTTGCTCTCCAGATGCTGCCTGAAAAAGGAACCCGGCACCGATATATTCTTGCCGATCACGTCGACCAGGGTGGGTTGACTGATAAAGACCGTGCCGTCACCGTGCACCAGCATCGACCGCATGTCATCGGCGTAGCGCACCGAGTTGAGCAATGTCTGGATGTCCACCGGGTCAACGGCTGCCGACACCACGCCGGCAAACTGGCCTTGACGGTCAAGCACGACCCGGCTCAGGTTGATGACGTATTTGTTCAGCACGGTTTTGAACGGCGGGCTGACAAACAGGATGTTGGGGTTCAGCGACTGCAAGGGCGCCTGAAAGTAGTCTCGTTGGGACGCATTGAGCCCAATCAGCGCTTCACGGTTTGACAGGGTGACGACGCCGTTGACATCAATTGCCATGAAAGTGCGCACCGATGGCATTGCTGCCTCCAGGCTCTTCATGTGCTGCACGCCGGCAACCGGGCCATCAGGGCCATCTCTCCAACCAGGCAACTCGACCCGAAGGGACTCCAGGCTCAGATTGATGGCAGTCAGCTGGCGCGTCAGGTTGTCCTCAATCACCTTCGACTGTGTCGTCAGACGCTCCAGTTCCGCTGCCGCCGTCTGCTCGTGCTCGCGCGCAAGATTGAAGGCCAGAGACGCACCCACCAGGCCCAGCGCGAGCGCCAGCAAGCCCCAACGCCGCCCGCGCGACAAAAGCGGCTTCATTCCAGTCCCTCCTCCACCAGCTCGGCGGCCCTGAGCAGTGCGCGCGCCTTGGCTTCAGTCTCGCGCCATTCCAGCTCCGGCACCGAGTCGGCCACGATGCCGGCCGCCGCCTGCACATACAGCGTCTGGTCCTTGATGATGCCGGTGCGGATCGCGATCGCAACATCCATGTCGCCGGCGTAGCTCAGGTAACCGCAGGCGCCGCCGTAAAGCCCGCGTTTGGTCGGCTCCAGCTGGTCGATCAGCTCCATGGCGTGCACTTTGGGCGCGCCGGTCAGCGTGCCGGCCGGGAAGGTGGCCCTGAGCACGTCCATGCTGGTCATGCCGTCATTGAGCGTGCCCTCGACGTTGCTCACGATGTGCATCACATGGCTGTAGCGCTCCACGCTAAAGGCTTCCGTTACCTTCACACTGCCGATCTTGGCAATGCGGCCAATGTCGTTGCGCGCCAGGTCAATCAGCATCACGTGCTCGGCGCGTTCCTTCGGGTCGTTCAGCAACTCCACCTCGGCCGCCTTGTCCTTCTCGGGCGTGGCGCCGCGGGGCCGGGTGCCGGCCAGCGGACGTATCGTGATTTTTTGCTCGGTCTGTCCGTCGCAGCTGATCTGCTCCTGGCGCACCAGAATCTCCGGACTGGCCCCGACCACGTGAAAGTCGCCAAAGTGGTAGTAATACATGTACGGACTGGGGTTGAGCGAACGCAGCGCCCGGTACAGGCTGAGTGGCGACTCGGTGTAGCGCTTCTTGATTCGCTGGCCCACCTGCACCTGCATGAAGTCGCCATCCGCTATCAAAGCTTTGGCACGCTCCACGGCGGCGAGGTAGTCGGCCTTGGCAAAGTCACGCTCAGGCGGGTAGCTCTGCGTCGGTTTGACCACGGGGGCGCTGACCGAGTATTTGAGCTGCTCCTTGAGCTCGCGCAGGCGCTTCTTGGCATTGGCATAGGCTTCGGGTCGGGCCGGGTCGGCGTAGACGATCAGATACAGCTTGCCCGACAGGTTGTCGATCACCGCCAGCTCCTCGCACTGCAGCAGCAAAATATCAGGGCAGCCCAGGGTATCGGGCGGGCAGCTGGCCTGCAGCTTCTTCTCGATGTAGCGCACGGCGTCGTAGCCAAAGTAGCCGGCCAGGCCGCCACAAAATCGCGGCAGCCCTGGGCGCAGCGCGACCTTGAAACGCTTTTGGTAGTCCGAGATGAAATCCAACGGATTGACCGTCGAGGTTTCGACCACCGCCCCGTCGGTCACGACCTCAGTGCGCGCATCAGGTCCAAAGCCCATCGAGCGCAACAGCGTGCGCGCCGGCAGGCCAATGAAGCTGTAGCGGCCAAAGCGCTCGCCGCCCACCACGGACTCCAGCAAAAAGCTGTACTTGCCGCTGTCTTTGGAATAGGCCAGCTTCAGGTACAGCGACAAGGGGGTTTCCAGATCGGCAAAGGCTTCTGCCAGCAAGGGAATGCGGTTGTAGCCCTGGGCGCTCAGGCTTTTGAATTCAAGTTCAGAGATCACGGCGTGGGTTCTTTCAATGCAGTACCGAACCTATAAGGGTCTTGCGCCGGCTTCGGGTGCTCGCACGCGCAGTCGGTCAAATCGGGCGCAGTGGGCAGCACAGGTGCTGCGGTCCAGTCAAACAACAAGAAATACGAAAATCAGGCGCAAGCCAGCGTTGCAGGCAACGCCCGCCAGGGCCAGGCTCCCCGGTCGCTACAACCTGTGATGGTGATGCGGTGAATGAACATGCGCGCCAGTGTAGCAAACCCTGGCCCACTGACCGACCCACCGTCCCGTTCGGGACAGGCGATCAAAAACCCTAAGCGAAAACCCTCTTGCGCCGCGCCGACAATGACCCCAAAATGCCACCATCGACTTATTAGTACGGTCGTTCTATTTAAAGGAATCTCATGAAGCTCATTCAACATCTGGTGCTTGCGGTCAGCGTCAGTCTGTTCGCGCTGCCCGCCCTGGCGGCCAGTCTGGACATCAATGGTGTCAAGGTCGAAGAAAGCGCCACGGTGAATGGTGTCACGCTGCAACTCAATGGTGCAGGCACCCGCTACAAGGGCCCGTTCAAAGTCTATGTTGCCGATCTTTATGCCAGCAAAAAAGTCAATTCTCTCGACGAACTCGTGGCAGCGCCCGGCCCCAAGCGCCTGACCATGACCATGCTGCGTGAAGTCGATGCCGGCGCCTTGGGTAAGTTGCTCACGCGCGGCATTGAAGACAATACCCCTCGGGCTGAAATGTCCAAGTTGATCCCCGGTCTGATCCGCATGGGCGATATTTTTTCTGCCAACAAGTCGATGGTCGCTGGCGATGTGATCCAGCTCGAGTGGATTCCCGGCACCGGCATGACCACCACTTTCAGAGGAAAATTGCAAAGCGAAGCGTTCAAGGAGCCGGCATTCTTCAAAGCCATGATGTCGATCTGGCTGGGCCCGTCACCCGCGGACTGGCGCCTCAAGGAGGCGCTACTGGGCGTCAAATAGCCTTTGCGAATCGGAGAAAGCACGCGTTCTGGTCGTCCGGCTCAGCGCTATCGCGGTAACACCGCAAGCTGAAATTGCACCGCCTGTTGACCACCCGTTGGGACACACGCGCGCTCTTCAATTCGAGCTGGACAAGCAATTGAGCTCGTTAAGTACTTGGCGCTGGCGCTCGGCACCGTCCTGTTCGCGTTCAATGCCCTGGCGGTAAATGACTTAGAAATTTGGAGAAATTCGTGAGCGAGTCGGCGCTTGCGGCGGCTTTATGATGGCGGCTTTGCCGTGCACGGTCACCTGGAGCCAAAGTGAATGAATAGACTGAAGATTTCCACCCGGCTTGCTATCCTGATCGGCGTGATGGCCATGCTGCTGGTGTTGATTGGCGCCATTGGCCTGTATGGCATGAAGAAAAGCGACGAGGCGCTTGATACCGCCTACAAGGACTCCACCGTCCAAATTGCCAGCATCGGCAACATCAAATACCTGATGTTGCGCAACCGCCTGATGATTGCCAACGCCGTCATTGAGCAGACGCCCGAGAGCATCAAGCGCGCGGGTGACGAGGTCGAAGCCGATATTGCCAAAATCAGCAAGATCTGGAACGTCTACTTGGCCGGGCCCAAATCCCCTGAAGAGGCGCAGCTGGCCAACGCCTACGCCGACAAGCGCGCCCAGTATGTGCAAGAGGGTCTGCGACCTGCCGTCGCTGCCTTGCACGCCAACGACCTGCCCACCACGCGGCAGCTTGTGGTGGAAAAAATCCGCCCCGCCTTTGACACCGCGCGCGATGCTGCTGATGCCCTGCAAAAATTCCAGCTGGAGGAGGCCAAGCGGGGCTTCGAGACTGACAGCGCCCGCTACCAGACGATCCGTGCGGTCTCCATCGCCTCCATCGCCATCGGACTTTTGTTTGCCGCCTGGTTTGGCTGGATGTTGGCGCGCGGCATTGCCAACCCCCTGGCACGGGCGGTCAAGATCTCCGAAGCGGTGGCGCAAGGCGATTTGAGCCAAACCATCAGAGTCACCAACGGCACCGACGAAATATCGGCCTTGATGCGTGGCTTTGCCCACATGCAAACCAGCCTGGCCAGCGTCGTCACCAACGTGCGTCAGGGTTCTGAGGGCGTGGCCACCGCCAGCGCCGAAATTGCGCAAGGCAACAGTGACCTCTCTGCCCGCACCGAGAGCCAGGCCAGCGCGCTGGAACAAACTGCCGCGTCCATGGAGCAGCTCAGCTCGACCGTCAAAGCCAACGCCGACAACGCCCGCCAGGCCAATCAACTGGCCCTGAGCGCCAGCACGGTCGCCGTGCAGGGCGGCGACGTGGTCGCGCAGGTGGTGGACACCATGAAAGGCATCAATGACGCCTCGCGCAGAATCAGCGACATCATCAGCGTCATTGATGGCATAGCCTTCCAGACCAACATACTGGCGCTCAACGCAGCCGTGGAAGCAGCGCGCGCTGGCGAACAGGGTCGTGGCTTTGCCGTAGTGGCTTCTGAAGTGCGCTCGCTGGCTGGGCGCTCGGCCGAAGCTGCCAAGGAGATCAAGAGCCTGATCAACGCCAGCGTGGAGCGGGTCGAACAAGGCACCGCGTTGGTGGACCGCGCCGGCAGCACCATGACCGAGGTGGTCAGCGCGATCAAACGCGTGACGGACATCATGGGCGAGATCAGTGCCGCCAGCAACGAACAGCGCCAGGGCGTGGCCCAAGTCGGTGAAGCGGTGACGCAAATGGATCAGGCCACCCAGCAGAATGCGGCCCTGGTCGAAGAAATGGCCGCCGCAGCCAGCAGCCTGAAATCGCAGGCCCAGGAGCTGGTGCAAGTGGTGGCGGTGTTCAAGCTCGGCGCGCAGGACAGCCAGCACAGCGTGGCCATGCTGGCGCCAGTGCGCTCGAACAAACCGGGCGCGGCACCGTTCAAGGGCACCGAGCGGCGCGGCGCTGGCATTCCCAAGGGGGCAGCAGCCCGTTCGCGCGCCAGCAGCCCGGCCGGCAGGCCCGCCACCACGGCACCCACAGAGTTGGTGGCACGCGCCAGCCGGCCCAAAGCGGCACCCGCAGCCGGCGGCAGTGAGGGTGACTGGGAAACGTTTTAAGTCGAACCCGAAGACCGGGTGATCACCGGGCGTTGCCGCCCGGTCTGTTTTATTTTTTTTCAAGGACGCGCTTCGTGAACCTCAATAACCTGAAAATTTCCAGCCGCTTGATCTTCGGCTTTGGCGTGCTGGGCCTGCTGATTGCACTCATGGGCGGCGTGTCGCTGCTCAAGGTGGGGGTCATGAGCAGCTTGTTCAACCAGGTGATTGATGAGCGCGTGCCGAGCATCGCCACCACCAACGAAGTCAAGGGCGACCTGAACCTGATCTCCATTGCGCTGCGCAACACCATGATGATGCGCGACGCAGACGGCATCAAAACCGAGGTGGACCGCATCGAGTCGGCGCGCGTGCGCATCAATGCCAACCTGGCCAGGCTTGACGCGCAGATGACGTCCGACACGGGCAAGGCCGTTCTGGCCAGGGTGGCCCAGGTGCGCCGCCAGTACGACCCCATGCAGGCAGAAGTGATGACCCTGGTCAATGCAGGTTCATTTTTTGAGGCCCGCACCCTGCTGATGGACAAGGTAGCGCCTGCGCAGGAAGCCTACTTCGACACGCTCAATGGCCTGCTTACGCATCTGGACAGCCAGCTGAACCAGTCCACCAACGCCACCCAGGACGCCGCTACCAGCATGAAGCTCGTCATCTGGGCCACACTCGCCATCGCGATGGTATTGGCGGTGCTGATGGCGGCCTGGATCATTCGGTCCATCACCGGCCCGCTCAATCAGGCAGTGGCCGTGGCGCGCGCCGTTGCCGCGGGCGACCTGAGCCAGCAGTTCGAGGCCAGCGGCAAGAGCGAAACCGCGCTCTTGCTGCTGGCGCTCAAGGACATGCAGGCGCACCTGAGCACCGTGGTGGCCGAGGTCCGCGACGACGCCGACAGCGTGGCGACCGCCAGCGCCGAGATTGCCCAGGGCGACCTCGATCTGTCGGCCCGCACCGAGAGTCAGGCCAGCTCGCTGGAAGAGACCTCAGCCTCCATGGAGTTGCTCAGCGCCAACGTCAAGCAAAACGCCGACAACGCCCACAAGGCCAACGAGTTGGCCTTGAAGGCCAGCAGCGTGGCGGCGCGCGGCGGTGACGTGGTGAGCCAGGTGGTGGACACCATGAAGGGCATCAACGACGCCTCGCGCAAAATCTCCGACATCATCAGTGTGATTGACGGCATTGCCTTTCAGACCAACATCCTCGCGCTCAACGCGGCCGTGGAAGCGGCGCGGGCCGGCGAGCAGGGTCGTGGTTTTGCGGTGGTGGCCAGCGAGGTGCGCTCGCTCGCCGGGCGCTCGGCAGAGGCAGCGCGGGAGATCAAGTCATTGATCAACGCCAGTGTGGAGCGCGTGGAACAAGGCACTGCCTTGGTGGACCGGGCCGGCGCCACCATGAGCGAGGTGGTCAGCAGCATTCGCCAAGTGACCGACATCATGGCTGAAATCAGCATCGCCAGCACTGACCAGAGCGACGGCGTTTCCCAGGTCGGCGAGGCGATTGCCCAGATGGACCAGGTCACGCAGCAAAACGCCGCGCTGGTCGAAGAAATGGCCGCCTCGGCCGGCAGCCTCAAAGCCCGCGCCCAGGCGCTGGTCCAGACCGTGGCGGTGTTCAAGTTGGGCACCGCTGAGCACGAGTCAACAGACGGAGCCTCTGGGATGCTCCGGATTCCCTAGGATTCAGGCGCCATCAGTTGCTGCAGGGAGTCGATGTAAGCGTCGGCTTTCACAGCGCGGATTGGCTCGCCGTGGTTGTAGCCGTAGGTGACCAGCAGCAGCGGGCAGCCCGCTGCATGCGCCGCCCGGGCGTCATTGCTGGAATCCCCAATCATCAAGGTGCGCTGCGGCGCCGTGCCCAATGCGGCGCAGGTGGCAAGCAGCGGCAAGGGGTCTGGTTTCTTGCGCTCAAAGGCATCGCCGCCAAAGGTGAAATCAAAGAAGCCATCGAGCCCCTTTGCCTGCAATAAGGCCTGGGCGAACGCCGTCGGTTTGTTGGTCAGGCAGGCCAGCTTCAAGCCGCGCGCTTGCAGATACTGCAACCCGCCCTCAACGCCAGGGAAAATGCGGGCGTATTGACCATTGACCGCGCGGTAATGGCGTTGGTAGCTGGCCCAGGCCTGCGGGTAGAGCAGATCCGGCAAGTCGGCTTCGTTGCCTGCAGTCGATCCGCGGCTTGCTTCTGAATCAATAGCTAATGAAGCACTGCTGACGAGGTCTAGCACGCTTTTCAGCAAATGCTCTGAGCCTTTGCCGACCAGCTGCGCGACCGTTGCGCGGTCGACTTGATGGGAGGCAAAAGGCGCAGGCAAGTCGCCCAGCATCCGGTTGAGCGCAACACAAAAGTCGTCCAATGTGTCAACCATGGTGCCATCAAGGTCAACAATGGCGGCGTCAAAGCGATTCAAGTCCAAGGGGTTCAAGTTCAAAGCCAGCCGATCGAGTGCAGAAACAAGGGCCAAATTCTATCGATCGTGGCGATGCCGGCGCCGTTCGGCTCCAGTGCGAATGGCGGCCGGCCGGAGTTTCACGCCTTTTCGGCCTCTAGCCCCCGTGTTTATTGCGCAAGCAGCTGCATAAAAAATAGCAGGCACTTGAAAATCAGTCGAGGACAGCGCATTGGTGATCTGAATCGTCGTCCGGTGGGTTGCCATCGAAAATGGTGTTGCGGCGATGTTGTAGATAGAAATCACGGGTAAATGCATATTTGTCCAGCGCCACTTGCTCCAACATCCCAGTGGCTTTGAGCAAACCCTCTCTGGCGTCAATCATTCTGACGACCATGACGCTATTGCGCGTCGGTACATGTGTGATATTGGCAGCGATGTCGCCTTGTTGATCCACTGTAAGTGCCGCCGTATCGCGCAAGCTTGAAGGTCCGAGCAATGGAAGAACCAGATACGGACCGGCTGCAACACCCCAAAAACCCAGGGTATGGCCAAAATCTTTGGTGTGTTTTTCAATATGCATCTCGCTGGCGACGTCCAGAATACCGCCCAGACCCAGGAAGGTGTTGACACCAAAACGCGACAGACTGTCGGTCGCAGCACGTCCCTTCAATTGCAAGGCGTTGTTTGCAAACGACCAGGCGTCCTGCAAGTTGTCAAAAAAATTGCTGATACCGTGACGCACCGGTGTCGGCACGACCTCATGGTAAGCAGTGGCCACCGGCTTGAGGAGGGCGCTATCGACGGCATCGTTGAACCGATAAACCGTACGATTGAGGGGTTCCAGCGGATCGCGTGGATTGGCATGCGGACCGGTGGCACAGCCTGACAGCAAAAAAGAAATGTGCAATAGGCTGGCCCAGGACTTCATGGCAGCTCCGCAGGTTGGGTCGAAAAAGTTGGCAATGCCGTGTCCGTCTCGGCCGTCTGCGGTGGCTGCAACTTGGGTGGCGGCAAACAGCCGGATTTAATCCGCCATCACGCCACCATCAGGGTGGGGGAATTTGAGGTGGCCACAAGTGGGGGAATTTGGGTGGCCATCAGGGGCCAGGAACACACTGATATTTTGTCGGCACTGACGATCAAAAAACCCACCCTGAACACGCAGATAACGCTTTTGTAGTGAAGCGATTGCATCGCCCCCCTATATGGATCAATGACTTACGCGTTTAACTGTCGAAGTCGGGTGACCATGGCGCGAAGGCAGGCCAGCACGTCGACCTCGGTTTTAGAGCGCCGCCACGAAGTAGCCAAGGCATCAAAGCCCAAAGACCGCCACAGCTCTGACAGCGCCCATACATCACCGGCCTGGCGACTGTCGGTAAAGCGCAAACCATCCAGAGCAGCAACAGCGGGGACTATGCCACGGGCGCGTTGCAATGAGGCGATCAGGGTGTCGACTTCGCCACCGGCCTCCAGCCGACCCAGCGTGCAAGCGGTGGGTTGGCGGGGCTTGCCCTCTTCGTTACGGAAGGACTCCACCAGTTGGGCATAGCGCCTAGCAGGCTGCTGAAATACCTCGCCCCAAGGTCCACCTTTGAGCCTGCCCAAACGTTATATACATAGCAATATTGCAAGCACCCAAGCACCAGACCATGCGCGGAGCCAATACCTTCACCGAGAGCTTATTCACCATGCGTCGTCTGGACGACTTCGTGCCTGAGAACCACCCTCTTCGCCCAGTGCGCAAGATGGTCAACCAGGCATTGAAGAATCTGGAGCCCTTGCTCTCAAGCATGTACGCCGCCGACATCAAAGGTGGACGTCCCAGCATTGCGCCAGAGAAGTTGCTGCGCGCCATGCTTTTGCAAATCTTTTACAGCGTCCGCTCGGAACGTCTGCTGATGGAGCAGACGCAATACAACCTGTTGTTTCGCTGGTTCATAGGCCTGTCCATGGACGACACAGTTTGGGTCCCAACGGTCTTCACCAAGAACCGTGAACGCCTGATTGAACATGACGCAGTCATCGAACTCTTCAATGAAGTTCTGGCCATTGCCAACAAGAACGACTGGCTCTCGGGCGAGCACTTCAGCGTGGATGGCACGCTCATTCAGGCCTGGGCCGGGCACAAGAGTTTCGCACGCAAAGACGGCAGCGACGATGACACGGGCAACTTCAAAGGCCAGAGCCGCAGCAACGATACCCATGAGTCCACCACCGATGCAGATGCACGGCTATACCGCAAGGGCAACACAGGCAGTGAGTTGCGCTTTATGGGTCACACCCTGAGCGACAACCGCCATGGTCTGATTGCCAGCGCCGTGGTCACCACCGCAGATGGCTATGCCGAGCGGGAAGCGGCCAAGGTGATGATTGCGGATGCGAAACAGGTCGCAGATGAGAAGGCCCAAATCACGCTGGGTGCCGACAAGGGCTACGACGCAGCCGAGTTCATTGAGGCACTGGTGGATATGAAGGTGCTGCCCCATGTGGCGCAAAACACCAGCAACCGCAAGTCAGCGGTTCCCGAACATATTGCGGTCAGCGATGGCTATGTTATCTCGCAGCAAAAGCGCAAACTGATTGAACAGGGGTTTGGCTGGGCCAAGTTCATTGGCCCGATTCGCCAAGTGATGGTGCGCGGTTTGAAGAAGGTGGACCAGCTATTCGTGCTGACGATGGCGGCCTACAACCTTACGCGCATGCGCACCCTGGAACAAATCCGTCTGCAAACGACGTGATGGCAGGATTTAGATGAAAAACACCCCCAAAACCACCAAAAATCGGGCTCATGAGAGTCGAGTTTCCGAATTGCGAAATCAGACCCGAGAAATCCCCGTCATGCGGGTGCCGAGGGTCGTTTTGCAGACCAATATTTCAGCAGCCTGCTAGAGCCCGATTGGGTGACTTTGATGAACATGGCACTAAGTGTAGCGCAAAGCCGGTAACTATGAACTACATATTACAGCAAACGTGCCACTACAAGCATTTTTTAATTCGAGCAACAAAACTGACCTCCCGGGTTCGACAGTTCAAAGCCTGAACCACCACCGAAACCCAATGAAATCAATGGTCTAATGGCGTTATTCTGAGAAAGTTGTAATGGCACGA
>NZ_JAAFHA010000079.1 GCF_010365055.1 Rhodoferax sp.
CAGCGCTCACCGTCGTGCCAAAGCCGCAAGCCAGCCCTGTCGAGGTGGTGGAGAAAAACAGCAACTTCAAGAACGTCGCCCTGTTCCTGGCAGCACCGTTCATTGGCTTGGCCTATGCCGTATTGCTGCCTTTGGTTGGTCTGGCCATGTTGGCGTGGATAGGTGGCAACGCGCTGCTTCAAACGCAAGCCGGAAAAAATGCGCCGGCCTATCTGAAGAACGTGGTTCTGTTCGCTTTTGCCCCGTTTATTGGCTTGGCCTACGCTGTCATGCTGCCCTTGGTCGGAATGGTCATGTTGGTCTGGGTTGGTGCGAAGGCCTTGATGGCAACAAAGCAAGCGACCTAAACGAGTACTCAGACCCGATACGGGTCATTCAAAGCGCCCTGCGTCATGGACTTGGGGCGCTTTTTTTTGGCGCGTTCGGCAGGGCGCAAATCATCGGAGGTGAATGTCCGCCGCGGCCTCGATCAGGTCTGCAATTGAGCAGCAAGGGATGTCCGATGTGCAGGGGGGTCCATCAGCGAAGGTACGCGACCAAATTCTTGCTTGAGCGCCGACGTTCAGCACTCGCCGTTAGTACCCATGCCGGTCGCACTGATGGGCGCCAAACCGTACACTCGGACCCTTCCCATCGTTTGAGTTTTCATGAACGCCCCCGTTGACGTCTCTTTCTTCCCGCGTGCCGCCAAGCCACTGACCAGCTACCGAAAGTTCTGGGCGGCGCGCTTTGGCACGGCCAAATTCCTGCCGATGAGCCGCGAGGAAATGAACCAACTGGGCTGGGACAGCTGCGATGTCATCCTCGTGACGGGCGACGCGTACGTGGATCACCCCAGCTTTGGCATGGCGGTGATCGGCCGCGTGCTCGAAGCCCAGGGCTTCAGGGTGGGCATCATCGCGCAGCCGGACTGGCAGAGCGCTGAGCCGTTCAAGGCATTGGGCAAGCCCAATCTGTTTTGGGGCGTGACGGCGGGCAACATGGATTCCATGATCAACCGCTACACGGCGGACCGCAAAATCCGCAGTGACGACGCCTACACCCCCGGCGACGTCGGCGGCAAGCGGCCGGACCGCGCGGCGATTGTCTACAGCCAGCGCTGCCGCGAGGCGTTCAAGGACGTGCCGATCGTGCTGGGCGGCATTGAAGGCAGTTTGCGCCGCATCGCCCACTATGACTATTGGTCTGACAAGGTACGCCGCTCGATCGTGGTGGATGCCAAGTGTGACGTGCTGCTGTACGGCAACGCCGAGCGCGCGCTGGTCGAGATTGCGCACCGTTTGGCCGCGCGCGAGCCGGTCGAGAAAATAACCGATGTGCGCGGTACCGCCTTCGTGCGTCGCCCAGACGACGCCTCTCGCACCGGCTGGTTTGAGATTGATTCCACCAGCGTCGACGAACCGGGCCGGGTCGAGTCGCAGGTCAACCCCTACATGACGACCTCGGAGCAGGCGGCGGGGCAGGGCAGCACCTGCGCCAAAGAAGATGGGAACAAGGAAGCTACTAAAACGATAGCTACTGACGCTTATTCCACGCGGGCTGCGGGCCAATTTGGCTTAAAAAATGAAGCCAATCCGCTGATTCGGCCGCTCACTTTCGTACCGAATCCGAACTTGCCAACCGGCCTTGGCAAGCTCAAAGTGCCGCCGCGGGACCGTTCGGTGATCCGCTTGCCCAGTTACGAGCAAGTCAAAAGCGACCCGGTGCTGTATGCCCACGCCAACCGCGTGCTGCACCTGGAAACCAACCCCGGCAACGCCCGTGCGCTGGTGCAGGCGCACGGCGAAGGCGTGACCGCGCGCGACGTCTGGATCACGCCGCCGCCGATTCCCTTGACCACCGCCGAGATGGATTTTGTCTTTGACCTGCCGTATGCGCGCAGCCCGCACCCGAGCTATGCGGACGAAGGCGGCAGCCATGACGGCGCCACCAAGATCCCGGCCTGGGAGATGATTCGCTTTTCCATCAACATCATGCGCGGCTGCTTTGGCGGCTGCACCTTTTGCAGCATCACCGAGCATGAGGGCCGCATCATCCAGAGCCGCTCGGAAGAGTCGGTGATTCGCGAGATTGAAGACGTGCGTGACAAGGTGAAGGGCTTTACCGGCACGATTTCCGACCTGGGCGGCCCCACGGCCAACATGTACCGGCTCGGCTGCAAGAGCCCCGAGATCGAGGCCGCCTGTCGCAAGCCCAGCTGCGTTTACCCCGGCATTTGCCAAAACCTGGGCACCAGCCACGATCCGTTGATCCAGATCTACCGCCGCGGCCGAGCGCTCAAGGGCATCAAGAAGATCCTGATTGGCTCCGGCGTGCGTTACGACCTGGCGGTGCAAAGCCCGGAGTATGTGAAGGAGTTGGTGCAGCACCACGTCGGCGGTTACCTCAAGATTGCGCCTGAGCACACTGAGTCGGGGCCGCTGACCAAGATGATGAAGCCCGGCATCGGCACCTATGACAAGTTCAAGACGCTGTTTGACAAGTTCACTGCGGAAGCCGGCAAGAAGCAGTTTTTGATTCCCTATTTCATCGCAGCCCACCCCGGCACCAGTGACGAAGACATGATGAACCTGGCACTGTGGCTGAAGAAAAACGGCTTTCGCGCCGACCAGGTGCAGACCTTCTACCCCAGCCCGATGGCGACTGCCACGGCGATGTACCACAGCAACAAGAACCCGCTGCGCAAGGTCACGCGCGACAGCGAAACGGTCGACATCGTGCGGGGTGAAAAACGCCGGCGTCTGCACAAGGCATTCTTGCGCTACCACGACGCCAACAACTGGCCGCTGCTGCGTGACGCGCTTAAAAGCATGGGCCGCGCAGACCTGATCGGCAATGGCAAGCATCATTTGATTCCGACCTTTCAGCCGCTCACCGACAGCAGCTACACGAGTGCGCGGCGCAAGAATTCAACCGCAGCGACCGCGCCCGCCAGCAAAGTGCAGTCCGGGCGCCTGCTGACCCAGCACACCGGTTTGCCCCCGCGCGATACGGGCGCAGGGCGTTTGGGTGGCAACGCCGCCCGCAAAGCACGCTAGCGATCATGTGTGAGGCGCCGTGCTCAGGTCTTGGGCGCGCGTTGCAGCTTGATATTGGCCGCCAGACCGCCTGAGGCAGCGTTGGTCAAGATAAACGTGCCACCCATGCGTGTTATTGTCTTCTCGACAATCGCCAGCCCCAGCCCGGCGCCGTTGGCGGCGGTGCGGGCGCCTTCGCCTCGGTAAAACGGTGTCGTCAGGGTGGTCAGCTGCTCTTCGGAGACGCCGTTGCCGTGATCCCGAAGCCGCAATAGCACCCATTGATCGCGCGCCTTGGCGACGATGTCAACCAGCGCCACGCCGGTTGACGCCGACTTGCCATAGCGGGCGGCATTTTCCAGCAGATTGGTGACCACGCGGCCCAGTTCGACCGCATCAGCCAGTACATCCAGGTCGTCCGGCATATCCAGGTTGATGCGCATATCGGTGCGATGGCGCGTGCTGTACAGGCAGGTGTCGAACACCCCGCGCAGTGAGACCGGGGTCAAGTTGACGTTGCCAGGGCGGGCGTAATCGAGAAACTTGCCGATGATCGCGTCCAGCTGCGCAATGTCAGCAGACATATTGGCCTGCGCCTCGACATCGACCACACTCAATTCGGTTTCCAATCGCAGACGCGCCAGCGGCGTGCGCAGATCGTGTGAGATGCCGGCCAGCATGATGGCGCGGTCTTGCTCAATTTTGGCCAGCATCTGCGTCATGCGGTTAAAGCCGATGTTGACGGCCCGGATCTCGCTGGTGGCCACGCCTTCGTCCAGTGAACTGGCCTCGAAATCGCCCTCGCGCACCCGGCTGGCGGCAAATGACAATTGCTTGAGGGGCCGGTTGATCAGGCGCGCAATCAGGGCGGCACCGGCGAGCGACAGGGCGCCGGCCGTTAGCAACCAGATCAACCAGGTGCGTCCAGTGGTGCGGTTAAAGCGGGCACGATCAGTCAGCATCCAGTAGTGGTCCTCGTCAATCGTGAAGCCGACCCAGAGACCCTCTTCCTTGTTGACGCTGTTGGCCACCACGGTGCCTGGTCCGAGTTTTGACTGCAGTTCTCGCGCAATGCGCTGGCCCAGCGCATCGGTGTCAAAAGGTTCGAAAATGTCACCAGGTTCGCGCGGCACAATGCGCACGCCTTCCTGCTCCTTCATGGTCTTGATCAAAGACACGCGGTTGATGGCGTCCGAGTGAATCAGCGCGGCGCGGCTCAAATTGACCAGCGATGCAATTTGCTGCGCTGTCTGGATGGCGCGCGGCTCAAACTCAAGCGCCCGCAGCGTTTGCAGCCAGGCCAGAATGCTGCCAATCAGCAGCAGGGCCAACAGAAAGAAGGTGCGCCAGAACAGACTCAAGGGCACCCGAGAGCGCGTTCGGCGCTCTGCCGGGCTGCCCTCCAGCGGCATCAGGCCACTGTTGTCGGGGGGCGTGGCGGTCGCGTCAGCCAAGGTGTTCGCGAAGGGATTCACGCTGCGCCATCAGGGACAAAAACATACCCCACACCCCAGACGGTCTGGATGTAGCGTGGCGCGGTGGCGTCCACTTCGATCAACTTGCGCAAGCGCGACACCTGCACGTCCAGACTGCGGTCAAAGGGCTCGAACTCGCGGCCACGCGCCAATTGCGCCAATTTTTCGCGCGACAGCGGCTGGCGCGGATGGCGTACCAGCGCCTTCAGCATGGCGAATTCGCCAGTGGTCAGCGGCTGGTCTTCGTCATCTTTGCGCAGCGTGCGGGCACCCAGGTCAAAAGTAAACGGCCCAAAAGTCACGACCACGTTGTCACTGGCGGGCGAGCCGGGCGCCTCCTGCGTCGGGCGTCGGCGCAGCACGGCGTGGATGCGCGCCAGCAGTTCGCGCGGATTGAAAGGCTTGCCCAGGTAGTCGTCGGCGCCCACCTCCAGCCCAACGATGCGGTCGACGTCTTCGCCTTTGGCGGTCAACATGATGATGGGCGTGCGGTCATTGGCCGCGCGCAGGCGCCGGCAAATCGACAGGCCGTCTTCGCCCGGCATCATCAGGTCCAGCACGATCAGGTCCACGGGTTCACGCAGCAGCAGGCGGGTGAGCGATTTGCCGTCTTCGGCCTGCAACACGTCAAACCCCTCTTGTGTCAGGTAACGGCGCAACAGGTCGCGGATGCGGACATCGTCATCGCATATCAATATTTTGTCGTTGCGGTTGGGGATCTGGCTCATCTTGGCCTCCTTGAATATGTAACAAAGCCGATTTTGCAGGCTTGGCCGCGCAAATCAGGGAATTGTGGATCAACATTGACACGCTGTTACAAATGTTGCCTGGGCGGGCGTGGCGCTTGTCAAACAAGGTCTACCCGGCCAGCTGAATTGGCGTTATGGTTGATCTATGAAACGTTTTCATTTCTTTTTCCTGTTTCTGTCCGTCGTTGCCGTGGGGGCCTGGGCGCAGACTGCTGCACCCAGGCGAGAAGCGGCGGCCGAACAGCTGCCACCCGATTTGCGCCGTTCCGAATTGCGCGAGACGCTGAAGAAGATGCAAATGTCTCAGTCTCAGCAGAATGGCCCCGTGGTCGACGCAGAGACCCTTGAGCCACGCAGAACCTATGATCGACATTTGTCAGCGCAGGAGCGTGCCGATCTGCGCGAGCAGTTGCGCCAGCTGAGCGCTGATGGCCTGCTCAATGTGACCGCCAAGTAGAACTGCTTCATCCTCAGGGGGCTGTCAGTCCGCGTTGTGTCGATTATCCTGAAGGAATAGGTTTGAAATATACTATTAAATTAATAGCTGCTTGCGCACTATTGACGGGGGCTGGCGGACTATTTGCTCAACAGTACGTGCAGCCTGCGGTACAGAATGTGGTGCAGCTCTCGGCCACCGGTTCGATCGAGGTGCCGCAAGACCTGTTGTCAATTGCCATGAGCACGACCCGCGATGGCAGTGACGCCAGTGCGGTGCAAGGCCAGCTCAAGAGCGCGCTTGATGCCGCCCTGGCCGAGGCCAAGAAGACGGCACAGCTGGGCCAGCTTGATGTACGTACTGGCAACTTCAGTCTCTATCCCCGTTATGGCCGTGATGGCAAGCCGATCGGCTGGCAGGGCACCGCCGAGCTGATTCTGGAAGGGCGCGACGTCGCCCGCATCAGCAGCGCCGCCGGCAAAATACAGACCTTGACCGTGAGTAATGTCAGCTTCAGTCTGAGCCGTGAGCAGCGCACACGGGTCGAGTCTGAGGCGCAAGGCATTGCCATTGAACGCTTCAAAGCCCGCGCCGGCGACATTTCGCGTGCTTTCGGTTTTACGGGCTACACCCTGCGCGAAGTCAACGTCAGCGCCAATGACCAGGGCTACAGCCCGCGACCCCGGATGATGGCCATGGAGGCCAAGACCGTGGCAGACGCGTCGGTGCCGGTGGAAGCAGGCAAGACCGCCGTGCTGGTGACGGTCTCGGGGTCGGTGCAACTTAAGTAAGTCGCCTGGCGCGCGTCCTGCCGCATTTGCACCCGACACCGGTTAGAAGGCGGCTTGGTAAATGGCAAGCGCGTCTTCGTAGGCAACATCGCGGGGGTTGTTCACCAGCAGGCGCTGGACGTTCATGGCGTCGCGCGCCAGCACCGGCAGATCGTCTTGCTTGACGCCGGCATCACGCAGTCTCTGGGCATAGGGCATGGCCGCCACGCGTGCACTGATGGCAGCAACGAAGGCCGCCGCGGCTTCGCGATCCGCCGCACCACGCTGGTCCGGCAGAATAGCGCGGCCCAATTCAGCGTAGAGGCCTTCAGCCGCTGCAAGATTGAATTTCAACACCGCCACGAAAACCAGAGAATTTGTCAAGCCATGCGGCAGGCCATAGTGGCCCCCGAGCGGGTAGGCCAGAGCGTGTACAGCGCCAACCGGGGCGTTCGCAAAGGCCATGCCCGCGAACAGCGAGCCGAGCAACATGTTCTCGCGCACGGTCGCATCCGTGCCGTCGTTCACTGCCGCTGGCAGATTGGCGTAAAGCAGCTGCAGTGCCTTGATTGCGAGCGCGTCAGAGAGTGGGTTCTTCTTTAGCCTGGTGGTGAAGGATTCGATCGCATGCACCATGGCATCAATGCCGGTCATGGCCGTCACCGTGGGGGGCAGACCCAAGGTCAGGCGGCTGTCAAGCAGCGCCACGTCTGGGTAGAGTAGCGGCGAGACCACGCCCTTTTTTTCGTGGTTGGGCGTCGTGAGTATGGAAATCGGTGTGACCTCGGAACCGGTGCCCGCCGTGGTCGGCACCTGAATCAGTGGCAGGCGCGGGCCGCGCGCCAGGCCAATGCCGTAGATGTCTGGCAACGCCTGCGCCGTGCGCGCCAGCAGGGCGACGAGTTTTGCTGTGTCCATAGAGCTGCCCCCGCCGAAGCCAACGACACCGTCGGCACCAGCCGCACGCGCGGCCTCGACCGCTGCCTGCACGCTGAGCTCGGGTGGGTCGGCCAGCACGTCGGAAAACACCGTTGCCGCGACGCCAGCGGCCGCCAACGAGGCCAGGGCACCGTCGAGCAATTTGGCCTTGATCAAGCCCACGTCGGTGACCAGAAAGAGTCGGGAGATGCCCAGACCTTTGGCGATCTCGCCCAGACGATTGGCCCCGTCCTGTTCACAAATGATCTTGGGGGCGGTTTCAAAGCTGAATTGGGACATGAAGAATCCTTTCAAAAAAATGTATTGTTGTGGCCAGTCGAGCGTAACCACGTCACGTTCGCTGCGATAGACCAGGCCGCCCGGGTGGGCGGGCGTTGTGGCGGTGATTTGATCCGCAGAGAACGACTGACAGCCTAGCATCCCAACCTGGATCCGGCAGTCAATTACACGACACGCTGCCGACCGGACATCAAGATCAGCCGGGCGGCCCGTCTGGCGCCTGGCAGCTGGGGCACCAGGCGATGGCGTCAGTGTCATACTTGCTCAGTCCCGAGCTAATTTTTCATATTTCTTCTGTTCATTGATCCATGGCTGATTTTTCACCGCTGAAGACCATCAGAAAGCTGGCATCCGGCCAATCTGCGTCAGCGCAACCCGCCACGCTGGGGCGGTTTGAGCTGCGCCGCATCCTGGGTCACGGCGCGCAATCAATGGTCTGGCTGGCGTTTGATCCCCGCCTGGAGCGTGAGGTGGCGATCAAGCTCATGAAGATTGGGGCCGGCTCGGATGCGTCGGCCGTGGCCCAGTGGCTGCAGGAGGCACGCAGCGTCAGCCGCTTGACGCACCCGAACATCGTGCCGGTCTTTGAGGCCGATGTACAGGATCAGCAGCCCTACCTGGTGTTCGAGTATGTGCCGGGGCAAACATTGGCGGCCCGGCTGGCCCAGCGCGGTGCCTTGCTGCCAGCCGAGGCGGTGACGCTGATGCTGAGCGTGCTGGACGCCTTGGTCGCCGCTCATGCCGCTGGGGTGGTGCACCGCGATTTGAAGCCGTCCAATATCTTGATCGACTCAAGCGGCAGGGCCCGTGTCATGGACTTTGGCATTGCCGCGCGCATCGAGGAGGCGGGTGCGAGCAGCACGGCGGTGCCGATGGGCGGCACGCCGGGTTATATGTCGCCCGAGGCGGCGCAAAACCTGCCGCCTACGCCTTCGATGGATGTTTTTTCTGCGGGGATGGTGCTGGCCGAAATGCTCTCGGGCCAGCCGCTCAACGCGGAGCGCGATCCCTATCGGGCCATTTACCGGGTGCTGCACGAGCAGTTCACGCTGCCGCCCGACGTGAGCGCGGACGTTGACGACCAGCTGCGTGCGGTGCTCATGCGCGCGCTGGCGCGTGATTCCTTGCAGCGCCACCCCAGCGCGCAGGTGTTTCGTGACGAGTTGGCCAACTGGTCGGGCCTGGCAGCCGCCAAAACCGGACACGGCGCAGGCGCTGCCAGCAGCAACAGCACGCTGGAGTTTCTGCTGCGGCGCATGCGACACAAGAGCGATTTTCCGGCGCTGTCGGATGCGGTGCTGCGCATCCAGAGCATGGCAAGTTCCGACAAAGAGAGCATCAACAGTGTCACCAACGAAATCCTGAAGGACGTGGCCCTGACCAACAAATTGCTGCGCCTGGTCAACAGCGCGCATTACGCCCGCGGCAGCAGCATCGGCACGGTGTCGCGGGCGGTCAGTCTGGTGGGTTTCAACGGCATTCGCAACCTGGCCCTTAGCCTGGTGCTGTTGGAGCACATGCAGGACAAGGCCCATGCGCACGTGCTGAAAGAAGAATTCTTGCGCTCCCTGATGGCGGGCTCCATTGCCAGTGAGCTTTGGCCGGGGACGCAGGGCACCGAAGAAGCCTTTCTTGCCGCCATGTTTCATAACCTGGGGCGCTTGCTGGCCGCGTTTTATTTCCCGGAAGAAGCGCGCACCATACGCGGCCTCACGCAAACCGGCCAGCCGCCAGTGAGTGAGGCGACGGCGGCCATCAGCGTGCTGGGCTTGAGTTTTGAGGCGCTGGGTGTCGGCGTGGCCAAAGCCTGGGGTTTGCCCGAGGACCTGCAGCGCTGCATGCAAAAACCCAGCGGCGAGCCACCCACGCGCGCGCCGGCGGCTGGGGTGGAACGGCAGCGTTGGACGGCCCTGGCCGCCAATGACATGGCCGACGTGATGCTGCACGCCGATCCCCAGGCGGTGGGTGAGCAGCTGGCGCAGCTCGGCAAGCGCTATGTCAAGGCGCTGGGGGTGAGCAGCAGCGAGGTGCAGCTGGCCACAACCGTGGCACGCAAGAAGCTGATCGAGATGGCCAGCGTCATGGAGATCAAGGTGCTGCCCGGCTCGAGCGCCGCCAAACTGTTGAAGCCACCGGCAGAGCCTGATGGCCCACCCCAGCACTCAGGCGATGAAGCGCCTGATTCGCTGTATCCGATGGCGTTGCAAGCCACCTCGTCCGTCCCCCTGCAAGCGAATGAAGTGGCGCCGCGCGACACCCAGCACGTGGCGCAGATCCTGGCGGGGGGCATTCAGGACATCACCAACACGCTGGTGGAGGATTTCAACCTGAGTGACGTGTTGCGCATGATCCTGGAAACCATGTTCCGGGCGATGGACTTTCAGCGCATCATCTTCTGCATGCGTGACCCCAAAGCCGAGACGCTGACCGGCCGCTTTGGTTTGGGCCAGGGCGTCGAGCATCTGGCCAAACGATTCAACGTGGCGCTCAACGCCACGCCGCCCGATCTGTTTGCGGTGGTGTGTAGCAAGGGCATTGACACCATGATCCGAGACGCCAGCGAAGCGACCATCATCGCCCGTCTGCCAGCTTGGTATCGTGAACTGTTCAATGCGCCGACTTTCTTGCTGCTGCCGGTAAACATCAAGGGCCGACCCTTTGGCCTGATCTATGCCGACAAAGCCAACAAGGGTGGGCTGGTGCTCGATGAGAAAGAGTTGGCCTTGCTCAGAACACTGCGCAATCAGGCCATCATGGCGTTCAAGCAGTCGGCCTGAATCATTGGGGTGGTAACGCGTATCCCATTCTGCAAGATAATCTGTTGCCAGGTGATGAGACGTAGTGGAGCAAAGTCAAACGAGTGAGGGCGCCCATGTCGAATTTATTCAGGAACTCAAAAGCTGCAATGACCAGACCAACGCAAGTAGAAGTGGTCGACCAGACTACCTCCACAACCAAGGAGCGGCGACTGATACCTCGGCATCTCCCACTGCCTGAAGTGGTTGAAGGCAACCAGGAGGCTGATTGGTCTTTGTGGCAAGACTCCGTTGAGTTTCATGACAGCCAGATGCAAGCGGCATGGCCGGTCACAGAACCCGGCCAATTGCAGGGAGCCACGCCCGGCACAGAGCTAGACGCCATTGACGCCTTTGCCTCGGTTCACAAAAACTCCGCATAGCCATCGGTCAAGATTATTCTGCGGTCATAAGTTTCGGGCGCTGAAGGTGTCGCAGCCCTTGATATTGCCGTTGCTGAGACCCGCATCGAACCAACGCTGGCGCTGAGCACTCGTGCCGTGGGTAAAGCTCTCGGGCACCACGGCGCCACCGCCGGAACGCTGCAAGGCGTCGTCGCCAATTTTGGCCGCCGCGTTCATGGCTTCTTCCACGTCGCCTTGCTCCAGAATCTGGCGCGCGGTTTGCGCATGGTTGGCCCAGACGCCGGCAAAGCAGTCGGCCTGCAGCTCCAGCTTCACGCTCAAGGTGTTGTAGTCGGCCGTGCTGACGCGTCCGCGCATCTGGTCCATCTTGGCACTGATGCCGAGCAGGTTTTGCACATGGTGGCCCACCTCGTGGGCAATGACATAGGCCTGCGCAAAATCACCGGGCGCACCAAGCTGGTTTTTCAGGGTCTCGTAAAAGCCGAGATCGATGTACACCTTTTGGTCGCCGGGGCAGTAAAAAGGCCCCATTGCCGCCTGTCCCTGCCCGCAGGCCGTTTGCGTCGCACCGCGAAACAGCACCAGCTTCGGTTCCTGGTAGGTGCCGCCGCTCTGGGCGAACACGTTTTTCCAGACGTCCTCGGTATCCGCCAGCACCGTGGACACAAAGGAGGCCATGCGGTCGTCAGCGGGTGGCCTTTGTGCTGGCGCCTGCGCCTCCTGGGCCGTGGGCGAGCCGCCGCCGCTCAACAGGCTCAGGATGGTGAGCGGGCTGATGCCAAAAATCCAGCTGCCCAGCAGCGCCACCACGATGGTGCCAATGCCGATGCTGCGCCCGCCCAGCAGGCCGCCCCCGCTGCGCCGGTCTTCGACGTTGTCAGATTGGCGATTGCCTTCCCATTTCATGATGACTCCGATGACAAATAGTTGAGTTGAGTGCCAGGTGATCTGCGCTGGGCGAAGGAGTGCGGCACTGATATGCACCACCAAACGTATCAAGGTCAAAGACCCCAAATATCACTTTTTCGTGTTAATTTTGGAAATGCAAGGCTATGGTCGGAGTCAAGATCGTTGAGAGCACGCGCAATATCCATCGGGAATCCCTGTCTCGTCGCTCCTCTTTTGTTTTGTTGCAGGTCATCCATCAATGCAACGAATTCTGGATGGCCCCAAAATAGTTGGAGCTTCTTCCCAATATGGGGGTAAGCCGCATTGATAAGTTTGAAATTGTCATTGTCGTCAATCATCTGAACTCCTCTGACAAGCGATGGAATATTGTGTACCCATTTTGCCCCTCCTGATCTGTAAAAAAATTACTATCTGAACGAGCGCGCGGCAGGGACGGCGACTGCGAATTCTCGTCGATTCGGGCCGCCTCGAGCCGGCTGGTCAGCGTGCGCGTGGCGTTGGTCCACCGTGTGGACCCATAAGCACAGAGGTCAACGGCAGCGGCTACCAGCAACCATAAAAGCAGTCCGAGCCATACTTGCCATGTCGTTTGAATTCCTTTGTTCTTGACCATTTATCCCACTATCCGCTCTTGTCAGTGCCTGGTCTGTTCGCTTGCGAACGGAGCCTTACCCGGGCCGTCGGCGCCAGAGGGTCTCTTCCCTGAAGGACTGCAACTGACGGCGAGTAGGCTTGATGGCATGCTGGTCCGTATACATTTTCCCCGGGCCAGCAGCTTAGTCCCTTAATCACTTCAATGTACGAAAAGCAATGAGTTTTCTGGCAAGATGGGCGTGTTACACATTTGACGAAAAGCACTATGTAGGAACAACAAATTCATCTGCATACAGTCACCAAACCGATTCAATGCTGGCAGCTTCCATTCGATGGTTCGCTATTCCTCGTTGCGGGCTTGCTGCCAGGTCGCAACCTCTGACGCCAGCACTTCGAGATTGGCAATGTGCCGATCCAGGCATTGGTGACTGAGGATGCCAATCTCGATTTCTGCCATGTTTAGCCAGCTCGCGTGCTTCGGGGTGTAGGGAAACTCCACGAGACGCAGAAGTTTGGCAGCTGCACGACTGCCCAGCACATCGAGGTCGATGTCGGCCTGCTCCATCACTTCGCGGGGAATTTGTAGCAATCGAAAAGATTTGGACATCTCGCCAGGGCAGGTGCCGTCCTTGCGCGCTGAGCTGAGCCGCAAATCTGCAATACCCGGGAGGGGCCGGACGGGTCAGCCCAGCGCTGTTGCGCCTCCAGGATGCGTTCCTTCGTGGCGATCCATTCGGTTGACAGGTCGTAGTCGGGATCGGCGTAACCCCGCCTGCCTTCTGCGTGAACGGGGCCTTGCGGCCCTCGGTGTAGGCCGCCCACGCAATCTCTTCAAGGCGTGCAATCGACTGATTTTCGGCGCGGTACGCTGGATCAATGTAGGAGTCGCGAAACCGCACACCGAACTCCGCTCGCTCAAGTGGGGCCGGTGCCTGGCCCTTGCGAATATCAATCACAGCCGACTCCGCCGAGCCACCTGGAAAAAAGGTAGGGGCGGATAAGTTTCATGGTGGCTCCTTACAGATGACAATTTGTAACAAGCAAACATAAATCGATGCCACATGCCGTCAACTCTAATGGGAGGATGACTAACTGAAGATTTTCTGGCCGTCTGTTCAGCTTCCAACATCGTGCGCGTGCCGGTCTGTGTTCGTAACCGCACAGACGAAAGATTGGGCGTCCCCTACGGTACGGGGTCAGATTTTGGAGACTTCATGCAAAACGTTCTTGCTCCCACCACGGGCTTATCGCTCGACGGATCACTGTTCAACCCTGCGCGTGCGGCAGGAAATTGGCACTATTCAGACGCGTCCCAGAACTGCACTGACGACCAATTCGTTGCGATGCTCAATGCCTACCGGGGCAGCGGCGGGCTCGTTCGCGAGGAGAATGTGCTCGCCATGTTCAGCCGCCGTTGTGGGCTCAATGCAGATACTCTTGCTAATTGGATCGCCGAGCGGGAAGTGATCGGATTCGAGTGGCAGTCGCGAACATGGCTTCCGATTTTTCAATTCAACCTGTTCAACATGACGCGGCCACCGGCGCTTGCGCAGGTCCTCGCGGAGTTGATCCCCGTCTACGACTCCTGGGAGTTGGCGAACTGGTTTGCGCAACCCAACCCGTGGCTCGCCGATCGCGTTCCGGCGGACGCGCTTGAACACGATCCATCAGCCGTGCTGCAGGCTGCGCGTGCAGACCGTTTCATTGCCAACAACTGAGTTTTTGTTCACGGCTTGTCAGGGTCAGAAAGAATGAAATGAGTTGCGCAAACGCAATTTTTCACCATAAGGAGAGTTCACAATCCGCCGGAAGTGGGGGAATGATGGAGAAACCATCGCTCCACCTGCCTTTTTCCGTCGGTGCGGAGCCAGCGAAGGTCAGACCCAAACGATATGTTTCGCCTGAGCAGTCAAACGCTCAAGTTCGGCTCGACAGTCCACCGAAGGGTTCAGAAACTTCACCGATTACTCATCTTTCTATGCAAACCAGTGATCTGCTGCGGCACCAGCTCATAAAAGGCCTGACGACACAGCGTCACGAAATGGGCACGGATGCCGCGGTCGACTTGTGGACGCAGATGGCGGCCCAACTCATTTTGATCATCGGGGCCGGTGGTTTCGATTCCCTGTACGCCAGGAGTGTGTTCCTGAGCCAGTCGACCTACTCGTGGCTGGCAGCCGGTTCAGGCCCCCCCCAGACCGATCACCGCTTTGCCGAACTGGAAAAAAGCCTTCAAGAACAGCCGCCGACGCTTGCTGGAGAGGCAAACTGTCTGCTGCTGATCACGTTCACCAACATTCTGGCCTCGATGATTGGCGAGCGCTTGACAACCCGTATTTTGAATTCGGCATGGGACATTGCCCCGCAAGACACAGCCGACAAGGAAGTAAAGAATGCCTAAAGTGAAGATACGTCGCCTTCAAACTGGCGTCCCGGGCTTGGACAACTTGCTGGGCGGGGGCCTGCCAGAATTCTCGTTCAACCTGATTGCGGGCACGCCGGGGAGCGGCAAGACAACGCTGGCGCACCAGATCATGTTTTCGCTGGCAAGCCCGACTAATCGGGCCTTGTTTTTCACGGTGCTGGGGGAGCCCGCCTTGAAGATGCTGCGTTATCAACAGCAGTTTTCGTTTTTTGATTTTGACAAAATCAGTACATCGATCCGCTTCGTCAACCTCTCAAGCGATCTGCTGGAGGGCGATTTTGACCGCGTCATGTCACGCATTGCCCAAGAGGTGAAAGATTTTTCGCCCAGTCTCGTTTTTGTTGATTCGTTTCGGTCCGTCGTCCAGGCCGGGAAAAAATTGGAACAGAGCGGCTCGGAGCTGCAGCGTTTCGTGCAGCAGCTCGGCATGCAGATGACAAGTTGGCAAGCAACCACCTTCTTGATGGGGGAGTATTTGTTGCCTGAAGCAGAATCAAGCCCGGTTTTTACGGTCGCGGACGGTATTGTGTGGCTTGCACAAAACATGCAGCGCAACTCCATGGTGCGCAAGATTCAGGTGGTCAAAATGCGCGGTCAAGCGCAGGTGCCTGGTTTGCACACGTTTCGTATCGACCAGGATGGCATTCGGGTGTTTCCGCGCGCGATTGTCAAAGATGGCACATGGGCTGCGTCAACCAGCAAGACATCCATTCAAGCGGCCCGGGTACCGATGGGCGTCCCAGGCCTGGACGAGATGTTGGGCGGTGGCCTGCCTGCTGGCTATTCAATGCTGGTGGTCGGGCCCTCTGGCTCCGGCAAGACCGTCTTGTCGACGGAGTATCTCGCCGAAGGTGTCCGTCGGGGCGAGCCCGGTGTGATTGCCGCGTTTGAGAAAAGCCCGAGTCAACTGCTTGGCAATCCCAAACTGTATTGGTTGGTCGAGGCGGGGCAAGTTGGGGTCATCGACACGCGCTCGCTGGATTTATCCATTGATGAGACCTTGCATAATTTGATCGAGATGATCAATCGAATGAAAGCCAAGCGCGTCGTCATTGACTCCCTGTCGGGCTTTGAGCTGGCACTGGCACCCGAGTTCAGCGAAGACTTCCGTGGCACGCTGTACCGGATGATTGCCGAGCTCACGAGCATGGGCGTGACCATCTTGATGACCTCCGAACTGGAAGACCGCTACACCGACTTGCGCTTCAGCCCCTATGGGAGTGCTTTTCTCGCGGATGCGATTGCCGTGCAACGCTATATCGAAATCGAAGGCCAATTCAAGCGCGCCATGTCGGTCATCAAAGTCCGCGGCAGTGCGCACAGCAAGGACATTCGGTTGTTTGACATTACGCAGGACGGCATCATCATCGGCGAGATCTTGTCGGAAATGACCGGCATCACGACCGGCAACCCCAGCGTCACTCCGGCGCCAAATGGATCAAATAAGGGCGGTCGGTAATGAACCGAACTGAGCATGTCAGCGCGCCTCAAACTGTTGACCCAGGGCAGCCGCACAGATCAAGCGAGCACAAGGATCGCTTGTCATCCGTTGGTGAAATAGATATCACGCGTGGGAAAAGCGCGGGCCTCGACGAGGCAGCCGCGGCATTAAGCGGCGAGCAGTGGTTCAGCGCGCGGGAAATTGCCGTGCAATTACGCGAAAAAGCCGCTGACTTGCGCGAGCGCGAGATTCAGGCCGCAGAAGAATTACAGGCTGCGTCTGACGAATATGTGCTGATGCTGCAGCAAGCGAATTCACGCCTGGTCGTTGCCACCCTTGAAGCGCAACAACTGGCCGAACGACTTGAAGCGGCTCAGGTTCAGCTGGAGAGCGCCAAATCCTTGGCGGAAAAATCCAACCTTGCCAAATCAGAGTTCCTCTCCAGCATGAGCCACGAGTTGCGCACGCCGCTCAACGCGATCCTCGGTTTCGCACAGTTGATCGAATCGGGCTCTCCCCCGCTAACACCTACCCAGAACGCGAACATCGCACAGATACTCCAGGCAGGTTGGTATCTGCTGAGCCTGGTCAACAAGATTCTTGATCTCGCGGTGATTGAATCCGGCAAACTACCGGTGTCGCGAGAGCCGGTGTTGCTGATCGATGTCATTCGCGAATGCCTGGCCATGGTCGAATCGAAGGCGAAAAAACACAATATCCATGTCACCTTGATCCCATTCGACAACAGCTGGTTTGTCATGGCCGATCCAACCCGGGTCAAGCAGGTACTGATCAATTTGCTGACCAATGCCATCAAATACAACCGTGAACATGGGACAGTGGAAGTAAGGTGCGCCGCGAGCAGCGCCGAACGCATGCGCATCAGCGTCAGAGACAGCGGTGTGGGATTGTCTGCGGAAAAACTGACGCATCTGTTTGAGCCGTTCAATCGGCTCGGGCAAGAGGCTGGCACCGAGGAAGGGACCGGCATTGGCCTCGTCGTATCCAAGCAACTGATCGAACTGATGGGCGGTGCCATCGGCGTGCAAAGCACGGTCGGCTTCTGGATCGAGTTGATGCGGGAGCTTGGGTCATGAACAAAGCTGACGAAGACAAGTTGCCAACCATCCTCGAAAATAATATCGCACGCAGGGAAAGCGCGGTCATTGACGATGAGGCGGCCGTACTAAGCCGCGAGAATCTGGCCTCGGCACGAGAAGATGCCGCGCAAATGCGGGAAGGTGTTGCCGACTTGCGTGAAGACGCTGCCCATCTGCGCGGGACAGCGGCGCAGGTGCGCGAAGGTGAAGCCCATGTCCGCGAAGGGGCGGTCACGTCACGCGAGCAGGGCATTCGTGCGGTAGAGTCAGAACAGGCGACGTCGGACGACCAGGTGCTGATGTTGCGGGAAGCAAACTCAAATCTGGTCATCGCGACGATGGAAGCACACAGACTGACCGAACAAGTCGAATCAGCAAAAGTTGAACTCGATCATTTGGCCCATCACGATGCACTCACCAGTCTGCCCAACCGAATGCTGATGCAGGACCGCCTTAGCCAGGCCATTGAAGTCGCGCGCCGTCAACGCAGGCAACTGGCGGTGATGTTCATGGACCTGGACGGCTTCAAGCACATCAACGATTCCCTGGGGCACGGCGTGGGTGACCAGTTGCTGCAGTCCGTGGCACAACGTCTGGTGGATTGTGTGCGTCACTCGGACACCGTCAGTCGCCAAGGCGGCGATGAATTTTTGCTGTTGCTGCCCTATATCGAACACGCCGATGACGCAGCGTTGTCAGCGCAAAAAATGCTGACTGCTTTGGCTGCGCCGCACCTCATTGATCGGATTGATATTCATATCAGCGCGAGCATCGGCATCAGCATTTTCCCCGACAATGGTCAGGATGCACAAACCCTGATCAAGTGCGCCGACACCGCGATGTACTACGCCAAGCAAAATGGGCGCAACAATTTCAAATTCTTTGAGCAGGATATGAATACTCGGGCGGTCCAGCGGCAATCGATTGAATCGAGCCTGCGTCAGGCACTGGAGCTGCAGGAATTTGTGTTGCATTACCAGCCAAAAGTAGACCTGCAAAGCGGCACCATTGTTGGCGCCGAGGCTCTCATCCGCTGGCAGCATCCGCAGCGCGGACTGCTGTCTCCAGTGGAGTTCGTTCCCATCGCCGAGGACAGTGGCCTGATCCGACCGATTGGCCGGTGGGTGCTGCGCGAAGCCTGTCGTCAGGTCCGAACCTGGCTGCAAGCGGGCTTGCCACCTATTACCGTGGCGGTGAACACCTCGGCGCTCGAATTGCGCGCCGAGGATTTTCTGGAGAATCTCCGCGCCATCCTTGAAGAGACGCAAATAGAGCCGCATTATCTGGAACTCGAACTGACCGAAAGCGTCCTCATGCGCAATGCAGAGTCGACCGGATCCTTGCTGCAGGCCATCGCCGACCTGGGCGTCAAGCTCGCGATCGATGACTTTGGCACCGGCTATTCCAGCCTCAGTTATCTGAGTCGGTTTCCGATCGATACGCTGAAGATCGACCAGTCGTTCGTCAACCGGATGAACGGGAACCCGGATGATGCCAATATCGTCAGCGCCGTGATCAGCATGGGTAAGAGCCTCGGGCAACGGGTCATTGCAGAAGGTGTGGAAACACCCGAGCAGCACGCCAGTCTTGTGGCCCTGCATTGCGACGAGGGGCAAGGCTACTATTTTGGTCGGCCGGTTCCCGCAGAAGCCCTTGCCACCTTGCTGCAAGCGGGTCTGTCCCTCTCCATTCCCCATTGATGACCCGGGCCGTTCGCCGGCCGCATCGCGGTTGGCATGATGTGCCCCGGCAACTGGTCATGTTGGCGCTGCTACCCCCGTAGGATTATTTGGCAGCCTCTCCGGCTGCCTGTGTGTTGCCGCACAGACGAGAGAGCGTTATGCGTCTATCTTTGGCACTGAGCATCGGACATCGGGTCCACTTCTCAGATCACTATTTGACACAAGCTATTTACTGGAGATTAACATGAACTATGAAGAACGCGACACCTATGGCATGTACAAAGGCAACCTCGTCGGAGGGTCTGGAGTAATTGTGCGGCAAGGGCCGGGGCCGGAGCTCATGGGGGCCGATACGCTGATAGGCAACGATGTCTATAACCTGAAGAATGAAGACCTTGGCGACATCAAAGAAATAATGCTCGATATGCGCACGGGTCGGGTCAGTTATGCGGTGTTATCTTTTGGTGGCTTCCTTGGAATGGGCGAGAAGCTGTTCGCCGTGCCATGGACCGCATTGAAGCTTGATACGCAGAACAAACGCTTCACACTCAACGTTGACAAGGAGCGCTTGGAAAGCGCCCCAGGATTCGACCAGGACAGTTGGCCCAATATGGCCGACCCTTCGTGGGAGAAGATCATCCATGATTACTATGGGACAAAACCGTACACAGGCGACGTTATCGTTTAGGTGATTGCTTAGCAAACGGTATGTGCAGTATGTCGAAGGTCTCGCGGTCAAGATTGGCGAGTCTCGGCGAGAGCTTTACATAGCAAAACATCGCCAGCCTGTGGTGATGGCGCTCAAGCCCAAGACAGAGATTGGGGCGGAAGTCCATAGGCTCGACCAATTCTTTCGCGGGGGGGAGCGGTGAGACGGCTCACCATGATGTTCGGACACTCTCCGTCGCTACTGCTTGGGCATCTGACTAATCGTTGGCGAATCCCGGGTTTGAACCCAAACCAATCAATCGCGGTACGTTGGGGGTGTGGTCTTTAACAATCGGGGCACTTTTTAGATACTGCTCGACCACCTCCCATACCGGCTCGCCCGCCGACTGCGCGCTGCCTACACCCCATCGCGCCACTTTGTAGGACTTGTCGGCGTGTATCGGCTGCCCGTTCAAAGTCATATCGCTGATGCGGGAATTTATTTTGGCTGCCGGCTCACACGCATAAGCAAGTCCGCCGGTACGCACCATGTCACCTCCCTGATGCTGATAGGGATCGTCGTTGAAAATTTTGTCGCAAAGTGTTTCCAGGTGTTGTTTGATTTCGGCCCCGGTCATCTGTGCCAAGGAGGTATTGGGATAAGTGATTGCCGTCTGCTCCATCAAATTTTCGCGGGTGATCATTTGTCCTGGCAATAGCGTGGTCCCCCAACGGAACCCGGGAGAAAAGGCAATCTCTGCGCCCTTGACTTGCATCAGTGCTTCGACAATCAGTTGGTCCCAAGAACCGTTGAAATTGCCGCGTCGATAAAGTAGTTGCTGACTTTCAGCAATCGGTTCCTGAAGAAGACTTTGGTAAGGCGCACGCACTCGGTCGATGGTTGCTTGCATGGCGGGGTCGGCTGGCAACAGTTCCGAAAAGACCGGCAACAGATGATATCGATAGTCGGCAACGCGACCATTTTTCACGTCGAAATCGATCGTGGCAAGAAATTTCCCGTGAGATCCGGCGTTGGTGACGATGGTTGCCCCGCCGGAATTTTGAACCACGCTGGGGACGGGTACACCGTCGTGAGTGTGTCCGCCCAGTATCATGTCGATCCCGGAAACACGCGCAGCCAATTTGAGGTCGATGTCCATGCCATTGTGCGAAAGCAATACGACCACCTGCGCGCCTTTATTGCGCACCTCATTGACCACTGCCTGAAGGCGCGCTTCATCGATACCAAATTCCCAGTCAGGGGTGAATTGCGCGCCGTTGGCCTTGGGCGTGTACGGAAACGCCTGACCGTCAATGGCAACCGGAATGCCATTTTGTTCACGAATGACATACCTCTCAAACACCGGGTCGGCATTGTCCTCATGCACGATGTTCTGGGCGATGAAGGCGACCTTGTCCTTGAAATCATTGCGCACGACATGCAATACGCGCTCGGCGCCATAGGTAAATTCCCAATGCCCAGTCATGACGTCGACACCCAGCTCGAGCGAAGCCTCCACCATGTCCTGTCCCGCCGTCCACAGTGCCGTGGCCGAGCCCTGCCAACTGTCTCCTCCATCCAGCAGCAACGCGTTGGGACGACTTGCCTTCAGACGCTTGACCAGACTTGCGAGATGCGCGAAACCGCCGACCTTGCCATAGGCTCGGGCCGCAGCACAAAAATCGAGGTGGGTAAACGCATAGGCCCTCCGACTGCCCGGCTTGATGCCAAATCTGTCCAGCAGGCTAGCACCGACCAGATGCGGCACTTTGCCCTCAGCGCTGCCGACGCCGAGGTTAATGCTGGGTTCGCGATAATAAATGGGCAGCAGTTGGGCGTGACAATCGGTGAAGTGCAAAAGACTGACGTTCCCAAAAGCGGGGATGTCGTAGAGCTGGTCCGCGCTATTTAGGCTATTCGCATCGGTGGGAATATAGATTTCCATGTGGTTTCATTGACCTCGTAAATAGTCAGCAAACGATGGCGCGTTGCCGCGGTTACTTTGACAAAAGCGAATAGATCGGCAAACAGCTTGCGCCAATTGCCATGGCGTATATCCATCTTGATCTACTCCGGGTACTCGTTCTGATCTACGCCAGAATCGCCTGTTGTGTCCAACGGCATCAGGTCTTCCATCTTCAGGCTCATGGGTCGCGTCGTGTTGTCGGAAGTCCGCGTCACAGTTACGCTTCCTGTCGCAGGATCTGCGATGCGCACGTAAGGATCAGACTGTGTATTTCTTGACCCAGGCCACGTAATGATCCATCCAGCCTTGAAGAAATTTTTTGCTGCCCTCCCCAATCCCACCATCCTGCTGAAACAAATCATCCTTGGCCTGAATGAATGCCTCCGGCTGCCCAAGCGTCGGGACATCTAGATAGGCCAGAATATTGCGCAGGTGTTGTTGCGCCAGAGCGGTGCCAATGGCACCCACTGAGACACCGAGCACACCCGCAGGTTTGCACGACCATGCACTTTGCCCGTAGGGGCGCGACGCATGGTCAATGGCATTTTTGAGCACGCCTGGAATGGATCGGTTGTATTCAGGCGTGACAAACAACAATCCCTGCGCCGTCCTGATTTCCGATTTCAGACGAATAACTGAGTCGGCCTGGTGGGCATCGTCGTCTTGGTTGTAAAGCGGCAGGTCATCTATTTGTGCCTGCTTGAATGAGAAGTCTGATGGCGCGAGTTTTGCCATGGCGCCTGCCAATCTTCGGTTAAACGAATCGTGGCGAAGGCTGCCGACAAGAACGATGATCTGATACTGATTCATAATTTTCTCCGGTTCTTCGTTAATTTCACTGTGATTTTTTCCTCACGCCAGGCTCAAGTCCAACTTTCCGCAGTGAAACAAAATCCTTGCCCGTAGTTGGTGAAGTTGCGAAACCCACGGGCGTTGGCCTTGATGAGTTGGATGGCACTATTGAATCCTTCGGCACAGGCATTGCTGATGTGATGTTGGCTGAAGTTGAGCAATCCGGTCTCGTGGCGGCGGAGCATCTTGACGACCTTTTTGATTGGCTCCAGGCGACTACGCATGGCGTTGTTGGACCACGCAGTGAAGAAACGTTTGGCAGCGCCCTTGTAGCTGTAACTCCAGAACTGGGTGAAGTTTTCCTTGATGCACCAGGCCCGACTGGTCTTGAGATTGAGCTGGTTCAAGGCCCGAAACGAGATTGCCTCGGCGCTGCGCCCATCGGGATACTTCTTGAGCCACGCCCATTTGCTGCCAGTCAATGGCGAAGTTCCGGCTTGGGACAGCCTGCGATGCTCCTGCTTTCTCACCGTATCGACTGCCTCGCCGAGGTACTTGGAGACGTGGAACTTGTCATGCACGATGTCGGCTTGGGGCATGCACGTTTTGGTAGCACTCATAAACGCCGGCCACATATCCATGGCCACCGCCTTGACCGATGCGCGTTGCGCCGGCGTGAGTGTTTCCATCAACTGGGTGGCGGCCACCAGCTTTCGCTCAGGCACCAGATCGAGAACCCGGGACCGGTCGATGTCAGTCAGGATGCTGGCGTAGCGGTGGCCTTTCTCAGAACTCTTCTCGTCAATGCCGAGATACGATATTTTTTCCTCTTTGCGGCGCAGCATGCCTCGCTCCACAGCGCTGACCATGATGTCGTTGACGGTGCTCCAGGACAGGCGCGTGAGATTGCACACGCCCTGGGTGGTCGGGCAAACTTCGAGCAGCTTGATCACAAAACCAGTCATCAATGTGGTGACACGGCTGTAGCGCTCAGCCCAGGGCACCGTGAGTTCTTCGACCGTTCCGTCGCTGTACTTGAGTTGGGGCACACGCGCTTTGATGATGGTCTCAAACTGGCAGGTATCCAGGTGCCGCCACTGACGCTCGCTCCAGCCGTTGACATGGGCTCTCTTGGTGGCGTCCGTGGGGTCAGCCCACACTTGTCCCTTCTTGAGAACGACCTCAACCACCACACGCTGGTCCGCCAAAGAAAGGTCCACCGTCTTGACAGACCACGGCGTCTTCAGTCCAAGAAGGTGTTCGTACAGCGTCGTGTCTTTCATGATGTCTTGAGTAAATTTGAAAAACCGAATTTTGCGAGAGCCAATGGAAAATCACAGCAAAATCGATGAAGAACCATTTTCTCCAATAAGTGAGGATGTGCTATCGCTGTAGGAAAGTTGCGACCCCTCCACCGCGGGGCAATAAATCAAGTCACTGGTCTTGTCGGTGATATCCGATGGGTGACCTGATTTTTTGGGATGCCCTTGCCTTGGATTGTCACGCTATGTACCGCGCGATAGACTTGCCATTCTGGAGGAAGAGACTGCAGAACAATGTGCGCCAGCGCACTCAGGTCATAGGGCAGTTTTCAATCCAGACGCTCGCCGATGTGGTTGAGACTGCACCGGGCTATGCCGCATCCCGGGAAACCGGTGTCGCTGTCACCAATTGGGACAAGGAGAGGCCGCAGGCGCGGAGATTGGTGGAATTGCTGGACGCACCGGGTTGGGCTGTCATCTTCTCGAAGTGGACCTGGAAGACGAACTGTGCGCAGTGATCAGTGACCGTACGCTGCCGCACAGACGGGCCCGCTGTCGCGGACTAACGTCGCTCAACAGCTTACGGCCCGAGCCTCGTGTTCGTTCCATCGTCAACTCACCTAGGAGAAGCACATGAACCCAATGACCACCCCGCCGTCCAAGACCGCCCCTGCCGACGAAGACCTTGCCGAGCAGGCCCTACCCGGCCACGGCATTCCGTCGCAAGACCCGAACCTCGCGGCGCAGATGGCGCTGGAACCCGAGGAAGTGGACCGTGAGGCTAAGTCGGTGTTGATGGGTGGCGGTATGGTGGCCGGTGCGGCCACGGGTGCCACCATCGGTGTCATGGTGGCCGGCCCGGTGGGGGTAGTGGTGGGAGCCACGCTGGGTGCCGTTGCCGGCGCACTGGGCGGGTCTGCCGCTGGCGCGATGGCGAGCCCTGAGGATTCGAGCAACGGCGACACAGCGCCCCTAGACACCGTGCGTCTGCATGTTGACGACAGCGGTGGAGTCGGCCGACCGGTGGTGCTTATCCACGGCTGGCCGCTGTCTGCGCAGGCATGGGAACCGCAGGTGTCAGCGCTGCGCGATGCTGGCTATCGCGTGGTGGCCTATGACCGACGAGGCTTCGGCCGCTCGGACAAGCCGCAATCAGGTTACGGTTACGACACACTGGCCGACGACCTGCAGCGCGTCATGGACCAGTGCGGACTGCAGGACGTGACGCTGGTGGGTTTCTCGATGGGCGGGGGCGAAGTAGCGCGCTACATCACCAGGTTTGGCGAATCGCGCCTGCATAGCGTGGTGTTCGCCGCGGCAGTGCCTCCATATCTGATGAAGACGACCGATAACCCGGAGGGCCCGCTGACGCCCGAGAAGGCGCAACAGATGAGGAACGCGCTTGAGCAGGACCGCAGTTCCTTCTTCGACCAGTTCACCAGGGACTTCTTCTCGGCCAATGGTGCGCTGCAGGTTACCGAGTCGCAGCGCGACGAGGCGATCGCCCTGTGCCTCGAGTCGGCGCAGCATGCGGCGTTGGCGTGTATGGACTCGTTCGGCACGACCGACTTCCGCGATGACCTGAAAAAGGTGACAGTGCCCACGCTCGTGATCCACGGTGATGCCGACGCGATCGTGCCCATCGAAGGCTCGGGGCGGCGCACCCACAGCGCCGTGCGCCACAGCAAGCTCGTGACAGTGAACGGTGCGCCGCACGGGCTTAACGTGTCGCACCGGCAAGCATTCAATGATGCGCTGCTGACGTTCCTGCGGGCGTGAGAACCCACGCACGGTCCGTGGTCCGCCCCATGAGCGCGCTGAAGAGTCTGCGTGGCATATCTCAACGCATGGGGTTCAAATCTTCGCGCAACGCAAATCAGCTTTGACGCGGTTCTGGGTCAACGCCAAAGTCGATCCATGTGGTGTACGTTACCGCGCACGTCATTTTGAAATTTGGGAACGCGACAACCATGATCCCAGGCAACCAAAATTCCTCACCATCTGGTGTCATGACTCAGCAAGTCGTCCCCACCTACGGCTTTCACGCCCCTCTCGGCAACAGCGACCTTTCAGTCTCTGCGGAGCGTGTCATCGCAGCGTTGAAGGCTGAAGGTTCCGGTGTCCTTACCGAGATCGATGGGCAAGCGACCATGAAGAGTCCGTTGGGTATTCCCTGCGCGCACCCGAGCCAGAGTCAAGGACTGCTGCAAGGCTGAGGTCATCTCTGCAAGGCCAGTTCAAGCTGTGCCTTGTCCATTTTGGAGCGCCCTTTTAAACCACGCTGACGTGCCTCATTGCGCAACTGCAGCAGCGTGCGGCCACCCGGCCCTAGATGGGATCGCAGCTCGCCACGGCGCCCAGCCGACATGTCATTGATCGACGACGCGCTGGCCACCGTGGACTCTCCGTGTTGCGCACGCTCCTTGTTGACGGTGCGCGCGGCAATCTCCTCGGCAACAGGTTCGTCTTTGCCACGTTCGATGAGACTGTCCTTGATGTGGGTGTACTGGCGTTTGCGTTTGGCGCTCCATGAATTCTTGGGCATAGGTTCTCCTCAGAGGACGTTTGGGCTGCAAATAACCAGGCGTCTTGCGGCCGTGCCAACTTCGCAGATGCTCCGGGTCTTCATGGTCCTCAGGGAAATCCGGACCATCTGCCGACCTGGTGCCCTTGGGCGCATGGGCTAGCCCTTGGCGGCAAGAAACAGTAGGATGATTTTGAGCGCCGCCATTTTTGATTTCATTCGGCCATATGTGCCTGCCGGATAGTCGATCTTGATTTGAGGTCTTAGACGTGGACAGTCGCCCTCAAGAGCTTTCAAACAGTCAATGACAGCCGCCATGACCTCAGCCCTTTGAAAAGGGCCAGTGCTGATTCCTCGGCGGATTAGGATGCCGTGCTGAACCGGAGGCCAACATTACTGCTGCCTTGTTTCTTGGGCGCTGGAGCCGCAGTACACTGCCGCCGTTGTCGATTGACCGCGATCCTGGTACGGACTGTTCAGGTTTTTGGATTGTTCGGTGTGTCCGTAGTGGGCTTGCCGTCGTCATCCAGATTCGTGTTCGGCATGATGGCCGGCGAACCAGCGCCTGGAGCGTCATCGACGTTGTCCTCCACCATATTCAGAAATTCATCAACTTCGTCGGTTGAGTGTTTGGAGGGCTCGATGTGAGCCGTTTTCTCGCTCGTCATGGTGTTTCCTTTCGGTTTGGGGGCGGGACCGTTAGCTGCTGTCAATTTTGTATCCGTAGACGACGGTCTTCAGATGCTGCGACAAAAAGCGCATCGCCAATCGCCGCAGTTCCATTTGGACAGGTTTGAGGCCGTCTGTCTGTTCGCCAGCGAACAATCAAGGCACCGTGGAGCGTGAGAAGAAGCCGACGCGGCGTGTGAGGAGTTGACCCTTGGTATAAATCGAGTGGCAAACAGTCCCTACGACCGATCTGATTGCTTGAGTTGAGAACACAAGAGAACTGACCCAATGGGCGAAGGCGCTTAACTCTGGCATCCCTTGTACCAACGCGCAGGCCTCGCCTGTGCCCAACTTGGAATAAATGGCTCTGAGTATTGGGTAGTGCAACATTCGTTCTGTAATTTCCCCGACCACTGAAACTGACCCTGTTTGGAAGTTTCTGGTTTTGGGATTTTTTAATCAGGCCCCTG
>NZ_JAAFHA010000080.1 GCF_010365055.1 Rhodoferax sp.
GCGAAGATAACGATGCCGTCGCCTACGCGCACTACTTGGTGCCGCAGCCACCTCGCTTTTGCCTGCGTGGTGACAATCGGGAATTCTTCCTCCAATGGAGTGCCTGTGGCCAACACTTGAGCGTACTTGTCGAAGAAGCCCTCGCGGTGGATGGGAAGCAGCCCCCAAAGCTTCTGGCCGATGACCTTTTCTCTGGTCATCCCCAGCAGCTCTAGGGCGTGGCCATTGATGTCGATACACTCGAAATCAATCAGTTGGCCAGCTTGGTCCCGCACCCCCTTCACGATGAATAGTCCGTCCAAGCTCGCATCGGCGGCCGCTTTGAACCAATCGGAGGGGGGCTGCAACGTATCCTTCATTTGGACCTTGTTTGCCTAGGATTTATCACAATGACATCCCTAACAGACAGAATATTGTAAGCACAATAGGAAGTTTTTCTTATGACAAAGCGCGCGCGGTGCGACCGGAACCTGGCCTGTTGCAACGCAGGTTTGTCGCGTTCGTTGGTGACGCCAAACCCGAGACGCCGACTCACTGCGCGCAGTTTTTTTGCTGCATGAGGTGCGCGTTGCGCTTGCGGCTGACCTTGACGGCCCTATCTGCCAATTCAGCACGGATGCTGTCAGTACCTGAATTCATCATCACAGTCTGCCACACATCTGCCCTGAGTGACCACTTTGGAGTGTATGACTGGGGGACCGCTTGTGGTCGGGTCCTGAGATTCTGCTTGCCGGGTCCAACGACCGGAAAGCAGCTTATGCAGGCGTACAAGATTTTGGGGGGGCTTGAGCGGCGCTGCCGACCCCAATCGGCAGGTGGCGCTTTTGAATCGGAATCAGTGGTGGCTTTGGCGCAGAACGGGTGGTCGTATTGCTCCAGAATACGCAAGTGCCAGGTTAGCGTCCACGATAGGGAGGTGAAGCCACCACACCGCACATGGGGCACAGGTAGAACCGTTTTATCAACAAAACTCGCCGCCTAGTTCGCGTTCTGAACTTTGTCCTTCTCTGCATTACCGGACATCGCTTCATGACCTGACCGTATCAATACGTCAATCACCCCGGCTTTGCAGTTGTCCAGCTCAGCCTTGAGGTGATGCACAATCATTTCAAGAACGTCCGGCGCCGGCACATAGTCAATCCGTTGGTTCTTACTACGGTAGCGCCTGACCCGCAAGCGATTGGCTTCTTGTGTTTTGTTCATGGTGTTGCTTTCTTCGTTGCTTGCTAGGTCCGCACCGTTGCCAGTGTGTTGCGCAATTTTGCGCATTTGTTGCGGCTTCAACCGTCATACCTCGTTTCAGGCGTCATCGACTCTCACTGCCGTTCGCTTGCGGTTGACGTTTTAGGCGGTTAGCAGCGAATGCGCCACCAGGTCAAGGGCAAGTTATAACGGCCCCAATGCTTGCACCACGTCCCGCAGGTCACGGGCAATGAAACCAACACCGCCAGCACCACGGATGCGGTCGAGAAATGCCACCTGTTCAGGGCTCGGCCTGCCCTTGGGCGCTTTCACCTCCACACCCAGCAGGCGGCCATCGCGTAACTGTCCCAGCACATCAGGGCAGCCGGGCCAGCCAAACCGAATAAACCGATTGCCCACCTTGGCGGCTCCACTGTTCTGACGCTCAGCCCATGCCACAAGCGGATGCGCTCTCAGTGCCTTCAGCACCTCAGCAAGGGCAGCGGCTTCGGGGCGGTCGTTGGTGCGCTTGGGTTCTGGTTGCCCCAGTCCGAATAAATCAGTCATGGCAGCACTTCCCCGGAATCACCGAACCTAACCCCCTCCTAAAGGGGGGGCGGCGGATTTCGGTTACGGAATTCACCGGAGACGGAGAAAACGGCGGATTTCGGTTACTCAGGCAGTCCAAAGCCACCCCTCGTTTAAACCCAGCACACCACGGGAAACCAGCCCCGTGATTGCTTCTCTGGTGCGGGTAGCTCTGCGGTCGGTGGCACACGTCAGGCGGCCAGCGCCAGCAGTCACAGCGGCCTCTAGTTGAATGCAGGGGCGAAGCGGTGGCGCTCCGGGCTTACCTGTTGCGCCATCTTTGAACAGGACACGGATGCCCTCATAGACAAGTCGTTGATTTCCTCCTTGGGGCAACTTCACCCGTTGCACGTCGTGGGCGTTGGTATCACGCAGCACCACGCAGCTTGTCACCGGGTCGCCGTATTCATCAAGCCCCAGCGTTTCAATGTTCAGCTTGAACGGATGCGCGTCACCATCGACACCGTCTTTGCATTTCGCCACCTTCCATTCGCGGCGGTCGCCATCGCGTAACACTTCCACGGCGGCATCGCAGGCGGCGAATAGAGAACTGTGCCCACGCAGGCCAGCGGCGGCATTCTTGCCGGTGTGATGCACCAGCACCACCAGCCCACCTGTCAGGCGTTGCAGGCGCTTGGCACCTTCCAGAATTTCGCCCATGTCCTTTGAACTATTTTCGTCAGCAAGTGGGGCGGCTCTGTTGAGTGTGTCGATAAACACCACAGCACCGGCAGGCACCACAGCAGCCAAGTCGCTCACATCGCGGGGGTCTGTCAACTTGAACGGTTGCATCATCAGTTGCAGGCCATCGGGCAGGTCGCGGCCTTGGTGCGTTTCCCATGCTTGGGCGCGCAGCTTGAACCCGCCTTCACCCTCCAGCGCGGCATACACCACCTGGGCGGCCTCGATACGGCAACCAAACCAGCTTTGCCCCGCGGCAATCGCGGCGGCCATGTCTATTGCAAGAAAGGTCTTACCGCAGCCGCTGGGGCCAAACAAGGCAGCCAGCCCCGCAGCAGGCAACACACCACGCACGCGCCACGCAAGCGGAGGCAGGTCGCGTAGGTCGCCAGCACTCAGCAGCTTGTAACGGGGCTCAGGCTTGGGCGGGTTGGTTGCAGCCTCAAGCAATGTGGCCAGCACATCGAAACCATCGCGGGCCATCAGGTCGCTGGCGTCAAAGTTATGCGCTTCACCGGGCGGCATCGCCGCCATGAAACAACCATGCTCAAGGGCGATTTTCTCGGCCTCCGATTCTTTGCCAACATCGGGCACCAGCACCAGCCGGGCGGTCGAGTCACGCTGGCGAAGGGTTGCGGTGACTTTGCCCACGTTGCCCCAGCCGAAACACACCACAGCAGCGGCCCCGGTTGCCTGCCAGCAGGCCCATGCTTGCCCGATACCCTCCACGATGTAAACCACACCACCCGGCAGCAGTTCGCCCACGGTGAACGATGCGCCGGCCATAGGCGAACCCGGCAGGTTCATTTTCTTGCCCGTGGTCGGTATCAGTTGGGCGCTCTGTAGCTTCCCGTCCGGCGCAAAGGCTGGCACCAGCAGCGCACCGGCCATGCTCAAGCCACTGATAACCAACGGGTCGCCAGCAGGCACCACCCGCAGGCCATCAAGCGGCGCACCGCCAGCACCTTTGCCCATGATGTATGGATGCTGATTTGTCGCCGGCTGGCAGCGTGCCAACACCTCGGCGGGGTCAGTACCCGGGGCAGGCTTGCGCGGCGCCTCTGCGGCCTTCCTGAGGGCTTGCGTCGGCTTCTGCTGGAGCTTGTCGCCCCCGGATGGCCAGCCGTTTTCAGCGGCGATTTTGAACAAGGTTCCGGCACCCGTGCCACCTTCGGGCGTGATGGTCGTGAAAGCGGCGCGAACATCTTGCTCACTTTTGAAGTTGCCAGCGTTGCGGCTCCAGTCAATCAGCGCGTCAACGTCAAGCCCGGCTGCAATGGCGGCACGTCCGACACGGTGCCAATCATCGCGCGGAAGGTCGGGCGGTATCGAGCACAGCGCATCACGGGCACGGTCGAGGTTGTTAGTTGACAACATGGGCAGTCCCTTTGCGATTGGCTTTCCAGATGGCAATCAGGCGGCGGTCGCGTGCGGTGAAAGAGTACACACCGGGGCAGCAAGCTTTGCCGTCGCGGTCACGGAAGTGCACACGCATGCATGGCACCTCAAGCCCACGGCGGCGAAGCTCTGCGATTAGCTCGGGGCCGTTTGAGCATCCGGCGGTTGAGTCAACATCCTCGCGGCGACGGGGGCGCGCCAGCAAGGCAGTAATGGTCCTCAAATGGCGGGGGTTTTCAGTGCCCAAAAAATGGGCAATTTTGGTAAAATAAGTTTGTTGCTTGGTAGTCTGGAAAGCCTCTTGCGTCTTGGTCGGTGCGGGGGCTTTTTTCATTGAGCCACCCCTAGTAGCAGGCGGAGGTCGGCCACGGGCCAGGCCAAGCGACCATTCACGCGGCGTGGCATGATTGGATACCCGGTGAGGGCCCAAATTCTCAGGGTCTGGGGACGGCGGTCGAGGTAATACGCGGCCTGCTCTGTTGGTACGTTGGGATTTGTTACCGCGCTCAAGGGCGGGTATTTCGCCATCAGCGAATTCGGCGACGGGAATGCTTGCGCTGCCTTGGTAGTGGGCAGCCCGGCGCGGATTTCTTGCGTCAGCGATGCGGGTTGGAAAGTAAGTGCAGTCATTTCATACCTTTATAGGTTGGTGAATGACTAGGGGGCCGTCAGTAGGAGTAAATCCTCTCTTGAGCAGCCACTTTGAAGCACTTCCTGCGCTAGCCTAGTGTCGAAGTCCGTTAATTAATCAACGGACATGGAGATTGTCTAGCACACATCTGCATAAAACAACGGGGCTACTTTTCGTCAGTGGTACTTCTTATGAGCAACACATTCACAAGCTAGCGAAATCGCTGACGATTCGTACGGGCGGGCTCCGAGGTTGGAATAACTGGTGCAAAAATTCTCAGCGGCTACTGCTGGCGCGCCCATGCGTTTGATACGCTTGCGGTCTTTGGCAGTCTGTCCGGCTGTCCATAGGTCACGCTGGGTCTTTGGCTCCAGCCATTAGTCCGGGGAGGTGCCCAATGCTTCGGTTAGTCTCAAATCCATATCGGCGCTCACGGCGGCGTGCCCACGCAGCATTTTGGACAACATCACTCGGTCAATGCCAATGTGGGTGGCGAAGTCGGTCACGCTCACGGCCAATTCATCTAGCCAGCCGGTCAGCAGTTCGCCGGGCGCACCAAGCATGAGTGCGATTGACTTTTCGCAATCAGGGAATCCGATGTTTCATTGATACTAGTGCCAGTCAGGTTGCAAGATATTTGCGACGCGGCGAGGGGTCGGTGGGGCAGACTAAAGTATCCGCCACCCCGTCTATCAACCAGCCACCACGCGCAGCTTTCCCGGCTCCAGGGCGGCATCAAACTTCACCCCGGCGCTTTGCAAAATGTGCGCGTCGATTGTTTCAAGGTACGGGCGCAAAGCATCCACACTGCGCGGCCGGTAGAACTCAGCGGTGGCGCTGGGCTTGTGGCCCGTGACCTGAGCGATTGCGCCAGCAGGCCAGCGGGAGGTTCGGCTTTTCAGCACGGGGTAAGTGGTCCCGGCCTAGCTGGTGAAAAAACAATGTCGGGGCCCATCTATTTTGGCTGCGACGACGGGTAATCAATGTGTGTTTACAGGTGGCGATTGCTCAGCCATCGCCAGCAGCAACGCCATGGCTGCGGCTTCCTGAGCGGCGCTCAACCGCGCTAACTGCTCCATCAACTTTGAAAACTCATTCTTGGTCAAACGCGGCGAATTCGGCGTGGTCATGGATTGAGGTCACTTTCAATTTGTGGCTAGGCGGCCATTGCTGGCGCGGGTTGAACGTGCATCGGTGCAGCCTTGAATTTTTGCGCGGCTTGCCACACGTCATAGGCGCTTTGTTCTGCCAGCCATAGGCGGGCTTCGCCGCCACGCTCCACGCCCAGCCATGCCTCAATGCGTAGGGCCATTTCAGGCGATATTGCAGCCCGGCCATTCAGCACCCGGGATAAGGCCACGCGGGAAACGTCAAGTTGCTGCGCGGCCTGCGTCACAGTCAGCCCCAGCGCGGGCAACACATCGTCCTTCAGCGTCAAGCCGGGATGGGGGGGGTTAAACATGCGTGCCATAGTCGTTCTCCAGTTGCTCAGTGATAGTCCTGATAGTCCACCAGCACGGCGTCGGCGCCATCAAAGGTGAAAGTCATGCGCCAGTTGCCGTTAACCCACACTGAAAAATGTCCTTTGAGGTCGCTCCCTTTAAGGAGGTTCAACTTCCAGCCCGGCAGATTCATCCCTTGGGCGTTGGTCGTTTCGTTCAAGCGGCGCAGCATGGCGGCCAATCGTGGCGCATGGATAGGCTGAATGCCTGCCATGCTTCCGCTATCAAAAAAGGCTTTCAAGCCCTTATGCCGGAATGTCTTAATCATGGTCAAGTGTATCTCGTAACGTTACGCACTGCAATCGCCCGGCCACCAATTGCAGCTTGCCCGGTTCTGCCTTGGGGTCGAACTTAACTCCGGCCTGTTCCAGTATCCACGCTTCAATTTTTTCATGGTGAACGCGCAGCAGGTCGAGCGGGCGACGGATGTAGTTCTGTTCGCGCACGCCTTGCGGTGCATGACCTTGAATCTGAGCACTGATGCCACCTGGTATATCTAGCCACTCACAAAGTGAAGCGAACGAACGACGCAGGCCATGCAGGGTCAGCACAAGCCCTGCGGCGGCACAGGCTTGGCGGTGGGCATTGCTCGGGTCAGTTAATCGGCCTGATGCGCTTCGGGTAGACACGTCACCCACTGGCGGTGCCTGTCCTTTTTCCTCGTGATACCGGGCTCGACGCTCGGCGTTCTTTTCGCTCGGGTCAAGTACCAGAACGCTAGCGAACACCCACTCGTTACGCTTGGGCAGGCCAGCCAGTAAATGCGCCACATAGGGCGTGAGCGGCATAGGAGCGCGACCCTCCATCTTGTCCTTCATGTCTATGCCGCGCCACTGAAAATTCACATCCTTCCACTTCATTTCAGCAATTTCCTCGCGCCTTCTGCCAGTGAGCAGCAGCACTTGAAGGTAAGCACTGATTACCGGGTTCGGTATCTGGCGAACGTGGTCGAACCATGCTGGCAGTTGTTCGCGCTGGATGTAGTCATTTTTCGGCTTGGCTTTGCCGGCGAACTCACGGGTCTTTTTGGCACTGGCGGCGGTTGGGTCTGCCTTTCCCTTCAGGTCAGGCTCCGATGCTGCCCAACGTAGGAAAGCCTTCAGCAGTCGCAACCCAAGTCGAACACGGGCAGGGCGGGTCTTGCTCTCTCGTCTGGCCCATGCTTCGATTGTTGGCGCGTCGAGGTCTGCAAGGCGCAACGGCATAAATTCAGACAACAACCCGGGCTTTGTCAGCACACCAGACCGGCGCGCGCGCTCAACGCCACCAGTCTGCACCAGATTAACGTGGTCCTTGTAGTTCAGGTCGCCCCAGAACGGGCGGCGCTCGACGCAATAGCGTTGCCACGCCTCGCCAACGGTCAAGGCGTTGGCAGCATTGGCAGTCGCTTGTGCTTGCGTTGCTGCCTTTTGCTGGCGCTCTAGCTCTCGCGGGTCTGTGCCACTGTCGAGCATTACGCCAAGGCGGCGGGCTTCGATGCGTGCCTGGTCAATGCTCCAAAGGGACACCTCGCCAATGGTTCGGCGTATCGTCTGGCGGTCTAGCTTGCGCTCGTAAACGAATGACTTGGCATCAGCGGCGGTAACGCGCACCCGTAGCCCTTTGGTGTCACTGTCGCGCATGAACGCCTGTTGCTTTCCGACCGGGCAGGTCAGGCGCTCGATTGCGCCAGCAGTCAGGTCTATTGCTTGCGTCAGGTCTGGCGCATCGCTTTTCTTTGGTCTAGCCATCTTGCCCCGCCTTTCCATGTAGCCACCATGTAGCCACTTTTCACCAATTTTGCCGAATTTAAATCAACACATTGCTGTTAATTTGTCCAGTTACATTAACGTAAGTGATTGATTTACAATGATTGTATAGGCGCCAATCAACGACGGCAAATACTATTTATTCGGGATTGAAAATCCTTGTGTCGGTCGTTCGATTCCGCCCCGGGCCACCAAGGTTTACCTTGCAAAAATGCCAACCGGTTCAGGTTGGCATTTTTGTTTCTGCGGTCGATCACTCCCTGCAATTGTTCTTCTGCACCATGATGCAGCGCGCAACCTGGCTAAAGGCCGTGTCGTTGACCTGACTTGGACGCTTCGGGCGGATCAAAGTCAATCATGTTTTCGTGCCTGGGCGGCGGCGCCAGGGCTGCAGTGGGCGCGTCGAGCACCGGCTCATCGGGCATCGAGAGCGGAATGTCGACATCCGCTGTGGCCTCCGGTTCGAAGACAAGAGGCCCCAGGTCCAAATCGGACAAGTCGAGATCCAGCGTCGGCGGAGTTGGCTGAGTCAAAGGCAAATGAACGGGTTCACCGCTCACTGCTGTGGGTGCCAGATTGATCAGCTGCGCCACCGCATGCAGCAGCAAAACCTCACGAAACGCCGCCAAATCAATCGACTCATGCTTGCCCCCAGCGGAATCCTGAACGATGCAGGATTCCAGCAGCTCCAGCACGGCGGGCGTTGCCCACAGTTCGGTGATGCGGGCCAACAGGTGCGGGTAGTCGTCCAGACCGCGACCTTCATTTTTGAAAACCGCAAATTCAGGAACTCTGCCCGTAAAGAAGCGACCAAACTCCTCGCGGTAGTGTTGAAAATCACTTTTCAGACTCAGTGAATGCAACAGGCTGAGCAAATCCAGATACAGCGCCGGATTGGGTCTGCCACTGTCACGCAGATGTTGTTTGAGAAAGCCAACTGCCGGCTCGGGTCTGCCCTGTGCCAGCAACAACTCCACCTGTTCCTGTCTCAGTAGCGTCAGGGCGTTGACGCTGCGTTTCTGCTGCCCGGGCCCTTCAGGCGTTGCCATGCGGGGGGCTGGGGCGGCGGGCTTTAGGTTTTCTGATGTATGACTGGCGTCTGCCCGCATCAGTTCATCAAAAATCGAATGACTGACTTCAGCCATGCTGATGTCCATATCGGAGGACGCTTCAGGCTTCTTCCATGACCCGGCTGCGACCGGTGCGGGCGATTTCTTCAGGGCCGGTGGCGGCGTCAGCGGCTGCGGCACGGACCCCAACGCTGATGTCGGCCAGGGCTCGGTGGCCAGTGGCTGTTGGCTGCCGGCGCCGTTCCGCCAATCGTTGTCATGGGCCGGACCACGGCGACGTCGATTCCAAATAAAAGCCAGCGCAGCCAGACTGCCCAGCAAACTGGCGACCAGTGCGTACACAACCCAGGCGGAAAAACGCTCGGACTCGGCCCGGTGCAGGCGCGCGCCCAGGTCGGTCAAACCGAGTTGATTTTTTGCGGTCAAGGTTTTCAGGGCATTGACGTCCGTCTCGAGCGTGCGCATCCGAACACCCTGATGCAAGATGTCTTCGGGTGATGCATTCACTGCCAGCCAGAGGGCGGCCGCTTCGGATCGACGCTGCGGGTTGCCGCTGGGCTGGGTCAACAGTTCCGTCGAGAAATTGAGCGTTGGCTCGCGCTCCGCCATCAGCTCCAACAGGTCGAGTTTCAAGCGAGGCTGTGCCGATGGCCGGGCGGCCTTGCGCGGTGCGCTGGCCGTCACGCTCTTGGGCGCGGCTTCGGCCCTGTTGTTCACCGGACGATTGGCGGGCTTGTCTGTTGGAGGCGCTGGTTTGGGCGTTTCAACCGGGACGACGCGCCGGACCAACGGTGCTGGTGATGCCAAGGGCGTGGCTGAGGGAACAGCCAGCACGGCTGGCGCTGCCACCTCGCTGGGCATGTCAGCCAGCAAGACGTAGCGACGGCTTGTCTTCTGGCTGCAGCCGCTGCGCAAATAGACCGTCACCATCGGTTCGTCCACCAGCGCCGAGGACAAGATCCGCACATTGACGCTTTGGGCTTGCGCCGAGCCTTCGACCAGCACCCTCACGCGACTGGTCTCCTGGCGGGTATCGGCGTGGAACACGTCGGCCTCAAAACACAAGGACGAAGCACTCTCACTGGCATCCAGTTGTACCTGAACCGTCACATCCAATGGCTTGCCAATCAGCGCTGCGCCGCGAATGCGCCCCAGCGTGAGCGCCTGACTGCCCAGAGCCAGACTCAGCAAGACGATCCCTATGATTTTTGTTCTATGGTCCAAACAGGCTTTCCGCAAGATCAATTGTCTTTTTATGCCACGGCGTGAGCGACGCGCAATGCCTCAACTATTTCAGCACTGTATCCCAGTTCGGCCAGCAACTCTGCCGTGTGCTGGCCGAGGGTCGGCGGCTGCAGGCGCACGCCCAGGCGCTGCCCACCGAGCGTGAACGGGAACAGCGGGGCCTTCGTCGTTTGCCCGGCGCGTGGGCCATCGGGCAGGGTGATGGCGGCCAGGCCGCCCGTGGCCAACAGATGCTCATCGTCGAACAGTTCCTCGGGTCGGCGGATCGGCGCAAACGGCAAGTCATGCGCCTCTAACAGGGCCGCCAATTCGGCCGCGCCCCGCTCGGCCAGGCGCGCGCGCAGGATTGCCAGCAGGGCAGGGCGCGAGCGCACCCGGTCGTTGTTGCTGGCAAAGCGCGGGTCCAGCTTGAGGTCGCCCAAGCCCAGGACATCGCAGAACGCCAGCCACTGCGCGTCGCTCACGGCGGCCAGAAATATCTGCTCGCCGTCCTTGACCGCGAACACGTCGTACACCGCCCAGGGCGAGATGCGCGCGGGCATCGGCGCCGCCGGCTGGCCGGTCATGGCGTACTGCAGCATGTGCTGGCCCACCAGAAACACGTTGTTCTCGAACAAAGCGCTTTGCACCTCTTGGCCCTTGCCGGTGATGCCGCGCTGGATCAGGGCGCCCAGGGTGCCAATGGCGCCAAACAGGCCGCCCATGATGTCGTTCACGCTGCTGCCCGCGCGCAGTGGGTCGCCGGGGCGCCCGGTCATGTAGGCCAGGCCGCCCATCATCTGCACCACTTCGTCGAGCGCGGTGCGGTGCTCGTAGGGGCCGGGCAGAAAGCCCTTGTGGCTGACATAGATCAGGCGCTCGTTCACTTGCGACAGCGCCGCGTAGTCCAGCCCGTATTTCGCCATGGTGCCCGGCTTGAAGTTCTCCAGCACCACGTCGGCCGAGGCGGCGAGAAGGCGCGCCACGGCAGCGCCTTCTGGCTGGTGCAGATCAATCGCAATGCTTTTCTTGTTGCGGTTGAACATCGGGAAGAAGCCCGCGCCCGCGCCCAGCAGATGGCGGGTGCGGTCGCCTTCGATCGGCTCGACCTTGATCACGTCCGCCCCCATGTCGGCCAGCACCATGCCGCAGGTCGGGCCCATCACCATGTGGGTGAATTCGACCACGCGCAGACCGGTCAGCGGCAGCGCTGGGGTTGCAGGGGGCAGTGCTTTGGATTGATGCATGCGAGGATTTCTGAATGGGCTGGGTGACTGGGGGGCCAAATATGAAGCCGGCACATTGTGAACGATGGTGCGGCCATGACGAGCACTATTTTTTTGGTCGCGGCTCCCTATTGGAATAGAGTAAGGCATGACCCAGAACAGCTCGCCCCATCCCGCCGCGCCCCGCGCCGTCTTGTTCGACGCGTATGGCACCTTGTTTGATGTGTACAGCGTGGGCCAGTTGGCCGAGGCGCTGTTTCCCGGCCACGGCCAGGCGCTCAGTGTGCTGTGGCGCGACAAGCAGATCGAATACACCCGGCTCGTGACCACCAGCAGTCACGGCGCCCACTACCAGCCCTTCAGCGTGCTGACCCGTGCGGCTCTGATTTACGCTATTAAGAAGATAGCTATTGGTGCTTATTCGGCGGGGGCTAAACGTGAAGTTGATCTAAATAGCAAAGAAGATTTTCAAGCCCGCCATGGAGATCAAGTCGAGCGACTGCTGGCGCAGTACCAGCATTTAAGCGCCTTCCCGGAGAACCTGGCGGTGTTGCGCGAGCTGAAAGGTCGCGGCATCCCGACCGGCATCTTGAGCAATGGTGACGCCCCCATGCTGCACGCTGCGGTGCAGTCGGCCGGCTTTGCGGGGCTGCTGGATCACGTCATCAGCGTCGACCCGATCCGTCTCTACAAGACTGACCCGCAAGCCTATGCGCTGGGCGAGCAGGCCACCGGATTCAAAGCCGAACAAATCGTCTTTGTCAGCAGCAATGCCTGGGATGCGCTGGGCGCCACCTGGTACGGCTACCAGACCCTGTGGGTCAACCGTTACCAACTGCCGTTTGAAGAGCTAGGCACACAGCCCACACGCGTTGGCAGCAGCCTGCGTGCGGTGCTCGAATTTTTTCCCGCGTAAGCCCGGTTTTGTATCATTGCCCCTCTGACAGCTTGTCGACGTGTTCACTATTCAGCAACTTTTTTTGAGAACTGACCCACCATGACCGAACGTACCACCAGGCACCGCCTGCAAATTGCCACTGTTTTGCAGCAGTTCATCGACACCCAAGTGCTGCCCGGCACCGGCGTCGCCCCGGCCAAATTCTGGAAAGGCGTTGACGCCATCGTGGCCGATTTGGCGCCAAAGAACATCGCCCTGCTGGCCGAGCGTGATCGCCTGCAAACCGAGCTCGACACCTGGCACGCCGCCCACCCCGGCCCGATCAACATGAGCGACGCCGCGGTCCCCAACAGCATGAGCGCCTACCGCGCCTTTCTGGAGCAGATCGGCTACCTGGTGCCGGCGCCCAAGAAAGCCCGCATCACCACCACCCAGGTGGATGCCGAGCTGGCCATTCAGGCCGGCCCGCAGCTGGTGGTGCCGATCCTGAACGCACGCTATGCCCTGAACGCTGCCAACTCGCGCTGGGGCAGTTTGTATGACGCGCTCTATGGCACCGATGTGATCGACGAGACCAAAGGCTGTGAAAAAGTCGGCAAAAAAGGCGGCTACAACCCCAAGCGCGGCGCCAAAGTGATTGCCTACGCGCGCCATGTGCTCGACCGCACCGCGCCGCTACGCAAGGGCTCGCATGTCGACTCCGTCGGTTACCGCATCAAGGATGGCAAGCTCGCCGTCAAGCTGCTTGATGGCAGCAACACCAGCCTGGCCACCCCGGCGCAATTCGTTGGTTACCAGGGCGACGCCAAGGCGCCGAGCTCGGTGCTGCTGCAGCACAACGGCCTGCACCTGGACTTGCGTCTAGACCGCGCCACCCCGATTGGTGCCAGCGACCCGGCCGGTGTCTGCGACCTGGTGTTGGAAGCCGCGCTCTCGACCATCCTGGACCTGGAGGATTCGATCGCCGCCGTCGATGCGGACGACAAGGTGCTGGCCTACAGCAACTGGCTGGGCATCCTGCAGGGCACGTTGACCGAGAGCGTCACCAAGGGCAGCAAGACCTTCACCCGCGGCCTGAACGCCGACCGCCTCTACACCCCGCCCGCAGGCAAGGGCAAACAAGTGGTGCTGCACGGCCGCTCCCTCATGTTTGTGCGCAACGTCGGCCACCTGATGACCAATCCGGCCATTCTGTACACCGACAAGGCCGGCGTGACGCGTGAAATCCCCGAAGGCATTCTGGACGCCGTGGTCACCACCACCATCGCCATGCATGACCTCAAGCGCAGCGCCAAGGACGGCATCCGCAACTCGCGCAAGGGCTCGGTCTACATCGTCAAACCCAAAATGCACGGCCCGGTGGAAGTCGCGTTTGCCAACGAACTGTTTGGCCGGGTCGAAAAAATGCTCGGCCTGCCGGACAGCACCGTCAAGCTCGGCATCATGGACGAAGAGCGCCGCACCAGCGTCAACCTGAAAGCCTGCATTGGGGCAGCGGCCAGCCGCGTCGCCTTCATCAACACCGGCTTCCTGGACCGCACCGGCGACGAGATGCACAGCGCCATGCAGGGCGGCGCCATGATCCGCAAGGGCGACATGAAAACCAGCGCCTGGATTGCAGCCTACGAGCGCAACAACGTGCTGGTGGGCCTGTCGTGCGGCCTGCGCGGCAAGGCGCAGATCGGCAAAGGCATGTGGGCGATGCCGGACCTGATGAAAGACATGCTCAAGCAAAAGATTGCGCACCCGCTGGCCGGTGCCAATACCGCCTGGGTGCCCAGCCCGACCGGCGCCACGCTGCACGCGCTGCACTACCACCAGGTGCTGGTATCGGATGTGCAAAAGGCGATGGAAAAGATCAACGCCGACAAGGAGCGCGACACGCTGCTGACCGGCCTGCTGACCATCCCCGTGAGCGCCACGCCGAACTGGACCGATGCTGAAAAGCAGCAAGAACTCGACAACAACGCCCAAGGCATTCTGGGCTACGTGGTGCGCTGGATCGACCAGGGGGTCGGTTGCTCCAAGGTGCCCGACATCCACAACGTCGCCCTCATGGAAGACCGCGCCACGCTGCGCATCAGCAGCCAGCACATGGCCAACTGGCTGCACCACGGTGTCGTGACCGAAGCGCAAGTCAAGGAGACCTTCGAGCGCATGGCCGCCGTGGTGGACCAGCAAAACGCAGGCGACCCGCTGTACCAAAACATGGCCGGTAACTTCGAGACCTCCATGGCCTACATGGCAGCCTGCGAACTGGTGTTCAAGGGATTGGCACAGCCTAGCGGCTACACCGAGCCGTTGCTGCACGCCTGGCGTTTGAAGGTGAAAGCGGCTGCGGTGGAAAAAGCAGCTGCGGTGGTTTGATGGTTGCTATTTAATTAATAGCTGTTTGCGCAATAGGGACGAGGGCTAGCGGCCTGTTTGGCTCATGAGTCTATGAAAACGGCACCTGCGGGTGCCGTTTTTATGGGAAACAGCATTTGAACGATCAATTTCAGGATTGATTTGCCGCATCGTGCAAACGGTGCATCGCCTTGAACTGGCTGGCGCATCAAGAGGTCAGTCTATGGAGGTCAGTGCAATCCAGATCGGAGTTCTTCTTGATGGCAGGTTGTCGGCCTTAGAGGTCGTACGTCTTCCGCTGTTCAAAGTCGGCTTCGCTGCGATACCGGCCTGTCAACCTGCCGAAATGGGTTTCCGGAACCGACCCGTTGCTGCCGTTCAGCGAGTGGAGGGACCAATGACGGTAGTGCGCCGAAAAACTGCCCATCAGAGTGGACGCCGGCGAACTGGATTGGGTCAAGTCAGGTCAGTGGGATGTGTTCCTTAGTTCGCACGAATCTCATCATTGGGGTGACATGTGCATCCGACAGTCCGGCCGCTTAGCGGCCGACACGTGAAAAAGCGAAAGGGAGCCGCAGCTCCCGTTCGCAGGGTAAAACGATGGCCTTGCTAGCGCCTGCGACGACGTCCAGCGGCCAGGCCGGCGAGGCCGAGACCGAGCAGGGCCAGGGAGCCCGGTTCCGGAACACCGTTAGTTGGGGTGCATCCTGGCGCAGTCGGATTGGCGTCGCAGAATGCTACCGCCGTTTCCTGCACGCCAACCGTGAAGCCGTTCCAGAACTCACTCGAGCTGCTGCGCCATGTGACCATATCGAATGTTCCCAAGAACCGAAGCGAACCATGAGGTTCGGTTCCGCCAATATTGTTGCTGTTGAGCTGGTACTCGAAATTCCCCCCGCCTAGATCAACAACGACCTTGCTGGCTTGACCGCAACCCCAAAAGCCGCAATCATTGCCATCAACACCGCCGAGACTGAGCAACTCGAAATCCCGGTTGAAGGCATAACCGTTGCCGTTGAGGCTGACGAACGCAAAAACCGGGTTGGCGATCGCCTGTGAGAAGCCCAGGGTCTGCGACCCCATTTGACTCAGGGCGACGATGTCGGTACCGGTCGGGATGTTGTCCACCGCCGTACTGGTGTACGGCGACGTCGCCGCATTCCTTCCGGTTCCATTGTTCTGCCAATAGTCGGTGCCACCGGTCGGTTGATAGAAGCCAATGCCCTGTGGATTCGTGTAAGTCACCGTAACGGATGAGCTACCCGTCGTGATCGTCCCTTGCCCTTGAAAGCCGGAACCGCTGTCTAGGTCGTTACCAGTCCAATCGGTCCAGAAGATCGGGGCCGCTGATGCTGCGCTGCAAAACAGGGCGATGGCCAATGTGCTCACGGCACGTGTAGTCTTTTTCATGCGAGATTCTCCAAGAGGCGACCGATATTAAGGTCTCCGATTTATAGCAAAATTCATGCCAAAAGCCTATAAAGACGGTTGTTTTCTTTCTACGACAAGTACTTAGAGCATTAAACTGCTGTCGGTTCGATTGCTCAGGCGAGGCACATGTAAATGAATCCGACACATCTGTCGGGCCGGCGGAAATGTGAAGAATGGGTGGCATCACGGTTTCAAGTACAACCAGGTCACCAGCCCCTTGCATCCGAACTCAGGCGAAAACAGCCCCAATGCCTTCGGGCAATATCGGAAGGGCATTGCGCCAGTTGTCAGCATCCAGCGGATTTGGCGCAGGCGTGGTCCGCCCTACTCGCTGGGCCGCGAGCCGAAATACGTGGCCATTGGATGCAGCCGTTGGTGAACGACAGCTTACTGTATGCGTTTATTGACGACAGTGGCCGAGTTACACGCTTATGCTGTCAAGCATTTATAAAAGTCAAGCGGCCGTTCAAATGACACATTTGACTACTCGACCAACGGCAGCAACTGGCCGGATGCGGGTACAGACAACCGCAGGTCGTGCGTCAGCTTCCTGCCATCAGTTGCCTCACACCGAAAAAAATCGATTGTGCCCCGGTGGTCGTCGTGTTTGCTGCGAAAGCGGGTGCCCAACTTTGCATGGTGAACTGACAGAACCAACCAACTGCAGCCGAACACCTTACCCACCCGAGTTCGACACTTCACGCCAGAAAAGCTCGGCCGTTTCCAATGAAAACAAGCACTTAGCAGCGTTTTCCTGAATTATTGTGGTGGCACGTTTTTGCATTTTTTAATTCATTTCATATTTGTAAGGTGTTGTGATAGAGTGGCGGCATGTTTGTTAAGGTCACCGCCTCCGGCCCGCGCCGCTACGTCCAACTCGTCGAGTCCTACCGAGACGAGGCCGGTCGCGTCAAGAAGCGCACCGTTGCCACGCTGGGACGTGCCGACCAGATCAGCGGCGAGCTCGACAGCGTCATCGATGGACTGC
>NZ_JAAFHA010000081.1 GCF_010365055.1 Rhodoferax sp.
AGTCCGCCGGCAGCCGAAGCGGCACCGGCCGGGCCAATGGGCGGCGCAGCGACGCCAATCGTCACAGCCTCAACCGACGTGAGCGCCCCCGCGCTGACCGCAGATTTTTTTGAGCAAATTGCGCGCCTGATCGATTACGCACGGCCCGCACTCGGGACGGATGATGCCCGGTTTAACGAGCAGACCGAGACCTTGCTCACGGCCATGCGTCAACCGGAGACCGATGTGCTGGCGCTCAAGCGGATGCTGGGCAGCTTTGGCGACCGGCTGTCATTTGCCGCCGAAGACCAGGCCGAGATCAAGGTCACGTTGCTGAAGTTGTTGCACCTGATCATCGAGAATATTGGCGAACTCAGTCTGGACGATCGCTGGCTCAAGGGCCAGATTGAGGCCCTGATGACGGCCTCGACGCCGCCACTCACCTTGCGCCGGCTCGACGATGTGGAGCGGCGCCTGAAAGACGTCATCTTCAAGCAGACCGAGGCCAAGGGCCGGGCCCTGGAGGCGCAGGAAGAAATGCGCCAGATGCTCGCCACCTTCATTGACCGCTTGTCGCAAATGACCGAGTCCACCAGTGCCTACCACGGCAAGCTGGAAGAAAACGCGCGCCTGATCGAGCAGGCCAAGACCCTGGCTGATATTGCGCCCGTCTTGAAAGAGGTGGTCGGGGCCACCCGCACCATGGCGCATGACAGCTTGAGCGCTCGTGACGAGTTGCGCGGCATGCGCGAGAGGGCTCAAGTCACCGAGGCCGAACTCGCCAAATTGCACCAGGAACTCGACCGCGTGAGCTCTCAAGCACGTCATGACCCGTTAACCGGCGCCCTCAATCGCAAGGGGCTGGAGGAAGCGGTCAACCGCGAAGTCTCCAACGTGCGCCGCAAAGAGACGCCCTTGTGCATGGCCCTGCTGGACATCGACAACTTCAAGCAGCTCAATGACACCCTCGGTCACGCGAGTGGGGATGTGGCGTTGACGCATCTGGCCACGGTGACGCGTGAGGTCATGCGGCCGCAAGACACGCTGGCGCGCTATGGCGGTGAGGAGTTTGTCATTCTGATGCCTGACACTGCGCTGGATAATGGCATTGAAGCCATGACCCGGTTGCAGCGCGAATTGACCAAGCGCTTCTTTCTGGCGGGCACCGAAAAGGTGCTGATCACTTTCAGTGCCGGCGTGGCGCAGCTCGCTGCCGACGAGACTGGTCAGAGCGCCATCAAGCGCGCCGACCAAGCCATGTATTTAGCCAAACGCTCCGGCAAAAACCGCGTGCTGGGCGCATGAACGAAAGAGGGCTTCTATGAGCTATTTGATTCTCGGACTGTTCATTTTTCTCGGGGCTCACTCGGTGCGCATCGTCGCCGATGACTGGCGCACCCGAACCAGGGCGCGCATTGGCGCCCTGCCCTGGAAAGTCTTGTACTCGGTCGTCTCCCTGCTGGGTTTCGTGCTGATCGTTTGGGGCTTTGGCTTGGTACGCCAGCAACCGGTCCAGCTATGGAGCCCGCCGGTGGCGCTGCGGCACTTGGCCTCGCTTTTGACCCTGCTGTCCTTCGTTCTGTGGGTGGCAGCCTACGTGCCCGGCAACATCATCAAAGAGAGAATTCACCATCCCATGGTGGTCGGTGTCAAGGTGTGGGCACTGGCACATTTGCTGGCCAATGGCAACCTGGGCCATGTGATATTGTTTGGCTCATTTCTGGTCTGGGCCATTGTTGACTTTATCTCCGCAAGGCGGCGTGACCGCGCGCTCGGTACGCGCTATGCCGGTGGCACGGCAGGCGCTACGGGAATCACGGTGGCATTGGGCGTGGCCGCGTGGATTGGGTTTGCGCTCTGGCTGCATGGCCTGCTGATCGGCGTGCGACCACTGGGCTGAAATACAAGAAAGGGCAAATCATGAGTATCCGAAACCTCGACTCACTGTTTGCCCCCGCCTCGATCGCGGTGTTCGGCGCCTCCCAGCGCGTCGGCAGTGTCGGCACCACGGTATGGCACAACCTGAGTTCAGGCAACTACCAGGGCGCTCTTTACGCCGTCAACCCCAAGCACCGCAAGCTCGGGGCTCATCCAGTGGTGGCCAAAGCCGCGGATCTGCCCGGAGCACCCGATCTGGCGGTGATCTGCACGCCACCGGCCAGCGTGCCAGGCTTGATTGAAACCCTGGGGCGCCTGGGCACACGCGCCGCCGTGGTGATGACCGCCGGCATGAGCGACCCGCAAAAGCAGGCCATGCTGGACGCGGCACGCAGACACTTGTTGCGTATTTTGGGGCCCAACTGCATTGGCCTGCTGGCACCGCACCAAGGCCTGAATGCCAGTTTTTCCCACATTGACGCGCAGCCCGGCGAGGTGGCCTTTGTGTCGCAGTCCGGCGCCTTGGTCACGGCCATGCTGGACTGGGCGCAAGGGCGCGGCATTGGCTTCTCCTATTTTGTCTCGCTGGGTGAGCACGCCGACGTGGACTTCGGCGACATGCTCGATTACCTGGCCAGCGACGCCAGAACGCGGGCGATTCTGCTGTATGCCGAGTCGATCGACTCACCGCGAAAATTCATGTCTGCAGCGCGCGCCGCAGCGCGCAACAAGCCGGTGATTGTCGTGAAAGCGGGGCGCTCGGCGCAGGGCCAGTTGGCAGCCGCTTCGCACACCGGCGCGCTGGCCGGCTCCGACATGGTGTTTGAGGCCGCGATCGCGCGTGCCGGCATGTTGCGCGTCAACACCTTGCAGGAACTGTTTTTGGCGGCCGAAACGCTGTCGCGCTTTCGCACCAACACCAGTGACACCATGACCATCCTGACCAACGGCGGTGGGGCCGGCGTGATGGCGGCCGACGCAGCCGCCTTTGCCGGAGTCAGGCTGGCAGAACTGAGCGACAGCACACGACAAAAGCTCGATGCCGTGCTCCCGGCCAACTGGTCACACGGCAACCCGGTGGACATCATTGGCGACGCGCCGGTGTCGCGCTATGAACAAGCGCTCAAAGTGCTCAAAGACGACCCCGGCAGCGGGGCCGTGCTGTTTATTCACGCCCCCACGGCCATTGTGCCGAGCGCCGACATTGCGCGGGCACTGGTGCCACTGGCCCGGCACCAACCCGGCGTGCCGCCTCGATTGATGAGCTGCTGGCTCGGCGACAAGGCAGTGATGCAGGCGCGCCAGTTGTTCCAGGATGCGGACATTGCCAACTTTGACACGCCAGAGCAGGCCGTCAGCGCCTTTTCCATGTTGCGGCGCTACCGACGCAACCAGGCCGAGCTGATGGAGGCACCACCGGCCTTGCTGGCGGATCTGCGACCCGACACGGCGACCATCCGGGCGCTGGTGCTGGATGCATTGGCCAGTGGCCGCGAGCTGCTGACCGAGCCGGAAGCCAAGGCGGTACTGGAGGCTTGCCACATCCCGGTGGTACCCACGCGGCGCATCCCCGCCACGGCAGCCGCTGCGGTCAAGGCCGCCTTGACCATCGGTTTCCCGGTGGTACTGAAGATTTTGTCGGATGACATTTCGCACAAATCAGACGTCGGTGGCGTGGCCCTCAATTTGCGCGACGAAACCGACGTGCGTGCGGCGGCCAAAACCATGCTCGCCCGCGTCAAGCGCCAGCAACCCACCGCGCGCCTTCAGGGCTTCACGGTGCAGGCAATGGTGCAGCGCCTGCATGCCCAGGAACTGATTGTGGGCAGCACCATTGACCCTGTTTTTGGTCCGGTGATTCTGTTTGGCCAGGGCGGCACAGCCGTCGAGGTCACGGCCGACCGCGCGATCGCCTTGCCGCCCTTGAATGTGCCACTGGCCAAGGCCCTGGTGTCGCGGACCCGGGTTGCGCGCCTGCTTGGGGGTTGGCGCGACACGCCCGCGGTCGACCAGGCAGCGCTGCATCAGGTGCTGGTGGCGGTGTCGCAGTTGCTGGCCGAGGTCCCCGAGATTGCCGAACTCGACATCAACCCGCTGATCGTCAACTTCGAGGGCGCGATGGCGCTTGATGCCCGCATCCGCCTGAGTGCGGCGACTCCGGCCGGGGCCAGCAATTTTGCCATCCGTCCCTATCCGGTCCAGCTGGAAGAGACTATCCGGTGGCAGGGGCGCGACTTGTTATTGCGCCCGATCCGGCCCGAGGACGAGGCCTCGCACCTGGATTTTTTGCAGCAGCTCGATCCGGAAGACGTTCGGATGCGGGTTTTTTACACCCGGCGCAGCATCGAACGCTCAGAACTCGCCCGCCTGGTTCAAATCGACTACGCGCGCGAAATGGCCTTTGTGGCGCAGGCCCCCGGGCCGGATGGCGAGCCGCAGACCTTGGGCGTGGCACGTGCCATGGTCGACCCGGACAACGTGGACGCAGAGTTTGGCGTGATTGTGCGTTCGGAACTCAAAGGCACAGGCTTGGGCCGCTTGTTGATGGAAAAGCTGGTGGCCTATCTGCGGGCCCAGGGCACCAAGCGGCTGGTGGCCACCGTGCTGGATTACAACGAGCGCATGCTCAAATTGGCCAAGGACATGGGCTTCCAGGAAGAGCCGGGGCATAAAAACGGCGAGGGCACGAAATTCATCTTTCTGCCCATCACTTGATGCCGATCGCCCACTGGATCAGGTACTTCGCCACAAAGCCGGTCATGCCAAAGGCCAGACCGAGAAATATGACAAAGGTGCCAAATTTTCCGGCTTTGGATTCCCAGGCCAGATGGCCGATGATGAACAACATGTAGAGCATGAAGGCGCCCACGCCAAAGCTCAGGCCGAAGGCGGCAATCTGTTCTTCCGAATAGCCGAACATCAGCGGGTCTCCGGGCTCAGAACGTCGCGTTGCGGCAAGCCGGACGCATCGACCAGATCGCGGTAAGCGTGCCAGCTGGCATGGCCCAGCAGCGGCATGACCAGCACCAAACCCAGCAGCGCAGTCGCCATGCCCAACAAGGTCAGGCCCATGATCAACGCGGCCCAGAACGCCAGCGGTAAGGGATTGGCCAGCACGACGCGCCAACTGGTGAGCACCGCCTGCATCAGCGTGACTCGCCGGTCCAGCAGCAAGGGGATGGTAATCACCGTCGAGGCAAAAATCGGCCCGGCCAGTACCCCGCCCAGCAGCAGCCACAGCTCAAACAGGAAGCCGCTGCGCGCGAGCATCACATGCTGGACAAAGTCGACCGGGTTGTTGATGGGCACTGGTGCCAGCAAGGTGATGAGTGCCGCCGAGGTCAGCACCCAGCCGGTGCCCGCCAGCGCCAACAGGACGCCGAACTGCACCAGGCTCCAATAGTCGTTGCCCCATTTGTTGCGGTGCTGGCTTTGCCAGTTGAGCCAGGTTTTCAGCACCACGCTGGCATTGGCGGGTTCGCCACGCTCCAGCGCGCGGCTCAAGGCATACAGGCTGGTCGCCAGCACCGGGGCCACCACCAGAAACCCGGAAATCGCGCCGGCCAGCAACCAGAAGCGGTTGTGGGTGAGGACCACGATGGCGGCCCCCACCATGGCCAGCGCCAGACCGTGGGCTAGGCTGATCCAGCCACAGCGGACCAGGTCGCGTCCGCCGAGCCACAGCCAGTACAGGGGCCGGGTCAGAGGTATGCGGCGCACATCAGGCATTTGGGCGCTAAGGGCAGCGGGCGGCGGAATCGATGGGTGCATGGCTGTTGGCGGTTTGGTACTGGGGGGGCGGGCGCGGCGACGGGGAAAACTGGCCAAGCATAATGCCTGTTTTTCTGCTCCAGGAGATTGCCATGCCGCGCCCGATACTTGCCGAAGCCAACATTCATCCCGCCATTCGGGACAAGATTGCCAGCCACGAACAAACCATTGTGCGCGAGGTGCAAGCCGCGGTCGCCAAGCATCTGGTCGTCGTGGTCGGCATGGCCATGAACCCGTTCCCCAAAAAGGTGCGCAAAGCCTTGGCCGCGGCCGGTGTCGCCCATCACTACCTCGAATACGGCAATTACTTCAACAACTGGCGTCAGCGCAACGCCCTCAAGCTGTGGACCGGTTGGCCGACCTTCCCCATGGTGTTCGTCAATGGAGTTCTGGTTGGTGGCGCCAGCGATCTGCAAAAACTGATTGACAGTGGGGAACTGACCAAGCTGTTGGCCTGACGCAAAAAAGCCGACCTCCGCGGATCGCGGCGGTCGGCCGGGCTTGGGAAACCGGTCTTCGTGCTGCTTTACAGCTTGGGCGCAACCGCACCCATGGGACCCATGGGACCCATGGGACCCTTGTGACCCCGATGACCGCCCATGCGCCCGTTTTGGCCGAAGTGCCGAGCGGTGCTGGCGTCAAACACTTTTTGCTGCTCCGGTGTCAGCACGGCATAGAAGGCTTTGGTCGCGTCGCCGCGCTGCGTCATCGCAGCACTCATGTCGGCCATGCGTTTGGTGTGCAGCGCCTGCAGGGTGTCGATGCGCTCGGGCGTCGTCAGCTTGGCAAGTTGCTCGCGATCTGGCCGATTGGCCAGCATGGCACCGGTTGGCTTCATGGCAGCGGCAAAGGTGGACCACGCGGCCTCTTGGGCCGGAGTGACTTTGAGTTGCGCCTTGAGGGCGGCGCTGTGCTGGTCCATGCGGGCCTGCATTCTGGCGGGGTCCATTTTGCCCATGGGCGCGCCCTGCATGCCGCGGTGCATGCCGCCTTGGCCCATCATGCAGTCCTGACCCATGGCCGGGACTTGCGAAAATGCGGCAAAGCCAGCCGTTGCCAAAGCAGCAGCAAGTAAAACGGGTTTGAAAAATGATTTCATGGGTAGCTCCTTAAAGATCAGTCTGAAGCGCAGGATTTGGCATCAGGTTGGGAGCCAGTTTGCACTCACCGTGTGTCGTTTGCATGCGGCCGGCCAGAGGTTTTGTAAAGTTAAGTTACATGATTGATACGTCATTTGATGGGATGATCGACGCCGCAGAAGTTGAATCATCTATTTGAAAGAGTGCAAGTGTTCAAAAACGTTATCGTGTATCGAATTGGGGCGGGCTGGTCAGCCGCCGTCGCGCAAATGGTGGAGAGTCTGGAGGCCGACCGCTTTGTCGAGTGTGGCGCCTCCCAGGAAAAATCCGTCGGCTGGATTGAGCCCCGAGGCGAGGCGCATGGTCCGCTGGTTGAGGCTGTGGGCGGTCAATTGATCCTCAAGCTGATGGTGGAGACCCGCGCCCTGCCGGGCTCGGTGGTTGCGCGCAAAGTCAAGGAGCGGGTGGCGCAAATTGAAGCCAGCACCGGGCGCAAACCGGGCAAGAAGGAAACCCGAGATCTGAAGGATGACATCCGGCTGGAACTCCTGCCGATTGCCTTTACCAAGCAAGCTACGGTACTCATCTGGCTGGACCCGGACGCTCGCTGGCTGGTGATTGATGCGTCCAGCCAGGCCCGGGCCGATGAAGTGGTGACGATGCTGGTGAAGTCCCTCCCCGGCTTGGCGGTGACGCTGCTCAACACCCAGGTCTCACCCGCCGCCGCCATGTCCGAGTGGCTGGTGAGCCAGGAGCCACCCAGCGGCTTCACGGTGGACCGCGAGTGCGAGCTCAAGGCGGCTGATGAGTCCAAGGCCGTGGTGCGCTATGCGCGCCACCCGCTCGACAACGAGGAAGTCAAGCAGCATGTGCAGGGCGGCAAGCTGCCGACCCGGCTGGCGCTGACCTGGGACAGCCGCGTGTCGTTTGTCTTAACCGAGGGCCTGCAACTCAAGAAGCTGACGTTTCTGGAGGTGGTGTTTGAAGGCGCCTCGGCGGGCAAGGACGATGGCTTTGACGCCGATGCGGCCATCGCCACCGGTGAACTGCGCAGACTGCTGCCCGATCTGCTGGAAGCGCTGGGCGGCGAAGTGGCGCTGGCCTGAGCCGGCAGGGAGAAAGCCGCTCCCCAGTGAACATCGGTGAAAACCCGGCGGTCATTGGGAAGCTTGGGCTGAAACGGAAAATCAGCTAGACGACCGGTCTACTTTGATCAGACATTCACCTCAACCCAACACCAACTATCCAAAGGATCAACATGCTGAATTTTGATTTTTATAACCCCACCCAGATCGTTTTCGGCAAGGACCGCATCGCCGATCTCGCCAAACTCGTGCCCGGAGCAGCCAAAGTCCTCATTCTGGTCGGCGGCGCCAGTGCGGAAAAAACCGGCACGCTGGCCGAGGTCCGCCAGGCTTTGGGCACGCGCTCGCACGACACCTTCAGCGGCATTGAGCCCAACCCGGCTTTTGATACCGCGATGCAGGCGGTGCAAAAAGTGCGTGACGGCGGCTTTGACTTTCTGCTGGCCGTGGGCGGCGGTTCGGTGATCGATGCCGCCAAATTCATCGCCGCGGCCGTACCGTTTGAAGGCGATGCCTGGGACATCCTGCTCAAAGGGGGGCGCAACATCAAGAGCGCCTTGCCCTTTGGCACGGTGCTGACCCTGCCCGCCACCGGCTCGGAGATGAACAACGGGTCCGTCATCACCCGGCGTGACATCGGCGCCAAGCTGCCGTTTCGCAGCGCGCATCTGTTCCCCCGGTTTTCCGTGCTGGACCCGACCAAGACCTACACCTTGCCGGCGCAGCAACTTGCCAACGGCGTGGTCGACGCCTTTGTGCATACCGTCGAGCAGTACCTGACCTACCCGGTGAACGCGCCGCTGCAAGACCGTTTTGCCGAGAGCCTGCTGCAAACGCTGGTGGACATCGGCCCGCGCCTGCTGGAAGCCCCCGAGCCCGACTACGACGACCGCGCCAGCCTGATGTGGGCGGCCACTCTCGCGCTGAACGGCTTGATTGGCGCTGGTGTGCCACAGGACTGGGCCACGCACATGATCGGCCACGAGCTCACCGCGCTGCACAACATCGACCACGCGCGCACGCTGGCGATCGTGTTGCCGGCGATGCTGAACGAGCGCCGCGTGCAAAAACGCGCCAAGCTCTTGCAGTACGGCGAGCGCGTCTGGGGCATTCGCAGTGGCAGCGATGACGAGCGCATCAGCGCCGCCATCGACCAGACCCGCGACTTCTTCGAACGCATGGGCATTCCCACACGGCTGAGCGCCTATGGCCTCGGCTTTGATGCCATTGACGTGGTGATTCGCCAACTGGAAGCCCATGGCATGACCCAGCTCAGCGAACACCGTGACGTGACACCAGCGGTGAGCCGGCGCGTACTCGAAGCGGCACTTTGAAGCGCCCGCACGCCACGCCCCCAACAACACTTCACCCCAACACTGAAAGCAACCGCATGCACAAAATTCTCATGGTTCTGACCTCGCACGACCAACTCGGCAACACCGGCGCCAAGACCGGCTTCTGGCTGGAAGAGTTCGCCGCGCCCTATTACGCCTTCAAGGACGCCGGCGCCGCCATCACGCTGGCGTCTCCGCTAGGTGGCCAGCCGCCGCTGGACCCCAAGAGTGACGATGCCGCCTCCCAGACGGAATCGACCCAGCGCTTCAAGGCCGATCCCGCCGCCCAGGCGCTGCTGGCCAGCACGCACAAGCTGAGCGCGATCCACGCGGACGAGTTCGACGCGGTGTTTTATCCCGGCGGCCACGGCCCGCTCTGGGACTTGGCCGAAGACGGCGCTTCGATTGCGCTGATTGAAACGATGCTGGCCGCCGGCAAGCCGGTTGCCGCCGTCTGCCACGCACCCGCCGTGCTGCGCCACCCCAAGACGGTTGACGGCAAGTCCGTGGTGCACGGCAAGTCTGTGACCGGCTTCACCAACACCGAGGAAGCCGCGGTCGGCCTGACCAGCGTGGTGCCGTTCCTGGTGGAAGACATGCTTAAGGCCAACGGCGGCGTCTATTCCAAAGGGCCGGACTGGCAGCCCTATGTGCTGACCGCGGGCCTGCTGATCACCGGGCAAAACCCGGCGTCGTCAGAACCTGCGGCCACGGCGCTGCTGGAAAAGCTCAGCGCGCTATCGCAATGAGGTCGGCTGCCGCCGGCCTGCGCGTAACAGCGCGGGCCAGCACGCGTCCTTGGGGCACCCCAACACGGCGGCGCGGCGGGGTCTGACACTGCTACGATGCGTGCGCCGATCCCGGCGTGCCTTCGAGAAAGCCCATGATCCCGACCGACGAACAAGCCTCCGCTGCTTTTGCGAACCGCGCGCTGTTGCCCTTGATGGTGGTGGTCACCCTGGCGCTCGGCTGGATACTGCTGCCGTTCTACGGCGCCATCCTGTGGGGCGCCATCATCGCGCTGCTGTTCACGCCGGTGTACCGGCGCCTGCTGGCACGGCTCAAATGGCGGCGCACGCAAGCCGCCCTGCTGACGATGCTGCTCATCCTGCTGCTCCTGATTCTGCCCTTTGCCCTGCTCACTGCGGCGCTGGCGCGCGAGGCGGCCCAGGTCTACCAGCAGCTGCAATCGGGTGAGATGAATCCGTCGATCTACTTTCAAGGCGTGTTCAACGCCTTGCCGGACTGGCTGACGGCCCTGCTCGACAGCTTCGGTCTGGTCAACTTCGCCGCGCTGCAGCGCCGCTTGGCGGCAGCGCTGGCGCAGGGCAGCCAGTTTCTCGCCACCCAGGCGCTGGGCATTGGCCAGCTGACCTTTGAGTTCGTCACCAGCCTGTTTATCACCTTGTACCTGGCTTTCTTTCTGATCCGCGATGGCGACGCCGTCGCGCGCGCGCTGCGCGACGCGGTGCCGCTGGCGCCTGAACACAAGAAAGAGCTGATCGGCAAGTTCACCACTGTGATCCGGGCCACGGTCAAGGGCAATTTGCTGGTGGCCCTGATCCAGGGCACCCTGGGTGGCCTGGCGTTCTGGGCGCTGGGCGTGGGCGGCGCCCTGTTGTGGGCGGTGTTGATGGCGTTCTTGTCGTTGCTGCCCGCGATTGGCGCCGGTCTGGTGTGGGTGCCGGTGGTGGCTTACTTCTTCGTCACCGGCGCCCTCTGGCAAGCCATTGCCCTGACCGCCTGGGGCGTGCTCGTGATCGGTCTGATCGACAACCTGTTGCGCCCCATTCTGGTCGGCAAGGACACGCGCATGCCCGACTACGTGGTGATGATCACCACACTGGGTGGCATGGTGGTGTTTGGCATCAACGGTTTTGTCATCGGCCCGGCGATCGCGGCGATGTTCATGGCGGTCTGGCACATTTACGCCGCGACGCGCATTGAAGCGGCCCCCTGAGCGTCTGAAGTGCTTGGCGCGCTGCGGGCCCGCCTCTGTGGAGCAGGTCAGCAGCGGCGAGCACCTCAACTCTTTTTCATCGGGCAGGAATTGATGCCCAGCAGGGTATACAGCGGGCACCAGCCCAAGGCACCGGTGGCCAGTGGCACCACGCCAACCCAGCCCCAGACGCCAATATTGCCGTTCAGGGTCAGGCCAATCAGCGCCAAGCCTGCGACGATGCGCAGGATGCGGTCGATGCCGCCTTCGTTTGTTTTCATGAGGAACTCCTGTCAGGGTTAGGGAGCCTGCATTGGACGCCTGATGGCGCCCTTTGTCTGTGACAAAAGTCACCTGGCACGCGCGCCACAGCCGTCAAAGCCTGCGCTAACAAGCCCGATACGCTATTACTTCAATAGCTACTAAGGATTATTTCACGCGGTCTACAGCCTGATTTTATCAATATTTTTCAGGGTTTGACAGGCGCCAGCAACTGGCCCGACGCATCGCGAAATTCCATCGGCTGGCGGCCCCAGGCTTGGAGCTGGGGCAAAACCTTGACCTGGTCACCGACGGCGACCACGATCAGGTCCTTCGGTTCCAGGTAGCGCTTGGCGGCCGCGAGCGCACTGCTGACGGTCACGGCCGCCAATTTGCGCGGCAACTTGACGATGCTGTCCGCCGGCAGACCACGCACCCAGTCGCTGGCGTAGCTGCCCGCCACCACGGCGTTGGTGTCAAACAGGCCGGGCAGGGCCAGCAGTTCGGCGTTGCGCACCCGGCTGAGTTCCGCAGAACCCATCGGCTGGGCGCGCATGCCCTCAATTTCCTTGAACATGTCGGCCAAGGCTGCAGCGGTGACGTCGGTGCGCACGCTGGTGCGAATGGCAAACTGGCCGCTGTCCCGGTCCATCGAGAAGTTTGATGCCACGCCGTAGGTGTAGCCTTTGACTTCGCGCAGCTGCGTGTTGATGCGCGAGGTGAACAGCCCGCCCAGGGCGGCGTTCATCACATCCACGGACGCGGCCTGGGGGTTGGCAGCGCGCGGCCCGAGGCTGAGCACCGCCAACGCCGTTTGCTGGGCACCCGGTTTGTCCACCAGCAAAACGCGCGCGGCCGTGCTGACCGGGCTGACGGCGTGCGTCAAGGCCGGCGCCGTGCTTGGCTTTTTCCAGTGGCCAAAGAGCTGCTTCACCAGCTGGCGCAACTCTTTGGCGCTGACATCACCCGCCACCACCAGCGCCGCCTGGTCCGGGCGGTAATGGCGTTGCCAGAACTGCTGCAGGGCGGCGCTGTCGGTGGCCTTGATGCTGTCTTCATGCCCCAGCGCGCTGTAGCCCAGCGGATGCGCCGTACCAAACAGGGCCTGGTTGCCCAGCACGGCGGCCACGGCGCCGGCTTGCGCGCGCTGCTCGGCCAGGGCGCCCAGGCGCGAGCCCTTGAGGCGCTCAACCTCGGCAGCGCTGAACACCGGGTTGAGCGCCACATCGGCCAGCAAGCCCAGACTCGGCGCGAAGTTGGCCTTGAGGCTGCTCACATTGATGCGCGCCTCTTCGCGTCCGGCGCCGGTATGCAGCGAGGCGCCCAGATCGGCTATTGCGTCGGCGATCTGCTGCGAGCTACGCGTGCGCGTGCCCTCTTGCAGCATGGCGGCGCTAAAGCTGGCCAGACCGGGCTGATTCAGCGGGTTGGCGTTTTGGCCGGCGCGCAGCACCAGGCTGGCGCTCACCAAAGGCAGGCCGGGCTTGGGCACGTGCACCACGGTCAAGCCGTTGGCCAGCGTGAAGCGCCGCCCCAAAGGCAGGGTCAAGGGCGTGGCCTGGCCTGAGGGCGGGCGCTGCTTACGCCAGGCTTCATCAATGTTGAGCGCATCGCCCTTCACCACCTCGGTGGGCATGGTTGGCGTCGCCACCTCTGCGGCGAGTTGTTGTTCGCCGGGCGTGGTTTGCACCACGACGCGGGCATTCTTGCGCAAGTAGGTCGCCACCACTGCACGCACCGCTTCAGGCGTCACGGCGCGGTAGCGGGCCAGGTCCTGGCCGACAAAATCAGGCTCGCCCACCTGCTGGTTGTAGCTGTTGAGCGTGTCGGCCAGGGTGCCGACTTTCTCCAGCCGCGCCAGCATGCCGGTTTCAATGCGGGCCAGGGCGCGCTGCACCTCCGCGTTGGAGGGCGCGGTTTGGGCCAGCTCGGCGAGTTCCGCGTCCACCAGCGTTTCAATCTCTGACAAGGACTGGCCGGCGCGGGCCGTGACCTCCAGGCTGAAGACCGAGCCCAGGCTGTAGGAGCTCTGCTGGGCGGAAACCGACTGCGCGATCTGGCGCTCGTACACCAGTTTCTTGTACAGGCGGCTGGCTTTGCCACCGCCCAGAATGCTCGCGGCAATGTCGAGCTCGGCATCGCCCGGTTTGAAGCCGGCCGGCGTGTGCCAGGCCAGGTCCAGGCGCGAGAGTTCGACCCGGTCTTTGACTTGCACGCGTTTTTCTTCGCTCAGCACCGGCTGCGCCACCACCGCTGGCGGCAGGGGCGCGCCCGCCTTGAGCGCGCCAAAGTATTTTTGCAGCAGCTCCTTGGCGTGCGCCGGCTTGAAGTCGCCGGCCAGCACCAGCGTGGCGTTGTTGGGGCGGTAATAGCTGCGGCCAAAAGCCTTGACGTCGTCGAGCTTGATCGACTGGATGTCGGCATGCGAGCCCATGATGACCGCGCGGTAGGGGTGGCCCGCGGGGAACAAGGCGCCATAGACGGCCTCCTCGGTCATGCCGTAGGGTTGGTTTTCAATCGACTGGCGCCGCTCATTGCGCACCACGTCCTGCTGGTTGGCGAGGGAGGTGGAGTCGACCTCGTCGCTCATGTAGCCCAGCATGTCGGACTTGATCCACAGCCCCAGTTCCAGCTCTTTGGATGGCAGGGTGAAGAAGTAGTTGGTGCGGTCAAAGTCGGTGGAGCCGTTGGAGTCGGTGCCGCCGACCGCATCGACCAGCTTGTCGGTCTCGCCCCGGGCAATGTGCTTGCTGCCGGCGAACATCAGGTGCTCGAACAAATGGGCAAAGCCGGTCTGCCCGCTAGCCTCGTTGCGCGGACCCGCATGAATCCAGAGGTTGAAGGCCACCAGCGGCAAGCGGTGGTCTTCCACCAGGATGATTTCCAGGCCATTGGCCAGCTTGTATTTTTCGTGGCGAATCGACAAGCGGCCATGCTCGGACTGCACCGCACCGGCGCTGACGACGCCGGCCCGGCCTGGCGTGGCCAGAAAAATGGCTTGCAGGCCGACACAGGCCAGGGCGGCAACGAGAGGGGTTAAACGCATGGGCGGTCCTTGGTGCTTCGGACGGCGCACCTTGCGCCGTCATGAATCTGAAAATAGGGGTCTTATCCATTGACAACGCTACTTAAATAAGAGCTGCTAACGCTTACAGGACGAGGGCTAAAGCGGAATTTCTTATAAATTTTCGGCTATGTGTCACCTAGGGTTGCAAAACGGAGTCCGGCTACGTCCGGAAATCCTCCCTATTGTGCAATCTAGGGCTGTGCAGCACGAAATCCTAATGGCCCGTTTCGTGGATTACAGGTTGGACGGCGGAATTTCCAACGACAGCAGCGCAGCGTAAGCGGTCATAGCGTCTGCGACTGTGGATGGCTATTGACGACCACAACGGGTGCTTCCGGGTGGCAGCTTTGGGCAGCAGAAAATTTGCTTCGACGTTGCGGATATGCAGTGGCTTATTAACGTAGCTGTTCGACTATGCTCTCCGTTTAAGCTCAGCGGGTAAGGCGCCGAAGTATCAGCCTCACTTCCGATACTGCGCGATATATCTAATTCAACTCCTCTGCCTCATGCTGGAAAAGCTGTTCAACAAGCTCGCCGACGATGGATCCGCCGAATTCATCTACCTAATTATCGGGTCACTGCTTCTCTTCGTCTATCAGCGGGTCCGCAGTGCTATCCGCCAGTTCGGTGCCCGCCGCAAATTGCGCAATGATCTGAGCGCCTACCTTGAGCGCAAGGGCGCAATCAACGTCATAGACATCGCCAACGGCGACCCGGAGTTTGCGAAAAGCAATATCTTCGTACGCGAAGTTACAAATTTCGGCCGACCAAAGTCATTGTTCATCAGCATGTCGGACGAGCATCAGGCCAAGCTACGGAGTCGCCAAATAGAGGCAGGCTATGGCACCCACCAGTGCACCTGCTTTCAGCCCGACGAATCATTCAACGGTTCAGGAGATTTTTCGGAACTTGCGGTCATTACTGACATTGCCGATTTGCCCATTTTGATCGAGAAGCACAGAATCATCGTTTCTGAAAAATTCGTTCACGGTACCGATGGCATGATGTTTAACGGAGAAAAATATGGCGTTTTCAACTTACGCTTCACGCGTTTCGGCTTTAACGAAGCGCCAGGCGTCGAACTCGACCTCTTTCATACTGATTACTTCACCCATCGAGTATTCCGTTCTATTTATCAGGAGTTGAAAGGCGCGGGTCACCCGATCGCTCAGGCCAGCGTCGAAAACTTCCTCCAATATCGGCCCTTCTTCACTTCCTTTGGTGTAAATGCCCTTCTTATCTGCGAAGGGGAACGTGGCAGGGAAATCGTTCTCGGCAAGCGCTCGGCCCGGGTGCATGGTAGTAGCGCACGCTACCATGTCACCATGAACGAAGGTTTGTCGCAAACTGATAAGGATGCCTTCGGGCGCGTCGATCTTGAACTGTGCTTTAAACGCGGCCTGCTTGAAGAACTCGGCATAGACGATAAGCTCTATTGCCTCGCCAAACGCAGCGCCTTCTACGACTTTTTCCTTGAACGAAATAACCTTGAAATCGGTCTTTCGGCAGTCTTTGAACTGGACGTTGGTTTTGCCGCCGAAATCGAGCCACTGGTTGCACGCGACAAAGCTTACGAGGCTGATGGATTCGAAACACTTCCCCTCAAGCACAGGCCGATTCGAGATTTTGTTGGCCAAAACGAATTTGTTCCGCACGGCCTCTATGTCATAGAGCACGTGCTGATGCGGGAAGGCATCTCGATCAGCAGCATTGGTAAAGCAGTGGTCTGATCCGACGCAAAGAGTCGTCCTCCTGTTGCTTTCACTCGTCTGTCAAGCAGCACTTGCCGACGTTCATGAGTGGCAAGTGTTTGACCTGTAACTGGGCCATGGCGGTGTTGTCAACATCATTGATCGGTGCGGCCTCTGCTGCAACGACCCGCAAGGCGGTGTTAAGCGCCGCGCAAAGCGCTACAGATAGTAGGGTCGCCTTTTCGGGGCTGACGGAACCCACAATAGAACTGCAGCTGTCAATGACCGGTATCGGGCAGGCAGTTTCGGCGGTCGAATGTCGCTTGAGGGTCGTTATGCAGAGATGTACATAAGGGCCCAAAGCCGCAGCTCAACGATGACTTGTGAACGTCCGAGATCAGTCTTTACCCGGCTTCCAACCATGTCCATGAATCAGTTTCAACATTGGTTTCCTCCCGCGCCAACCTCAGAATGCACATAGTCGAAATCACTTCTGAGCACCCGGGCGAACTCAGTGGCCCAGCGTCGTCGCCAAGGCGGGTAGTGCAACATTCGTTCTGTAATTTCCCCGACCACTGAAACTGACCCTGTTTGGAAGTTTCTGGTTTTGGGATTTTTTAATCAGGCCCCTG
>NZ_JAAFHA010000082.1 GCF_010365055.1 Rhodoferax sp.
ATTCGCCGCCGTCTTCGTGCAGCGTGCCGTTGAGCAGCGCAAACAGCGAGGACTTGCCGGCGCCGTTGCGCCCGACCAGACCGACTTTTTCGCCCGGATTGAGGGTGACACTGGCGCCGTCAAGCAGCACTTTGGCGCCGCGGCGCAGGATAACGTTTTTTAGAGTGATCATGGTCGGTGATGGCTATTTTCTTGAGAGTTCAACGCGGCAAGTCGTTGTGGGCAAGCTGTGGTGTGCCGGAGCACGGATTGCTGCGAAGCTCCGTGTCCCCCGGCCTTCGGCCTCCTCCTTGACCTGCGCTTCGCAGCAATCCGTACTCCTGCTGCGCGGCGATTCGGGTACGCGTGCAGAACTCCAATGCAGGCCCCACCATTCGAGAAGCCAGACGGGTTGGGTGAGTGGCGCAGTGAGGTCAAGGAGGAGCCCGGAACGGGCGGGGGACACGAACGGAGTCACTCGCCCAGCCCGTCTGGCTTCGGCACACGTAAGGACTCTGGCTTCGGCCCCCGCAATAGCGCCAAAAGTTCTTCACGCTCAAGCAGCAGCACCTGGTCTTCACCGGCGCTGGTTTCCAGCCAGATGGCTTGCAGCGTGGGGAAGGCGGCTTCAAAGTGGTCGCGCTCGTTGCCGATTTCCAGCACCAGCACCGCGTTTTCATTCATGTGCTGCGGCGCCTCCATCAGCAGCCTGCGGATGAAGTCCATGCCGTCGCTGCCGCCAGCGCGGTTGCCGTCGAGTGCCAGAGCCGGTTCGGCGTGAAACTCAGCCGGTAGCGCGGCCATGCTCTGGGCGTTGACGTAAGGCGGGTTGCACACAATCAGGTCGTAGCGGTCGGGCAGCTTGGCAAAACCGTCTGACTCGACCAGGGTGATGCGTTCCGTCAGGCTGTGCTTGTCAACGTTGATGCGGGCCACCGCCAGCGCGTCCGTTGACAGATCAGAGGCGTCCACCGTCACGTCCGGGTATGCCATGGCCGCCAGCACCGCCAGACTGCCGTTGCCGCTGCACAGGTCCAGCACCACGTGCGTGGCGTCGCTGAGCCAGTAGTCCAGGGCGCCGTCCACCAGCAACTCGGCAATCAAGGAGCGTGGCACGATGGCGCGCTCATCCACGTAAAAGGGCACGCCCATCAGCCAGGCCTCCCTCGTCAGGTAGGCCGCGGGCTTGCGGGATCTGATCCTTGCTTCTAAAAGCGTAGCTACCTGCGATTGTTCTGCGGGGGCTACCGGCCGATTGGCTATAAATTCCGGCTCGTCTGTCGCGCCATCGAGTGGCGTGTCGAGCGGCAGCCCGAGTTGCCACAGCACCAGCCAGGCGGCCTCGTCAAAAGCGTTGTTGGTGCCGTGGCCAAAGGCCACCCCAGCCTCGGTGAGCTGCGCGGCAGCCGCTTCAATCAGTTCCAGCACCGTCATGCGATCAGCCCCGCGCTCAGCTTCTCCAGCACGCGCCGGTAGATGTTTGTCAAAGGTTCGATGTCGGCGATGTTGACGTATTCGTCGATCTTGTGGATGCTGCCATTGGGCGGACCGAACTCAATCACCTGCGGGCAAATCTTGGCGATGAAGCGGCCGTCGCTGGTGCCGCCGGTGGTGGACAGGACGGTAGTGAGGCCGGTCTCTTGTTTGATGGCGTCCACCACCGCGTCGACCAGGGTGCCGGGCTCGGTCAGGAACGGCATGCCACCGAGCGTCCAGGTCAGGTCGTAATCAAGCTCGTGGCGCTCCAGCACGGCGGCCAGCCGGGTCTGCAGCGACTCGGGTGTGGACTCGGTGGAAAAGCGGAAGTTGAAGTCAATCACCACAGCACCCGGGATCACATTGCTGGCGCCGGTGCCGCCGTGGATGTTGCTGATCTGCCAGGAGGTGGGCGGGAAGAACGCGTTGCCCCGGTCCCATTCGACGCCCACCAACTCCGCCAGCGCGGGCGCGACCAGATGAATCGGGTTTTTGGCCAGGTGCGGGTAGGCGATATGGCCTTGCACGCCTTTGACAGTCAGGCGGGCGCTGAGCGTGCCCCGGCGACCGTTCTTGATCATGTCGCCGGTGCGCTCCAAAGAGGTGGGCTCACCGACGATGCAGTAATCGATGCGTTCGCCGCGCGCCTGCAGTGCTTCGCAGACTTTGACAGTGCCATCCAGCGCCGGACCTTCCTCGTCGCTGGTAAGCAGAAATCCGATCGACAGGGCGGTGGTCGGTTGCGCCGTCAAAAACTCTTCCACCGCCACCACGAACGCGGCGAGCGAGGTTTTCATGTCGGCGGCGCCGCGGCCATACAACTTGCCATCGAGTTGGGTGGGCGTGAAAGGGTGGCAGCGCCATTGCTGCGCCGGGCCGCTTGGCACGACGTCGGTGTGCCCGGCAAATACGATCAATTTAGTAGCTGCTTGCGTAGACTGGACGGGGGCTACAGCCCGTTTTGCCCATAAATTGGTAACGCGAAAATCAGTCGGGCCGCTGGCGATGGTTTCACAGGAGAACCCCAGCGGCGCGAGTCGTTCAGCGATGATTTGCTGGCAGCCGGCATCGTCGGGCGTGAGCGAGTGGCGGGCGATCAGTTGTTCGGCCAGGTGCAAAGTTTTTGACATCAGCTTCAAGGTAGGAGGTTCACGACCCGTGCATCACGTCGAACGTGATTTCGGTGAACGAGGGTTGATCATCCGGGTCTTCGGCGGGCTCGGGCGCTTGCGCCCGGGCGTTAAAGTCGTTTTGCAGGCGCCACATCAAATTGGTGGGCGAATCCGAGTTGATCAGACCTTCTTTGCGGTCCACCACGCCTTCCATGATCAGGCGCGCGATGTCTTGCTCAAAGGTCTGGCCGCCCTCGGCCATCGACTTTTCCATCGCCTCCTTGACGCCGGAAAAGTCGCCCTTTTCAATCATCTCCGCGACCAGATTGGTGTTGAGCATGATCTCCACGGCCGGAATGCGGCCGCCGCCCGTGGTGCGCAAGAGCCGCTGCGACACAATCGCCTTGAGCGAGGCCGACAGGTCGGCCAGCATGGTTTCGCGCACCTCGACCGGGTAGAAACTCAGAATTCGGTTGAGCGCCTGGTAACTGTTGTTGGCATGCAGGGTGGCCAGGCACAAATGGCCGGTCTGGGCATAGGCAATCGCCGCCGACATGGTTTCGCGGTCGCGGATTTCACCGATCATGATCACATCGGGCGCCTGGCGCAGGGCGTTCTTCAGCGCGACCTGGGTCGACTGCGTGTCGCTGCCGACCTCGCGCTGGTTGACCACCGAGCGCTTGTTGCGGAACAAATACTCCAGCGGGTCTTCAATCGTCAGGATGTGGCCGGTGGCGTTGGCGTTGCGGTGGTCAATGATGGCGGCCATGGTGGTGCTCTTGCCCGCGCCGGTGGCGCCCACCAGCAGCAGCAGGCCACGCTTTTCCATGATCAACTCGCCCAGAATCATCGGCACGCCCAGCGTATCAAGCGGCGGAATGTCGACCGAGATGTAGCGGATCACCGCCGCAATCGAGCCGCGCTGGCGCATCGCGCTGATGCGAAAGCGGCCCACGCCCGCCAGCGACCAACCCATGTTGAGCTCATTCAGTTCTTCCAGCTCTTCGATGCGATGGGGCGGCAGTATTTCTGCCAGCAAATTGCGCGGCGCCTCGGGCGGGAGCAGTTGGCTGTTGATCGGCACGCATTGGCCGTTGATGCGGATCAGCGCCGGTGATTGGGCGGACAGATAGACATCGGAGGCCTTCTTTTCGCTCATCAGGCGAAGAATGCGCTCCATGGTGCCGGAGGTGCCCGGGGTTGCATTGGACGCGTTTGGTGCATTGGTTGCCATGCTGAAAAACCGGTCTGTCGATGTGCGTGGGGAGAAAAAAAATCAGTCGCGCAGCAAGTCGTTCAGGCTGGTCTTGGAGCGCGTTTGCGCGTCCACCCGTTTGACGATGATCGCGGCATACAAACTGTATTTGCCCTCGTTCTTGGGCAGGCTGCCGCTGATGACCACCGAACCGCTAGGGATGCGGCCATAGCTGACGGTGTCTGTTGCGCGGTCGTAAATGGGGGTGCTCTGCCCGAGGTAAACGCCCATGGAGATGACCGAGTTTTCCTCCACGATCACACCTTCGACCACTTCGGAGCGGGCGCCGATGAAGCAGTTGTCCTCGATGATCGTTGGGCCGGCCTGCATGGGTTCGAGCACGCCGCCAATGCCGACGCCACCGCTTAGGTGCACGTGTTTGCCGATCTGCGCGCAGGACCCGACGGTGGCCCAGGTGTCAACCATGGTCCCTTCATCGACAAAGGCGCCGATGTTGACGTAAGACGGCATCAGGATCACGCCCTTGCCGATGAAACTACCGCGCCGCGCCACCGCCGGGGGCACCACGCGCACACCCGACGCACTGAATGCTTCTTCGTCCATGCCGGCAAATTTGGTCGGCACCTTGTCATAAAAGCCCAGGTCACCGGCTTTCATGACCTGGTTGTCGCTGAGGCGAAAGCTCAGCAGCACGGCTTTCTTGATCCATTGGTGCGTCGTCCACTGGCCCACGCTCTCGCGGGTGGCCACGCGCAAGCGTCCGGCGTTGAGGTCGGAGATGACGTGCTCGACTGCATCAAGCACTTCCTTGGGGGCTGCGCTGGGGGACAGGTTGGCACGGTCTTCCCAGGCGGCGTCGATGATGGATTGCAATTGTTGCGTCATGAAAGTTTTCTCGGGAGGCGAAACCGCTTGTGGTTTCAGGTTCTGGATTTGACAAATTGCGCGATGCGCTGGGCGGCTTCCACACATTCGGCCGTTTCGGCCACCAGCGCCATGCGAATCCGACCGGCGCCGGGGTTGCTGCCGTGGAAGTCGCGCGCCACGTAGGAGCCGGGTAAAACCGTCACATTGTAAAGAGCGAACAAGTCGCGGGCAAAGTCGGTGTCATTGCCCTTGACTTTGGCCCACAAATAAAAGCCCGCATCGGGCAGCGCGACTTCCAGCACCTCGGCCAGCAGGGGCGTGACCTGGGCGAATTTGTTGCGGTACAGCAAGCGGTTCTCCACCACATGCTGCTCGTCGCGCCAGGCCGCGGTACTGGCGGCCTGCACCACCGGGCTCATGGCGCAGCCGTGGTAGGTGCGGTAGAGCAAAAACTGCGCGATGAGGGCGGCGTCGCCTGCCACAAAACCGCTGCGCATGCCGGGCACATTGCTGCGCTTGGACAGGCTGGTGAGTGAAATCAGGTTCTTGAAGTCCAGGCGGCCGAGTTTGGCCGCGGCTTCCATGCCGCCCAGCGGCGGCCCGCCATTAGCGTCGTCGCGGAAATAAATCTCGCTGTAGCACTCGTCGGAGCCAATGACAAAGCCGTGTCGGTCGCTCAGCTCAAACAGCAGTTGCCATTCGGACAAGGGCATCACCGCGCCGGTCGGGTTGCCGGGCGAGCAGACGATCAGCAGCTGGGTGCGCGCCCACACACTTGAGGGCACGCTGGCCCAGTCCGGGGCGAAGTTGCGCGCCGGGTCGCTGGCGACGTAGTAGGGCTCGGCACCGGCCAGCAAGGTGGCGCCCTCATAGATTTGGTAGAACGGATTGGGGCAGACCACCAACGGTTTTTCACCACGGAGCTGCGCTGCGCCGGGGTTGACCACGGCCTGGGTCAGCGCGAACAGCGCCTCGCGCGAGCCGTTCACCGGCAGCATTTGCGTCGCCGGGTCAACATGGATCGCGTAGCGCTTGTGCAGCCATTGGGCAAAGGCTTCGCGCAGCGCGGGCTCTCCCTGGGTAGCCGGGTAGCTGGCCAGGCCGCTGGGCGTGCGCCCAATGGCCTCGATCATGGCCTGCTGAATGAAGGCGGGGGTGGCGTGTTTGGGTTCCCCCAGCCCGAGGCTAATCGGCCGCAGGGCGGGATTGGGGGTGATGCCGGAGAGAAGTTGACGCAGCCGCTCAAACGGGTAGGGCTGCAAAAGGGCGAGCAGTGGATTCATGGGCAGCGATTATCGTTGCCTGAGGTGTCCGCCTGCCCGCCACAGCACCGACAGGCCCAGCAAGAGCAGCTTATTTCTTGGCTTTTTTGCGCGCTGGAGCTGACTTGGCGGCTGATTTGACTGCTGGTTTGGCCACCGACTTGGCGGCTGGCTTGACGGCCGGCTTGACGGTGGACGCCTTGGGCATGTCACCGAGTGATGTCTTGACCGGGCAGATTTTGAAAACCGGGCATTTCTTGCAGCCGACGGCAATGGCGATGGGGCAAATAGTCATTTTTTTCCTTATGTGGGCGCGTTGGCCAAGCTTTTCAGTATGCCCCCGCGCGCCTTGAGAATCGGTGCCGCTCGAAGGGGAATGTCCCTAATTCGTTCAAAACCCCAAGGTCTCAATTTCACTTGAAACCGCCAGTTTGCTGTTGGCAAACTGCGCCCGGTACCGGTCGAGACGCTTCAGGTCGTACAGGTAATTGACCATCATGCCGTACGACTGTTTGAAGCCTTTGTTTGATAGATCGCCGCCCCAGTTCAGCCGCTCGACGCGGGCGCCATTGCTCAGGTGGAAGCGCGTTACCGGATCCAGTGGCTTGCCTCGCACCAGCTCGCGGCCCAGGTAATGGGCGGCGCATTGCATCAAAAAATGGCGCACCGGCGACGTGGCGTCGAGCGTGGGCGCCTGCTCGGCGGCGGCCAGCAAGTCCGCAGGCCCCACCGGCGCAGCGCCCACGGCGCGGCCAAGCGCGGCACGGGTCTTGTCGTCGAGCAGGGCCAGCATCGCGGCAACGTTCTTGCCCAGCCAGCTGCGAAACCCCGGCATCGGCGAGAGCGTGGCAAAAGTGCGCAGGCGGGGAAATTCGGCCTGGAGGGTTTCGACTACGCGCTTGATCAGCGAGTCGCCAAAGCTGACGCCGCGCAGACCGGTCTGGGTGCTGCTGATGGAGTAAAAAATGGCGGTCGTGGCCTTGCGCAGGTCGTCCGCTGCCGCCGCCTCGTCGAGCAAGGGCGAGATGGCAGACGGCAGCTTGTCGAGCAGGGCGACCTCGACAAAGATCAGCGGTTCATTGGGCAATTGTGGATGGAAAAACCCATAGCAGCGGCGGTCCGAATCCAGCCGGTTTTTGACGTCGGCCCAGCCGCGAATGTCATGCACGGCTTCGTATTTGATCAATTTTTCAATCAAGGAGGCGGGCGAGTCCCAGCTAATGCGGCGCAACTCCAGAAACGCCACGTCAAACCAGCTGAAAAACAGGTTTTCCAGCTCGCCATCCAGGGCCAGCAGACGTTTTTCTGTCTTCAGGTGCGCCAGCAATTGAGTTCGCAGGTCAAGCAGAAATTGCAGGCCCTGCGGGAATGCGGCAAAGCGCTGCAGCAAGCGGCTGCGCGGCGACACCAATGCCCGGCGCAAGCTGATCTCGGCGTGCCCGGCGTCGGGCGTGTTTTGGGCCGCTGCGTAGTGGCTGCGCGCGGCCTCGATGATGTCGGGATCAGGGGCAAACTGCTCGCTCATCAGCAGCCAGCAGTCGCGCCGCTCGGCCGGCGAGGCGCTGGCATACCACTGTGCGAACTCACTGGCACGGCGCCCGCCCTCGACCTCGCTGACCTGGCTGTCGAGGACGGCCTGCAGTTGAGTCAGGGTGCGACGCAGCAAGCGAGGTGACAGCGCCTCGTCTTTGTGACGCAGGGTGCCTGTCAAGCGCTCATGCAGGGTGCGCTGGGCAGTTGAGTCAGCGCTGGTGCTGGCCGGTGTAAGGGAGGATGCAGGTGCAGACGCCAGTCTCAACTCGGCCGAAGCCGTGCCCGAACCTGAAAACTGCGCGGCCGTTGTCGGACCTGCATTTACTCCTGTATTAATAGCTGTTGGTGCATGTTCCACGGGGGCTGCGGCCATGTTTCGTATCTGGCTTGCGGCGGGAAGCAGTCTCGAGACGCCGCGGGATAGCCATTCGGCGGTGTTCATTTCAAGTGCCTTCCTTTCGTGCGGACAGTCTGGCGACGCGGCCTGATTGACTTGCCAAGGCCGCCAGTGGGCCGGCCAGAGTCAGCCAAGGTCTGCACTCATGGTAAAGCCATTCGGCGCCCTGTCAGCTGCAAGTCACGCCTGTCTTGTTGCTTATCAAGTCATCTTGGCCAGACCGAGGCGGACCCGTCAGTTCTGCCGCATGCCCGCCACCAGCTGTGTCACGTTGTGGCGCATCATCTTCAGGTAAGTTGAACCGGGCTCGTTGGGGCCAGAAAGCGCATCCACATACAGTTTGGTGCCCACCGTGACGCCGGTGTCCTGCGCGATTTGCGCCAGCAGTTTGGGGTTGCTCATGTTCTCCACAAAAACAGCTTTGATCTGGTCGCGCTTGATCTGCCGGATCAATTGGGCCACTTCTTTGGCGCTGGGTTCCACGTCGGCATTGATGCCCTGCGGTGCCAGGAACCTGATCTGGTAACGCGCGGCAAAATAGCCAAAGGCATCGTGCGAGGTGATGACCTGGCGTTGCTTGACACTCAAAGCTGCGAGTTGGTCTCTGGCGAACTGGTCCAGCGCTTGCAGTTCCTTGATGTATGAATCACTATTTTTTTGATAGCTGCTGGCGCCCGCCGGGTCTAGGCTGGAGAGTGATTTGGCTATATTTTTGACATACACCACCACGTTGCTGGGGTCTTGCCAGCCGTGCGGGTCCGCTTGCGCGTGCTGGTGGCCTTGATCGGCCGGCAACTTGCGCACCATGATGCCTTGAGAAGCGACCAGAATCTGGCCCTGGTAGTTGGCGGATTGGGCCAGTTTTTGTGCCCACGGTTCGAAGTTGAGCCCGTTGATGACAAACAGGCGCGATTGCAGAATGGCTTTGGCGTGCGCTGGTTTGGGCTCAAACGAGTGTGCATCGGCATTGGGCCCGACCAGCGTTGTGACCTTGACGCGCTCGCCACCCACCACTTGCACCAGGTCGCCCAGAATACTGAAAGACGCCACCACCGGCAGCGGCTCGGCGCCAAGGCTGATGCCGGGCAACAGACCGCTGGCCACCAGTGCTGCGATGGTCAAGAATTTGAGCGTTGCGCGTTTCATTGAGCGGCTTTCAGGTAAAGAAAATGTCAGCCCACCCGGTGCGGGCGCTTGAGCACGGTGGGCAACCAGCCACCGGGCGATACCAACAAGGACAGGCCGTACAACACGCCGGCGCAGCCGATGATGGTCGGCCCGCTGGGCGTGTCGAGGTGGTATGACAGTAGCAGGCCGGCCACGCCCGCCAAAGCCGCTTGTGCGCTGGCATTGAGCAGTTGGGCGCCCAACGAGTCATGCCAGAGCCGGCTTGAGACGGCGGGCAGCATCATCAGGCCCACTGCCATCAGCGTGCCCAAGGTCTGAAAGCCCGCCACCAGGTTGATCACCACCAGCATCAAGAAACTTTGTTGCCAGATCCAGCCACGACTGCGCCAGCCGCTCCCGGCGGAGGCGGCCAGAAACACCGGGTCAAATGTCTCCAGCACCAGCCCGCGGTACAGCGCGGCCAGCGCGATCACGCTCACACTGGACACGCTGGCCACCAGCAGCAGCCCTGCCGCATCGACGCCCAGCGCGCTGCCAAACAGAATGTGCAGCAGGTCCAACTGGCTGCCCTGGCGAGAGATCAGCGTGACGCCCAGTGCCAGCGCCACCAGGTAGATGGCCGCCAGGCTGGCATCTTCTTTCAGGCTGGTGGCGCGGCTGACCATGCCGGCAATGGCCGCCACAGCCAAACCCGCCAGCACACCGCCCAGGGCCATGGCGGGCAGCGACAGGCCAAACAGCATGAAGCCCACCGCCACGCCGGGCAGCACCGCGTGGCTCAGCGCGTCGCCCAGCAGGCTCATGCGCCGCAGCGTCAAAAAAACACCCAGGGGTGCCGCGCTGAGGGCCAGCGCCAGCGTGGCCACCAAGGCGCGGCGCATGAAGGCAAATTCGGCGAAGGGACCGACAGAAAAGTCCCAGAGGGTTTGGTACCAAGCCATCATCGGGTGGCGCCGTGCAAATCCACAGCTTGCGTGTTCGATGGCGTCTGGGGTGGCGCGTCTGGTCGCGGGCTTTTGCCGCTCGGCTCGTCGGTGCGGCAAATGTCGGCGTTGTCGTCCCAAGCTTCCGCCAGAGCCCGGGCGCGCTGCAGATTGGCCTCGGTCAGCACCTGAGCGGTGTCGCCCCAGGCGACCAGCTCGCGTGCCAGCAGTACCGTTTGCCCAAAGTGTTCCCGCACCTGCGCGTCGTCGTGCAACACGGCAATCACCGTGCGGCCTTGCGCGTGCCATTGGTGTATCAGTGCCAACAGCGCGGCCGTGGTGCGCGAGTCCATGGCGTTGAAGGGTTCGTCGAGCAAAATCAGCTTGGCGTCTTGCATCAGCAGGCGGGCAAACAGCACGCGCTGAAATTGCCCGCTGGAGAGCGACCCCACCGTGCGACGCTCAAAGCCTTCCAGCCCGACGGTGTGAATGGCCGCATTGGCACGCGCCAGCAGGTCCGCGCTGACGCCCCCCCAGGCGCCCACGGTGCTCCAGCAACCCAACAGCACACAGTCGTGCACGGGCATCGGAAAGCTGCGGTCAATCTCGGTCATTTGCGGCAGGTAAGCAACGCGCTCGCGCGCTGTGGTCAGCACGACGCGCCCACCTTCTGGCTTGATCAAGCCCATGATGCTTTTGAGCAGGGTGCTTTTGCCCGAGCCGTTGGGGCCAATCACGGCGGTAAGGGCGCCGGGCGCAAACTGGCCGCTGACGTGATGCAGGGCCGGATGCTGGCGGTAGCTGACCGTCAGGTTGTCGACTGTTACCACGCGATGGCTCCCGCGCCAGCGTTGGCCCACCACACGGCCAACCACAGCGCCAGCAGCGCCGGCAACACGGTCAACACGCGCAGCCAGGCGGGCCAGGCCAACACGCTGCGCCTTTGGGTGGGCTGTGGTGCCGCGTGCTCTGGCGCCGGGGCGTCCGGGTGGCCGTGGTCCTGTGTCGGGTGTGACATCTTGAAGTAACTTAAAAAAAGTGATTGCAGCGATAATGCAACTGAATTGCAATACAGTTTAACGCAACTCAATTGCAATAATTGCCTGCCTTCCAAAAAACTTTGACCTGGTCATGCCTGCTGTTACCCGCTTGAGTCCACCTGATCCGATTGACGCTTTGCTGTCAGCCCACGGACTGCGCCGCACCGGCGCGGCGCGTCTGGTGCTGGGTTGGCTGCTGGCGCACCCTGACACAAGTTACACCCACGCCCAGTTGCAGACGGCGTTGCAGGATGCCAGAGCTGCGGATGGAGAAGGAGCAGGCGAGGGCGGTGGCACGCTGGACCGCGTGACGCTGTACCGCCTGATTGACCGGCTGACGCAAGTCGGTCTGCTGTTGTGCCGGGTGGACGTCAATCGGGTGCGCCGCTACCAGGCCATGCCCGCCAGCGTCCATGCGTTGCCGCACTTTGAGTGCCAAAGCTGCCACCGCGACCAGCCTTTGCAAGGTGCGTTGCAGGGCAATGCGCTTGATTTGGAGGTGGCGGCACAAAGCGCCTTGCAGGCTCTGAAAGCGCTGGGTTACCAGGGTCTGAGCCTGGATCTGGCGGTGCGCGGTGTGTGTGCAGACTGTGCGACCGCAGCCTCAATCGCACCGACCCCTGCTGTCACGCCATGAGGCTGGCCCAAGGTTCGATCTATCGCTTTTTTTCTGCGACGCCATTTGGGCTGCCAGTCAATCCTTGCGGACTCAAAACTGAGAGATGCTGACGCCTGGTGAGTGCTGGTCTGAGGCTGTCGGATTAGTGCTGCGATGCTTGATCTGAATCAGGGTGGAGGATTTGCTGGCAGACGATACTTGTTCGTTTTGTTTTCAGATTAGCCGATCACTGTCAGCGCCCGGGTTACGATGCCCGGCAGCCCGAAACCGGGTGCGCCACACCAACAACGCGGGCCACAAGCTTTGCCACTTCAAGCCATGCCATTCATTCGTCAACGCATCGGCGCACTAGCCAGGCTCAATCATCATGCGCCGATCTGGTTGTTGGCCGCGTTGGTGTTTGCGGCGGTCTGGTTGCACACCTTTCGCCTGATCAATGATGACCGCAGCAAAGCCATGGCCGGTGCAGAAAGCCAGATCGTCAATCTGACGCGGGTCAGCCAGGAACATGCCGAGCGCATTTTTTACAGCGTTGATCAGACCTTGCGTCTGGTTCGTTCGGAATACCAGGAGTACCCCGGCCATCTTGACCTCAGCATGATGCGTGCCGAGGGCGTTTTCGATGACCGAACCATTCGTCAGGTCAGCATTGTTGATGCCGCGGGCATTGTTGAGATGAGCAGCCTGGCGCTGAGCGGCCGCCTCAATGTGTCGGACCGGGACTACTTCAAAGCCTTGCGGGCGGCGAGCAGCGACACGCTCTATATCTCAAAACCTGAGTTTGACCTCGCTCAAGGCCGCTGGTCGATTCAGCTTTCGCGTCGCCTCGTGGGCAGTAACGGAGAATTTGCCGGTGTCGTGGTGGTGGCGCTCGATCCGACTTATTTCACCCGTTTTTACGGCGAACTTCAGCTGGGCCAGGAAGGTGTCGCCGCCTTGTATGGTTTGACCGGGTCCTTGTTTGCCCGCAAGACCACCGGCACAGAAACATTCGCGGGCAATGCCGCGGCGAGCCCGATATTCACGCGCATTGCTCAAGGCACTGAAAGCGGCACACTGACCTACCGTGCCGTCACCGACGGTATCGAGCGTCTTTACCACTTCAAAAAATTGCCTTCTTACCCGGTACTTGTGCTGGTTGGGCTGGAGTACACGGCGGTGTTGGCTGAACAAGCGCAAGCCCGCATGCAGCGTCTGCGCGAAGCTGCCATCCTGAGTGTGCTGTTGCTTGCGCTGGCGCTGCTGCTGTCCTGGTATGTGCTCGTCAGGCGGCGCCATTCCGTGGCGCAACGGCAAGCCCTCGCGCAGTTGCAAAACCTCACCCACCATGTGCCGGGCATGGTATTTCAGTACCTGCTGCGCCCCGACGGCAGTTCTTGCTTCCCTTTCGCCAGTGCCGGATTGGGCAAAATCTTCCGGCTCAGTTCTGACGCGATTGCGCAGGATGGGGCACCGCTTTTTTCCTTGCTGCACCCTGACGATGCGGCTGGTGTGGCGGCATCGATCCAGGCCTCGGCCCGGGCGCTGACGCCCTGGGGGGATGAGTACCGCGTGAGGTTTGGGGATGGCACGGTGCGCTGGCTGTCGAGCAAGGCCGCACCGCAAAAGCTCGATGATGGTTCGGTGTTGTGGCACGGCTTTGTGTCTGATGTCACGGGACAAAAGAAGGCGGAAGAGTCCCTGATCACCTTGTCAGCGGCGGTCGAACAATCGCCGGTTTCCATCGTCATCAGCGACCCCCAAGGTCTCATTGAATACGTCAACCCGATGTTTGAGCAGGTCAGCGGTTACCAGCGTGCCGAGGTCATGGGGCAAAACCCGCGCATTTGGTCGTCGCACGAAAAATCGGTAGACGACTACCGCGAGATGTGGGCCACCCTGCTGGCGGGGGAAACCTGGCATGGCGAGTTTCACAACCACCGCAAGGATGGCACGCTGTTTTGGGAGCAGGCCGTGATTGCGCCCATTTTTGACGATCACGGCAAGCCGATTCATTACCTGGCAATCAAGGAGGACGTGACCGAGCGCAAGCTCGCACAGGAGAGCTTGCGCATCGCGGCCATTGCCTTTGAGTCGGAGGAGGGCATGTTCATCACCGACGCCGCAGGCGTCATCTTGCGTGTCAATCAGGCGTTTTTCAGGATTACCGGTTTTACCGCGATGGAGGCCGTCGGCAAGACACCGGGTCTGCTCAGTTCAGGGCGCCACGACGCAGCTTTTTATGCGGCCATGTGGGCAGCGCTTGAACACAGCGGCGCGTGGCAGGGTGAAGTCTGGAATCGGCGCAAGAATGGCGAAATTTTCCCTGAGTGGTTGACCATTGCCGCCGTCAAGGACGAGCACGACGTCGTGACGCACTATGTGTCCACGATCACCGACATCAGTCGGCACAAGGCAGCAGAGGCCGAAATCCAGCATCTGGCTTTTTATGATTCGCTCACCGGGCTGCCCAATCGGCGTCTGCTCACCGACCGGCTGCAACAGGTGCTGGCGGTTGGCACGCGCAGCCGTCGTCATGGTGCCTTGCTGTTCATTGATCTGGATCATTTTAAAAATCTCAACGACACCCAGGGTCACGAGCAGGGTGATGTGCTGTTGCAGCAAGTCGCCCAGCGGCTGAATTATTGCGTCCGTGAAGGCGACACGGTGGCACGGCTGGGGGGCGATGATTTTGTGGTGATGCTGCAGGATTTGAGCGACCAGCAGACCGAGGCTGCGGCGCAGGCCGAGGGCGTGGGTCAGAAGATTCTCGATGCCTTGCACCAGCCGTATCCTTTTGGCCACTTCACACACCACGGCAGTGCCAGTGTCGGCGTGGCCCTGTTCAACGCCAGTCAGGACACGGTTGAAGAGCTGCTCAAACGTGCCGATCTGGCGCTGTACCAGGCCAAGGATGCGGGACGCAACACGCTGCGCTTTTTTGACCCGGACATGCAGGCCGTCATCAGTGCGCGCGCCGAGCTGGAGGCGGATATGCGTCTTGGCCTGCAGGAAAACCAGTTCCTGCTTTATTACCAGCCGCAGGTGAACCAAGAGGGGCGCCTGACCGGTGTCGAGGCGCTGGTGCGCTGGCAGCATCCGCTGCGCAACTTGGTGTCGCCGGCACAGTTCATCCCTCTGGCCGAAGACACCGGCCTGATCCTGCCCCTGGGCCAATGGGTCATGGAAACGGCTTGCAGCCAGTTGCAGCAATGGCGCACGCAGCCCCGCACTGCGCACTTGACGATCGCGGTGAACGTCAGCGCGTTGCAGTTTCACCGTGAGAGCTTCGTGTCCGATGTGCTGGCAACGCTGGAACGTACCGGAGCCCCGGCGGACCGGCTCAAGCTGGAGCTGACCGAGAGCCTGCTGGTCAAGGATGTTGACGGCATCATCGCCAAGATGGTGGCACTCAAGGCCCACGGCGTCGGATTTTCACTGGATGATTTTGGCACCGGCTATTCATCGCTGTCCTATCTGAAACGGTTGCCGCTGGACCAGATCAAGATTGACCAGTCGTTTGTCAGCGATGCCTTGAGCAACCCGAAAGACGCGGCATTGGTCCGAGCCACCGTGGCGATGGGGCGCGGACTTGGCATGATGGTGATTGCCGAGGGTGTGGAGACCCAGCTGCAGCGTGATTTTCTGGAGGGCGAGGGCTGCTCCAATTTTCAGGGCTATTTCTTTGGTCGCCCGGTTCCGGTCACCGAGCTGGCGTGTTTTTTCAAGCCTGAATAAGTCTGCATGAACAACCCTGTTCTCTCTTCTCTGCTGCCGGTAGTCTTGCTGGTTGCTATCGGATTTATAGCTGGTCGGGCTGGCTGGGTCAGGGCTGAGGCCATAAAGGACTTATCGAACCTGGTCTTCATGGTGCTCACACCGGCGCTGCTGTTTCGCACCATGAGCACGGTGCACGTGGAACAGCTCAACTTCAAACCGGTGCTGATGTACTTTGTGGCGGCCATGCTGTTGTTTGGTTTCGTTCTGGTTTGGCAAGGGGGAACGCGCCGCGCGGCGGTGCTGGGGCTCGCGGTCACCTTCAGCAACACGGTGATGATTGGCATCCCGCTGGTGGGGCTGGCTTATGGCCAGGCCGGCTTGGTGACACTGTTTACCTTGATTTCGGTCCATGCGCTGGTGATGTTGACGTTTGCCACCGTGGTGCTGGAACTGGCAGTCGCGCGCGAGAAAGCAGCCGCTGGTGCTGGCGCAGGTGGCGGTCAGCACATGCTGCTGACAGTGCTGGGCGCGGCGCGCAGCGGCATCATTCATCCGGTGCCTTTGCCCATCATCGCGGGCTTGCTGTTTGCCCAAACCGGCCTGGTGCTGCCGGAGGTGGTGGATCGCCCGCTGCAGTTGCTGGGCAACGCTTTTGGCCCGATTGCCTTGGTGCTGGTTGGGGTGACGCTGACCGCCGTGCGCATCGGGGACCACTTCAAGGCAGCACTGGGTTTGAGTCTGATCAAGAACCTGGCGTTCCCGGCGCTGGTGGCGCTGCTGTGTTGGGGCTTGGGCCTGAGTGGCTTGCCTTTGAGCGTGATGATTGTGGCGGCCTCGTTGCCGATTGGCGCCAACGTGTTCATGTTTTCCCAACGTTACGAGGTGGCTGAGGAACTGGTGACGGCCAGCATGGCCGTGTCGACTTGCCTGGGGCTGGTGACCATCTCGCTGGTGATGGCACTGGTGGGCTTGCTGTAATCGACCCACGTCGATGGCCGCAAACTGGGCGCTGCGCTGTCTGATTGCCGTCAGGGCGCCAGCCGCTCACGCAGCCACTGCGGGGCACCGTCCTGGCCGACCTGGTCCAAGGTGTAGCGCAGTCGGTCATGCAGGCGGCTCTTGCGGCCTTGCCAGAATTGCCAGCTGTCGGGTTCAAGCCGGTAGCCGCCCCAGTGCGGCGGGCGCGGCGGGTTGAGCAAGAATTTGGCCCCGTATTTGGCCGCGTTGGCCAGCAGCACGCCCCGGCCTGAGATCACCTGGCTTTGCGGGCTGGCCCAGGCGCCAATGCGCGAGTCG
>NZ_JAAFHA010000083.1 GCF_010365055.1 Rhodoferax sp.
TTTGCGCCCGACTGCGGCTGTCCTTTTCCCTTGATGCCAGACCCCGCATCCTGGCGTCAAAACGCCCTGCCTCAGGTCGATGAAACTCCTGTGTCCGTGTTGGACCGTCGTCGCAGCAGGCGTCCACCCAACCCATCGCAACGCGAGCCCTTGCCATTTGTTCCGGCCACGGAGCCATCGAACTTTCCGCCCACCCAGATGTCGCCCCTGAGCTAGGGTGAGATTGAATCGTCAGCCTGCGGCCAGCACCGCGACTTCCGCCTTGGTGGTCCAATCTATCGGGTCTTGCTGCAGTGCCATGTCGATGTCAATGCCCAGGGCCAACGCCACCACATCCGGAAAGTTATCAATCAAGTCCTGTTCATCGTAGTTGGCTTCCCAGGCGCGGGCGCGCCACGCCGCCAAATGCAAAACGCCGGCCATCGGTTCGTAAACATCGTTTTCAAATGGGGCGTATTGATGCTCCAGTGCATCCACAATCGGTTGCGGAAACCGCCAGCTTCGGGCAAATCCGGCACCCACATCGGCATAGCAAAACCCAAGCAATTTGCGCTCGGCCACAGCGCGTTTCAGGCCCAGAGGAGGCACTTGCTGATCCAGTGGTTCCAGTGCGTCGGGCAACCCCAGGTGCATCACCAGTTCGCCAGTGGCGTGAATCAGGCCAGCGGTAAAGGCGGCCGGCTGGCTTTGCCGCACCATGCCGCCCAGCGCACGGGCCAATTTTGCAGTATTGAGGCTGTAGCGCCAGAATTGGCGCATATCAATGCCAGGGATCGCGGTGAACGCGCCAGCAATCGCGGCGGCCGTCGCGAGCGCCTTGACCTGATTCAGACCCATCAAGGCCAGGGCTTCGGACACGCTGCTGATTTTGTTGGACAACTGAAACTGCGCCGAATTGGCCAGTTGCAGCAAGCGCGTCGCCAGTACCGGATCGGTATTGATGAGTTGGCTGACTTTTCTGAGCTCGGGCTCGTCGCGATCAAGCTCGTTGAGCAGCAAGGCGATCACTTTCGGAATACTGGGCAGCGCCGCCTTGGAGGCGAGTAATTCGGTGAGTGTCATCAATGAAAGCCTCTAAGGTTTAACCTGCTTGAGGTCATAATTATCCGCGACATGGAATCACTGAAATCATGCCAGAATCACAGTCCACTATGCACCTAGAACACCATGACCGATCGTGACACGCCCCGCACTGTGCCGCTGCTGGACTTGCGGCCCCGTGCGCTGTTGGTCCCCGGCGCTGCTTTCTTGCCAGAGTCGCGCATCGCCAGCTCGGGACGGCTGATCGACACGCGCGGTCGCCCGTTACGCGATCTGCGCATCAGCGTCACCGACCGCTGCAACTTTCGCTGCAACTACTGCATGCCCAAGGAAATTTTTGACAAGGACTATGCCTACCTGCCGCATCAGGCGCTGCTGTCGTTTGAGGAAATCACCCGCATCGCCAAAATCTTTGTGGCGCATGGCGTGCAGAAGATTCGTCTCACCGGGGGGGAGCCGCTATTGCGCAAAAATGTCGAACGGCTGGTGGAACAGCTGGCCGCGCTGCGCACACCGCAAGGCCAAGCGCTCGACATCACACTCACCACCAACGGATCGCTGCTGGCCCGCAAGGCACGCGACCTCAAGGCCGCCGGTCTGCAACGCGTCACCGTCAGCCTCGATGGGCTTGATGACGCGGTGTTTCGCAGCATGAACGATGTTGACTTTCCGGTGGCCGATGTGCTGGCCGGAATTGACGCGGCGCAGGAGGCGGGCCTGGGTCCGATCAAGATCAACATGGTGGTCAAGCGCGGCACCAACGAGCATGAAATTCTCCCGATGGCACGCCGCTTCAGGGGCTCCGGCATCGTGCTGCGCTTTATTGAATACATGGACGTGGGCGCCACCAACGGCTGGCGCATGAACGAGGTGCTGCCTTCCAGCGAGGTGGTCAAACTCATCCATGCCGAGCTGCCCCTGGTGCAGCTTGAGCCCAGCCACCCGGGCGAGACTGCCGCCCGTTGGGGCTACGCAGACGCCTCGGGCCAGTACGACAAGGCGCTGGGAGAAATCGGCGTCATCAGCAGTGTGACGCAGGCCTTCTGCGGCGACTGCAATCGCGCCCGGCTTTCCACGGAGGGCAAGCTCTTTCTGTGCCTGTTTGCGACCCAGGGCTACGACCTGCGCTCGCTCATCCGCATGGACGCCTCCGACGCCGACCTGGCGTCTGCCATTGGCCACATCTGGCAGGGCCGCGACGACCGTTATTCCGAGTTGCGCAGCGCCCTGGCACCTGACGCTGGCCCGGGTGGCCGCCGCGTTGAAATGAGCTACATCGGAGGTTAATTTGATTCCTGCACAAGACATTACCGGCCTGATTCTGGCGGGCGGGCGGGGCTCGCGCATGGGCGGCGTGGACAAGGGACTGCAAACCTTCAACGGCATGCCGCTGGCCCTGCACACTTTGATGCGCCTGCAGATGGGCGGCGGGGTCGGCCAGATCATGATCAACGCCAACCGCAATCTGGCCGCTTATGAGTCCTTTGGCGTGCCTGTCTGGCCCGATGGTCTGGCCGACTATGCCGGACCGCTGGCAGGTTTTTTATCCGGGCTTGAGCACTGTGAAACCCCTTTTCTGGTGACTGTGCCCTGCGACACGCCACGGCTGCCCCTTGACTTGGTGCCGCGTCTGGCCGCTGCGCTGGAAGCCGAAAGCGCCGACATTGCCATGGTGGCCGCCCCCGAGCCTGGCAAAGGCGGCCACGTGCGCCTGCGCCCCCAGCCGGTGTTTTGCCTGCTGCGCGTTGGGCTGTTGGAGAGTCTGGTGCGGTTCACCCAGGCCGGTGGCCGCAAGATTGATGCTTGGACTGCCCTGCACAAAACAGCGCTGGTGCCCTTTGATTTGCCCCATGACGACCCGCGCGCGTTCTTCAACGCCAACACGCTGGCGGACTTGCAGCAGCTGGAAAACAGCCCGGCATGAAATCCATTGACGGCATTGCCGCTGAATTGTCGGGCTACGACCCGCAAGCCTTGAGCGCGGACACCGTCAGCGCCTTTTTGGCGCGGCTGGTGGAGCCGGTCACGCAGCCCGAGGAAGTGGGTATTTTTCAAGCGCTGGGGCGCGTGCTGGCGGCGGATGTGATCTCGCCCATCAGCGTGCCGCCGCACGACAACTCGGCCATGGACGGCTACGCGTTAGATGGCGCTCAGTTGGCCGGCGCAAGTCCCTCGAGATTGAAGGTGGTGGGGACGGCACTGGCCGGCAAAGCCTGGTCGGGCCAGGTGCAGCGCGGTGAGTGCGTCAAGATCATGACTGGCGCCGTGATCCCAGCGGGGCTCGATACCGTGGTGCCGCAGGAGTTGGTCAAACACGGTGCAAACACCGCGTTCATCACGCTGGCACCGGGCATCGTGCGCCCTGGCGACAACCGGCGGCAACTGGGTGAAGACCTGCTGCAAGGTCAACCTGCACTGCAAAAAGGAGAGCTTCTAACGCCCGCTGCGCTTGGGCTCATGGCCAGTTTGGGCATTGAAAAGCTGCGGGTTTGGCGCCGCCTGCGGGTCGCCTATTTTTCGACCGGCGACGAGATTCTGAGCCTGGGTGAAGCGCCGCGCGAAGGTGCCGTCTATGACAGCAACCGCTACACCGTGTTTGGACTGCTGACGCGTCTGGGTTGCGAGGTGATTGACCTGGGCGTGGTGCGCGATGAACCGGCGCTCCTGGAAGCCGCCTTCGTCCACGCGGCCTCGGTGAGTGACGCCATCATCACCAGCGGTGGCGTGAGCGTGGGCGAGGCCGACTACACCAAAGCCATGATGAAGAAACTCGGCGACGTCGCCTTCTGGAAGATCGCCATGCGTCCGGGCCGCCCCATGGCGGTCGGCCGGATTCTTAGAGACAAATCAGCCTCTAGCCCTTATGCAACAAGCGCGAGCAGCTATAAAAACAATACTGATGATCCGGCACCAGGTTCCTCTGAAGCTGCCATTTTGTTTGGTCTGCCGGGCAACCCGGTGGCGGTGATGGTGACTTTTCTGGCCTTTGTGCGCCCGGCCCTGCTGCGCATGATGGGCAGCCTCAGCGCCACCTCTGCTGAATGCGCGCAGCAGCGAAGCCATTCGCAAGAAGCCCGGCCGCACCGAGTACCAGCGCGGCGTGGTCAGCCTTGACGCTGATGGCACGCTGCGGGTCAAGATCACCGGCAACCAGGGCTCGGGCGTGCTCAGCTCCATGGTGCGCGCCAATGGTCTGATCGTGTTGCCGCACCGCCAGGGTGATGTGGCCGTGGATGACGAGGTGCAGGTCATGATGTTTGAGGGCGTGATTTAGCTCTTGGCTGATGCAAGTCAATTGACCGGCAAAAAGAGTCTTCCGAACGCAGGTGACCGCGAAGTCAGGAGCAGAAATCGCGCCCTGACGCCTGCGATTTCCATACACTGATTGTCGGAGCCACGGGTTTTCCCTGAGTGGCTCCAACACAGCTGCCTCCGTTCACGGCTGCATCGCAGCCCGGTTGCAGGAAGGAAAAACGATGGATAAAAGCGCTCTGCCCAAACCGATACCCACCGCCATTGCGGTGGGTATCACCCTGCTGATCTGGTTTGTCATTCCGGTCCCTGACAAAGTCAGCCCCAACGCCTGGCATCTGCTGGCGTTGTTCATCGGTACCATTGCCGCCATCATTGGCAAAGTCATGCCGATTGGCGCGTTGTCGATCGTGGCCATCTCTCTGGTCGCCATCACGCAAGTCACGCGCCCGGGCAAACCCGCAGGCGCGATTGAAGATGCCTTGAGCGGTTTTGCCAACCCCCTGATCTGGCTGATCGCCATTGCCGTGATGATCTCGGTGGCCTTGACCAAAACCGGCTTGGGCACGCGCATTGGCTATTACTTCATTGCGCTGCTGGGGAAAAGAACCCTTGGGGTCGCCTATGGACTGGTGCTGTCCGAGCTGGTCATTGCGCCGGTCACACCCAGCAACACCGCGCGCGGGGGCGCCATCATTCACCCCATCATGCGTTCGATTGCGGACGTCTTTGGCTCCAGTCCCGAACTGGGCACCTCGAAAAAAATCGGCCGCTATCTGGCACTGGTGAACTACAACACCAACCCCATCACCTCGGCCATGTTCATCACCGCCACCGCCCCCAATCCCTTGATCGTGGATCTGGTAGCCAAGGCCACGGACTCGGCGATCAAGATCACCTGGGGCCAATGGGCTTTGGCCGCGCTGCTGCCGGGGCTGTGCATGCTCTTGCTGATGCCACTGGTGTTGTACTTCCTGTTCCCGCCTGAAATCAAGATGACGCCCAACGCCAAAGAGCTGGCGCAAACCGAACTGGCCAAACTTGGGCCCATGAAAACCCCCGAGTTCATCACCTTGGGCGTGCTGGCACTGATGCTGCTTATGTGGGCCGGCGTGCCACCATGGTTGTTTGGCCCCGCCTTTGACATCAATGCCACCACCACCGCCTGGGTCGGCCTGTCGCTTTTGTTGATCACCGGCGTGCTGGTCTGGGAAGACATCCTTAAGGCCAAGAGCGCCTGGGACACCCTGGTCTGGTTTGCCGCCTTGGTGATGATGGCCACCTTTCTGGGCAAGCTCGGTCTGGTGGCCTGGTTTGCAACCAGCATTCAAAACGGCATTGGCTATTTGGGCCTGGGCTGGATGGGGGCATCTGCCATCCTGGTCCTGGTCTATTTTTATTCCCATTACTTCTTCGCCAGCACCACCGCGCACATCACGGCCATGTTTGCCGCGTTCTTCACGGCCGGCGTGGCGCTCGGCGCGCCGCCCATGCTGCTGGCCCTGGTGCTGGCTTTTGCGTCGTCGCTGATGATGTCACTGACCCACTACGGCACCGGCACCGCGCCGATCATTTTCGGCTCGGGTTACACCACCTTGAATGAGTGGTGGACCGCCGGCGCCGTGATGAGCGTGGTCAATCTGCTGCTATTGGCGGCGGTGGGCGGCGTCTGGTGGACGATGCTCGGCTACATCTGAGCGCCAAAGACGGTACCGAATTTGGGGATCGGCTTGAGGGCAAGCGCTTGGCTCCCTCAAGCACCCTCGCCGACGGCGGCCACCGGCGCCGCGTCCTTGCGCGGTCCCGGCGCCTGTTTGCGCGCCAGCAGCGTGTACATGGTGGGGACCACAAACACGGTGAGCAGTGTCCCCAGGCTCATGCCACCCACAATCACCCAGCCAATCTGATGCCGACTCTCGGCCCCGGCACCGGTGGCAATGGCCAGCGGCACGGCACCGAGCACCATGGCGCCGGTGGTCATCATGATCGGGCGCAGGCGCTGCCCGGCTGATTGCTGAATCGCGGCCAGGGTGTCCATGCCCTGCTCGCGCAGCTGGTTGGCAAACTCCACGATCAAGATGCCGTGCTTGGTGATCAAGCCCACCAGCGTGATCAAGCCAATCTGGCTGAACACATTGAGCGTCCCGCCTGACCATTTGAGCGCCAGCAGGGCACCGGCCATGGAAAGCGGCACGCTGAACAAGATCACAAAGGGGTCGACAAAACTCTCGAACTGGGCCGCCAGCACCAGGAAGATGAACAACAGCGCCAGCGCAAACACCAAGGAGAGCGAGTCCGATGACTTTTTGAATTCACGGCTGATGCCGTTCAAGTCGGTGGCGTAGCCGGGCTTGAGCACTTTCTTGGCGGTGACATCCATGAAGTCAAGCGCTTCGCCCACCGAGTAGCTGGCAGACAGGTTGGACGTGATGGTGGCCGAGCGGCGCTGACCAAAATGAATCAGCTCACGCGGCACCACCACCTCTCGAATTTTGACCAACGCAGACAAGGGCACCAGCTCGGCGCCTTTGCCTCTTACAAATATCTTTTCAATATCGTCGGGCGTTGCACGCCCCGTCGGCGCGGTCTGCACGATCACGTCGTATTGCTCACCGCCACGTTTGTAGCGCGTCACTTTGCGCCCGCCCAGCAGCGTCTCGATGGCGCGGGCGATCATATCGACGCTGACACCCATGTCGGCGGCGCGCTCACGGTCCACTTCGAGCTTGATCTCGGGCTTGTTCAGCCGCAAATCGGTATCAACCTGCACAAAGCCCGGGTTCTTGGCCAGTTCATCCTGGAATGCGCGCACGGTCTGCGCCAAATCCTGATAACTCTCCGAGGTGATGATGACAAATTCAATCGGCCGGCTGCTAAAGCCCTGCCCCAGGGACGGCGGCGTGATCGGCGTGGCGTTCACCCCCGACAGACTGGAAACCCGGGGCGTCATGCTGCGCGCCATCTCCAGGGTGGTGCGTTGGCGCTGCTCCCAGGGTACCGCCCTGAAGAAAATGTTCCCTTGCGACACCGTGGGGTTGCCAATGGTCGAAAAAACCCGGTCGAACTCGGGGTAGTCTTCGGCGATGCGCTCAATGCTGCGGGCGTAGCGGTCGGTGTAGGCCAGGGTGGCGCCGTCGGGCGCATTGATGCGCGCCAGCACCACGCCCCGGTCTTCCAGCGGGGAGAGTTCGCGTTTGAGGTCGCCCAATGCCCACCAAGTGGCCAAGCCGCTCGCCAGCATCACCAGCAGCACCAGGTAACGCCGCTGCAAGGTCCAGGCCAGCCATTTGCTGTAAGTTCGGGTCGCCCACTGCAGCAGGTTTTCCATGTGCGAGTCAAACCAGGTCGGATGGGGGTTGTGCCGGAGCAGCAGCGACGACAGCATCGGCGACAAGGTCAGCGCCACGATGCCAGAGATCACCACGGCCCCGGCCAGCGCCAGCGCAAATTCGGTGAACAAGCGCCCGGTGCGCCCCGGCGAAAACGCCAGGGGCGCGTAGACCGCCACCAGCGTCATGGTCATGGCAACAATGGCAAAACCCACCTCGCGCGCACCTTTGATGGCGGCCTGAAACGGCGGCAGGCCTTCCTCGATATGGCGGTAAATGTTCTCCAGCATCACAATGGCATCGTCCACCACGAGCCCGATGGCCAACACCAGCGCCAGCAGGGTCAGCGTGTTGATACTGAAGCCGGCCAGCGCCATCATGGCGAAGCTGCCAATGAGTGACACGGGAATGGTCACCAACGGGATCAGCGAGGCGCGCAAGGTGCGCAAAAACACAAAAATCACCAACGCCACCAGCACCGAGGCCTCCAAAATGGTCTTGAACACGGCTTTGATCGACTGGTCGATGAAGACCGAGTTGTCATTGGCCACCTCGATTTGCACACCCGCCGGCAAGTCACGGCGCAACTTGTCGAGCAAAGCGCGCACGCCTTTGGACAGGTCCAGCGGGTTGGCCGTGCTTTGCTTCACCACGCCCACGCCGACCGCGTCGCGGCCATTCAAGCGCACAAAGGAACGCTCGTCGACCGGCGCCTCCTGCACCCGGGCCACATCGCCAATCCGAACCGCCAAGCCATTCACGCTGCGAATCACCACCTGGGCAAACTCGGGCGCCCGTTGCAGGTCGGTGGCCGCGGTCACGTTGAACTCGCGCTGCGCGCTCTCGATGCGCCCCGCGGGCACCTCCAGGTTGGCGCGGCGCAAGGCGTCTTCCAGGTCTTGCACGGTGAGCTTGTAGGCGGCCAGCTTGTCGGGGTCGACCCAGATCCGCATGGAAAATTTGCGCTCGCCGTAGATATTGACTTCGGCGGCGCCCGGCGCGGTCTGCAGCACCGGTTTGACCAGGGTGTTGGCCATCTCGGAGAGTTGCAACGCGTTGTGCGTATCTGAACTGAGCGCCAGAAAGATGACAGGGAAGGACTCCGCCTCCACCTTGGCAATGACTGGCTCGTCAATGCCCTGGGGCAGGCGCTGGCGCACCCGTGAGACCTTGTCGCGCACATCGGCAGCGGCCGAGTCGGCATCGCGGCTGAGCGCAAAGCGCACCGATATCTGGCTGCGCTCCTGGCGGCTGGTGGAGGTGATCACCTCCACGCCTTCAATGCCCGAGAGCGAATCCTCCAGCACCTTGGTGACCTGGGTTTCCATGACCTCGCTGGAAGCACCCCCAAAAGTGGTGCTGACCGACACCACCGGCTCATCAATCTTGGGGTATTCACGCAGGGTGAGCCGGTTGAACGACACGGCACCGATCAAGACGATCAGCAACGACAGCACGGTGGCCAGGACCGGGCGACGGATGGAGGTTTCAGCCAGTTGCATGGAGGCTCCTGTTCCGGTCAACGGCTGGCCGCTGGTGCCGGGGCAGACGCCGCCTGCGCGGGCCGATCCAGCGCCACGATACGCAGCGGCGTGCCGTCGCGCTGCAAGCGCTGCTGCCCGGCCACGACCACGCGCTGACCTTCTGCCAGCCCCTCGGTGATTTCCACCTGGCCGGCCCGGCGCACGCCCAGCCTCACCTCTTGCCGTTGCGATACCCACTGGGTATCGGGTGGCAGCTTGGCCGTGGCGGCCGGCAGGTTTGAGGGCGCCACCACCTTGATCACAAACTGGCGCTCGCCCTGTGGCACGATCGCTTCTTCCGGCACCACCAGGGCATTGGCATTGACAGAAAACAGCACGGTCACACGGGCAAACATACCGGGGCGTTTGTCACTCAGCGTATTGAGCAACACGGCGCGCACACCCACCGAGCGGCCATTGGCGTCCAGCAGCGGGTCAATGGCCTCGACCCGACCTTCAAAAGTGCGCCCCGGCAAGGCGTCCAGCGTGAGCGCAACGCCCTGTTGCGGCCTGAGCTTGCCCTGATAGCGCTCCGGCAAGCGAAAGTCAACATACAGGCTGCTGATGTCCTCCAGGTTCACCAGGTCAGCGCCATCCTTCACGTAGTCCCCCAGACTCACGTTGCGAATACCCACGGTGCCGTCAAACGGGGCCACGATCGCCATGCGGGACTGGCGCGCGCTGGCCAGGGCCAACTGCGCCAGGGCGACCTGCACATTGGCGGCACTCTCATCGAGCACCCGTTGTGCGACGAAGTTTTCGGCCACCAGTTCCTGGTTGCGTTTGAGCGTCGCCTGCGCAATCGACACCTGCGCCTGCGCCTGGCGGACCTCGGCTCGCTGCAGCGTGTCGTCCAGCTGCACCAGCAACTGGCCTTTGCGCACCCGCGCGCCATCGCGAAAACCCAGCGCCTTGACGCGCCCCGCCACTTCCGGGCGCAGCATCACACTCTGGCGCGAGCGCAAAGTCCCCACCGACTGGGCATCGTCCTGCAGCGAGACGCGCTCGACCCGGGCCACCTCCACACCCGCAACGCGCGGGATGGCGCTGGCAGACCTCGCCTTGCCGGAGGCAGAGCTCGCGTTCGGTGCGTCCGTGAGTTGCGAGGCCTTTTTAGGTTGCGACTGGTACCACCAGGCAGCACCCGACGCGGCCGCGATGCCGACGACGGCAATGACGGGATAAATCAGTCTATTTGTCATGAGCACGGTGCTTCTTTGTAAAGATCCAACAACAGGTCAACGCTGGCGCAGGGCATGCTCCACGCCGCGGTTGGCCAGCATGTCGGCGTGCTCATTGCCAGGATCGCCGTTATGGCCCCTGACCCAACGCCAGTCGATCTTGTGACCCGCGGTATTGACCAGCGCGTCGAGTCGCTGCCACAGATCGACATTTTTCACCGGCTGCTTGGCGGCGGTCTTCCAGCCGCGCGCCTTCCAGCCATCCAGCCACTCGGTCATGCCCTTGAGCACATATTGACTGTCGACGTGCAGCGTCACCTGGCACGGACGCTTCAAGGCCGCCAGCGCCTCAATCACCGCCGTCATTTCCATGCGGTTGTTGGTCGTCTCCAACTCGCCTCCAAACAGTTCCTTTCTAGAATCCGCCGACTTGAGCAGCGCACCCCAGCCGCCCGGCCCCGGGTTGCCCTTGCAGGCGCCATCGGTGTAGATTTCTATGGTGTTCAAAGCAGTTTCCTCATTCGCGTGTCACTTTCTTATCATTTAGGGCATTAGCCTGCGTCAATGTTGAACTGTTTGCTACAGAAACAGGTGCATTTGCCAAGGCACGGCTGGCCTTCCAGGCTGGACTGAGCAGCGTCATGCCGCGCACCCGCTTGACCGCAACCAAAAAATACGCGCCGCCCAGGATCGGCCACCACCGCGCACCCGCGCGCTCCATCCACTCAAACCGATGCGACCACTTGTCGCTGGAAAACGCGGGCCGGTAACAGCCGAAATGCCCGACTTCGACTTCAAAGCCCAGCAGGCGCAGCCAGTCGCGCAAACGCCAATAGCCGATGAATTCTCCTGATTCCGGCAAAAACAAGTTCTGCGCGCCCGCCCGCTGCCGCGTGCGCGCATGGCGCTGGCGCAGGCCCCAAAGCGACGTCGGGTTCAGGCCACAAATGACCACCCGCCCTTCGGGCACCAGAACCCGCTCAACTTCACGCAAGGTGGTGTGCGGGTCGCGCGCCAGTTCCAGCGAATGCGGCAACACCACCAGGTCCAGGCTGTTGGCCGGGAACGGCAGCGCCGAAAAATCAGTCACGAAAGCCGCACCCGGCGTAAGGGTTTGGCTGGCCAGCCAACGGTGCGGCATGCGGTTGGCGGCCAGGGCTTCGAGCTCGGGCAAACCCAGCTGCAGCGCATGAAATCCAAAAATATCAGCCACCGCCAGATCCAGCTGGGCACGCTCCCAGGCCAGCAGATAGCGCCCCGTGGGTGACTCAAGCCATTCATGCAAACCTATAATTTGATCACTCATGCAGCTAATTCCACTACCCGCTTTTACTGACAACTACATCTGGATGGTGCATGACGAACGCCGTGCGCTGGTGGTTGACCCCGGTGATGCACAACCTGTGCTGGAGGCCCTGCAACGACTCAGCTTGCAGTTGGAGGCCATTCTAGTCACGCACCACCACGGCGACCACACCGGCGGCGTGGCGGCCTTGCGCGCAGCGACCGGCGCCCAGGTTTTTGGCCCGGCCCGGGAGCCGATGCCGCAGCCCCTGACCCGGCTGAGCGGCGGTGACAAAGTCGAGGCGCTGGGTTTGACCTTCAAGGTGATGGACGTGCCCGGCCATACCGCGGGCCACATCGCTTATTACTGTGCGGATGCGGACAACGCGCCGCTGCTTTTTTGTGGCGACACGCTCTTCAGCGCCGGATGCGGTCGCCTGTTTGAAGGCAGCCCGGCCCAAATGCTGGCCTCGCTCGACGCCCTGGCCGCCCTGCCCGCCGCGACGCGCGTATGCTGTGCCCATGAGTACACCTTGAGCAACCTGAAATTTGCCTGCGCCGTGGAGCCCCACAATCAGACGCTGGCCGACTACCTGGCGAGCGCCACCTCACTGCGTTTGCAGCAACAACCCACCCTGCCCTCCAGCATCTTGCTGGAGCAGCAGATCAACCCTTTTTTGCGTACGCGCCAAGCCACTGTCATCCAGGCGGTCCAGGCATTCGACGCATCAGCCCGCGATGAGGTGAGCATCTTTGCCGCCCTTCGCCAATGGAAGAACCAGTATTGATGAAATTTTTTAAACTTGCCTGCCTGAGCGGCCTGCTGTGGCTGACCGGCTGCGCCAGCTTCACCACCGGTCCGGATGCGATCCACGGCCCTGCGCCGGCCAGCGCCACGTCCGGTCAACGGGCCACCGATGCAGCCTACAGCCCGCTGATTCCCAGTGGTCAGCTCCAGCCCATCACGGCTGCGCAGGCAGCCTCCCGTGCCGTCACCGAACTGGCAGCACCGACCGATATCTGGGAGCGAATCCGGCGCGGCTACGGCATGCCCAACCTGGAAAGTGAGCTGGTGCGTGACCGCGAGCAGTGGTACAGTAGCCGGCCCGACTACATCTTGCGCATGACGGAGCGCTCCAACAAATACCTATTCCACATTGTGGAGGAGCTGGAGCGCCGCAACATGCCCTCCGAGCTGGCGCTGCTGCCCTTTATCGAAAGCGCCTTCAACCCGCAGGCGGTCTCCAGCGCCAAGGCGGCTGGCATGTGGCAATTCATGCCCGCGACCGGCAAGCACTTTGATTTGAAGCAGAACGCCTTTCGCGATGACCGGCGCGACGTGCTGGCGTCCACCCGGGCAGCGCTGGACTACCTGCAAAAGCTCTATGGCATGTTTGGCGATTGGGACCTGGCGCTGGCCGCCTATAACTGGGGCGAAGGCAGCGTCGGACGCGCCATTGCCAAAAACAAACGGGCCGGGCTCGGCCTGGCCTATACCGATCTCACCATGCCCGCAGAGACCCGTCTTTACGTGCCCAAGCTGCAGGCCGTCAAGAACATCGTGAGCAACCCGCAGGCGTTCAACACACGGCTGCCCCTGATCGGCAACCACCCGTACTTCCAGACCGTTGACATCAAGCACGATATCGACGTGGCGCTGGTGGCCAAGCTGGCCGAAGTGACGGTCGAGGATTTCAAGGCACTGAACCCTTCGGGCGGCAGTCGACCCGTCATTCTGGCAGCCGGCACACCGCAAATATTGCTACCCTGGGACAACGCCATCATCTTCCAGAACAACCTGAAAGACTTCAACGGGGGCCGCCTGGCCAGTTGGACGGTCTGGCGGGCCCCCAGCACCATGAACCCGGCCGAGGCGGCCAAACGGGTGGGCATGACCGAGGCCGATATGCGCAGCATCAACAAGATCCCACCCCGGGTGGTGATCAGGGCCGGCTCCAGCCTGCTGGTGCCGCGGCCAACCCAACTGGACGCCGATGTCGCCGTGCATGTGGCCGACAACGGCCAGTTGACGCTGGCGCCCGATGTCATCTTGAAACGCACCTTGATCAAGGCCAGGAAAAAAGATTCTGTCGCCAGAATGGCCAGCCGCTACCGTGTCAGCGCCGCCAGCGTAGCCGAGTGGAACAATGTCAGTGCGGCGGCGGTTTTCAAGGCCGGACAGAAGGTGGTGATGTTTCTGCCGGTGCGGGCCAAGACCTTGGTTCAACGCAAGACCGCTGGCAAGAGAATGTCAGCCAGCAAACAGGCACGCAGCAAGGTGAAGCCAACCCGGCTTGCCAAACAGCCTTAAACCTGCACAGTCCAGTCGAGACCATCCCGTTCGGACCAATGAACAATCTGGGTTAAGCGCCGATCATCTGAGCGCACGCCGGTCTGATGGATGGATGGATGGATGGCCGGGCTTCAGGCGTTGAAGCGTTGCTTGGCCTTGACGGCAAACACATTGGTGTAGGTTTTGGCCAGGTCGATGTTGCCCAACTTGACCGTTGGATCCAAACGGGCCAGAGCACGGGCCGCCGTCTGCGGCCCCTCTTCGGGGATCACACCATCGGGTGAAATGGCTTCGCGGATCTTGTTGAAGGCGGCAAGGTAAATCGCCCGATCCCGCAGCAAATAGGCTTCTGGGACGACCTTGATGATGTCGCTCGGTCCGGCCGTCTGCAGCCACTTCAGGCTGTGCACGATCGCATTGGTCAGCGCTTGGACCGTGTGGGGGTTGTTCTTCACAAAATCCAGCGGCGCGTACAAACAGCCCGCTGGCATGACACCCCCAAAAACCTCGGCCGAGCCTTTGAGCGTGCGCGTATCGGCAATGATGCGGATCTCGCCTTTTTGCTCCAACAGGGTCATCACAGGGTCAACGGTGCTCAACGCATCAATCTGGCCGGCACGAAAAGCGGCCAAAGCGTCTGCGGACGTGCCCACGCCCACGTAGTTCACATCGTCCGGCTTGAGCCCGGCACGCGAAACAATCAGCTGAGCCACCTGATGCGTTGACGACTCAAGCGCCGAGACACCAATTTTTTTACCCTTGAGATCGGTCATGGTTCTGTAACGGGGCATGGTCTTGACCGAAATGCCGATCGCAATGGCCGGCGCGCGCCCCTGCAAGACAAAAGCCTGGAAGTGCTCCCCCCTGGTCTGCACGGCGATGGTGTGCTCATAGGCACCCGAAACAACGTCGGCCGAGCCGCCTTCAACCGCCGCCAACGCCTGCGAACCGCCAGCAAAGTCGCTGATAGCAACGTCCAGACCTTCCGCCTTGAAATAGCCGAGCTGCTCGGCAATAGTCAAGGGCAGGTTGTAGAAGGTCGCCTTGCCGCCGACAGCAATCGAAACTTTCGTCTTTTCAAGCCGGGGTTGCGCCCACAGCGTGGGCATGGTCATCGACGCTGCCGCCCATGCTGTGACCGCAGCCAAGGTTCGGCGGTTGAGCTGGATGTTGTTCATGGTCAATTCTCTTGGGCTCTCGCTTTCTGTTCGCGCTAAAGAATAGCCGGCGCCACTGACTTGCGCATCGGGAACATCCCGCAGGGGTTTGTACCTAGCTCTAGCGCCGATCCAGCAGGGCATGGGCGATGGTGCCCAAGTCCACATATTCCAGCTCACTGCCGACCGGTACACCACGCGCCAGGCGGGTCAGGCGCAAGCCGCGGCTTTTCAGGCCCTCGCTGATCACATGCGCGGTGGCTTCGCCTTCGGCCGTGAAGTTGGTGGCCAAAATCACCTCCTGCACGGTGCCGTCGCAAGCCCGGTCAAACAAACCTTTGAGGCCGATGTCTTTGGGGCCAATGCCGTCCAAGGGGCTGAGCTTGCCCATCAGCACAAAGTACAAGCCGTGGTACGCGCCGGTGCGCTCCAGCGCCGACTGGTCGGCCGGGGTCTCCACCACACACAATTTGGAGGCATCGCGCCGGGGGTCCAGGCAGGTGGCGCAAATGTCGGCCTGCGTGAAGGTGTGGCAACGCTCGCAATGCCGCACTTGATCGGCGGCAACCTGCAAGGCACGGGACAACGCCAAGGCACCGGGCCGGTCATGCTGCAGCAGGTGAAACGCCATGCGCGAGGCCGACTTCACACCCACGCCCGGCAGGCGCCGCAGCGCCTGGATCAGGACGTCGAGCGAGTTGAGATCAGCCACTTTGAACTGTTGGGGACAGAGCTTGTGCGCTTCGCGTCACTGCGGTCTTTCCCACAATGAATCAGAAAGGGAACTTCATGCCACCGGGCAGGCCGGGCATCCCGGCGGTGATCTTGCCCATCTTCTCGGTGGAAGTTTCTTCGGCCTTGCGCACGGCCGCGTTAAAGGCCGCCGCGACCAGGTCTTCGAGCATGTCTTTGTCTTCGGCCAGCAAGCTGGGGTCGATGGTGACACGGCGCACGTCATGCTTGCAGGTCATCAGAACCTTGACCAGCCCGGCGCCGGATTCTCCGGTGACTTCAACATTGCCCAGCTCGTCCTGGGCTTTTTTCATGTTGTCCTGCATGGCTTGGGCCTGCTTCATGAGGCCGGCGAGTTGTCCTTTGTTGAACATGGGGAGTCCTTGGTTTAATTTTGAATGGAAGAGCAAAAAGCAATGTGGCGTTGTATCGGGTTGCTGACATGGATCCAGCCAGCTGGATCGTCAGCCCGGCGTGATGCTGCCAGGCACGATTTTCGCGCCAAAATCACGCATCATGGTCTGCACAAACGGATCATCAAAAATGATTTTTTCTGCCGCCAGTTGCCGCTCGGCCACCAACGCCGCGTTACGTCGGGCCGGGCTGTCGGTCACGCGCCCAATCTCCACCACCAGGCGCACCGCGTGACCCGCCGCCTGCAACGCGGTCGCCAGACGGTCACGGCTGCCCGGCTGGTTCAGCGATTCGCGCTCGACCCGCAACAGCCACTGATCGGTGTCGCGCGCCACCAGCTGCGACTGAAGCGCCAGCTCGCGCACCATGGCGTTGATCGCGTCTTGGGCGATGAGTTGGCGCACGGCAGCGTGCCAGAACTCGCCATCTTCGGTCGGGATCAGAACCGCTATCGTCGATTGGCCAGCCGCTGCTTCGGCGCGGGAATCGGCCTGTACGCGCACCGGAACTGCTACTATTTTTGTAGCTGCTTGCGAATATTCAACGGGGGCTAGAGCCTCATTTTGTTCAAAAACAAGTGGCTGTCCCGAAGCCACTGGCAGCTGGACCACATGGAGATGCTGGCCTGTCGGGGGCGACGGCAATGCATCTGGCTGTGTTTCTCTGTCTGCCGCTACGTCAGGCTCTGACTCAGCCCTTGTTGTCGTCGTTGCCGCCATTTTTTCATTAGCTATTATTTTTATAGCTTCATGCGCATATTCGACGGTGGCTGGAGCATGTTTCTCTTCAAGAACTGGCAAATCGGGCGCCACCGGTCGGCGTGCTGCGGGTGCAGGCACTGGCTCCGAATGCAATGCAGTCGCAGCCGGCCGCCGCGGCGCGTCAATTACAGTTTTTTTTTCCGCCGCAGGCAGATTGCCAGCGCTGGGTTTGAACGCCAGCAGTCGCAGCAAGACCATGGTCAGTGCGGCGTACTCGTCCGGCGCCAGGCCCAACTCCGCGCGCCCGTGCAGACACATGCTGTACAGCAGTTGCGTCTCGTCCGCAGGCATCAAAGCCGCCAGACGCGCCACGTCCAACGCTTGCGGGTCGGTTTCATCCACCTCAATGACGCTCGGCACCGCTTGCAGAACGGCCATGCGCTGCAGCACCATGCTCATTTCCTCCAGCGTGGAGGCCGCACTCAGACCATTCAGACGCAAGGCCTCCGACGTCTCGACCACGGTTTTTCCGTCTCCCTGGGCCAAGGCCTCCAGCAGCCGAAAGACATAGGAACGGTCCACACTGCCCAGCATCTGGCGCACCGTCACCTCTTCGATCTGGCCCGCACCGAACGAAATCGCCTGATCCGCCAGACTCAAGGCATCGCGCATGGAGCCGTGCGCCGCCCGCGCCAGCAGCCGCAGCGACGGTACATCGGCCCCCACGTTTTCGGCCTGCAAGACGGTTTGCAGGTGCTCGCGGATGGTCTCTGGCGCAATTGGGCGCAGGTTGAACTGCAGACAGCGCGACAGCACGGTGACCGGCACCTTCTGCGGGTCGGTAGTGGCCAGCACGAATTTGAGGTACTCGGGCGGCTCTTCCAGCGTCTTCAGCATGGCGTTGAAGGCGTGGCCGGTGAGCATGTGGACTTCGTCGATCATGAAGACCTTAAAGCGCCCCTGCACGGGCTTGTAGACCGCTTGCTCCAAGAGCGCTTGCACCTCGTCGACACCCCGATTGGAGGCGGCGTCAAGCTCGGTGTAATCGACAAAGCGACCGGAATCAATGTCGGTACAAGCCTGGCACACCCCGCAGGGCGTGGCCGTGATGCCGCCCTGCCCGTCCTGCCCCTGGCAATTGAGTGACTTGGCCAGAATGCGTGACACCGTGGTCTTGCCAACACCGCGCGTGCCGGTGAAAAGATAGGCGTGATGCAGCCGCTGGGTGGTCAGCGCATTGGTGAGCGCCTGCACCACATGGTCCTGCCCCACCATTTCAGTGAAGTTGCGGGGGCGGTACTTGCGGGCGAGCACGAGATAGGACATGGGCTCCGATTCTAAAGGCCAGGCAAGGGGCGGACCGTCACCAATCGTGGCCAACACGGATCGCAACCGGCCCAGCCACCGGGCTGATGCGTGGATCATGCACACCCCCCGTGCCGCTCACTCGGCCTGACTCATGGCCCCCAATGGCAGCCTCATCGACGACGAGCGAGCGCTGCGGCAGGTTTGCGATGTCTTTGATTCAGCCCGAAGCATCGCATTTGAGCGTCAGAAATTTTTACAGTCTTGCTTGAAAGCTGACCAAGCGAATGGCTACGCACCCGGACAACAACATCTAAGCGATTGAAATCAAAGGAAATTCAATTTCCCCAGGTTCTATTGGCATGAGTAATGCTTGTTGACTGGCAGAGCCGAGACGATCGCAATTGCGCGCACACAAAAATCGTGTCTGACTCTAGGATTGTCTTATGTTCAACAGGAGAACTGAAAATGAAATCTCTACGACACTTCAACAAAAAGGCGCTTGCGGCCGCCAGCGCCTTGGTGGTATTGGGAATGACCGGTTCCATCGGGTCCGCCTTGGCAGCGACCTTTACCTACGATGCGGGTGGCGGGTTTTTGCAGGGCAGCGCATTGGGCTTCCCTGCCCCAGTCAACTATACGGGGTTCCGAACCAACCTGGATGCGCGTAATACTGACTTAGATGCCACTAACGACGTATGGGCCAGCCTCAACTGGGGCACCCCCGTGGTGGACGTCCAGAGTGGTGCCACGGTCAACCAGCTTGCGCCGTATACAGACAATCCAGGCACGGCGGCAGACCTTAGCGGTTCCGTGACAGTGGGCGGCGACCGGGTCGAGCTCGGCTACTTGGTGCACCACAACCACGTCATCGGACAGTCTTTCGGGCCGAATGGGGTGACGATTTCGTACAACTTGCAGCTCAAAGATGGGCCGACCTCTGTCTTCAACTGGCACGGCGACTTCAATCTGGAATTCAAGGAAACCCTCAACTCTCTACCCTGCACCGATGGCAACCCGGAGGGCACAATCTGCGATGACTGGTTCAGGTTCACTGCGCTGGCGGCATCGGATCCCACCAGCTTCAGCTACGGCGGGAAGAACTACAACGTCGACATCACAGGTTTCTGGGACGACTTCGCTCCTGGCGGCGTCTTGAGAGGTGATCAGTTGTTCTTCTCGGGAGAAGAACTGGATAGTCTGGGCCACGTGCAATTTGCGGTTAGCGCCGTGCCGGAGCCTGGCAGCATCGCGCTGTTGGGTCTGGGATTGGCTGGCTTGGCGGTGATCCGCCGCCGCCGTAACCAGGCATAAGCAACATTGGCTTTAGCCAGGCAATGAGAGGCCGGGGGCGGTGTAGCTCTCCCGGCCTCGTTTCAGTTCGCCCCACGCACTTGTGCTGGGGCATTTCGCTTTCTGGCGGGCAGTCAAGATGCGGTGGGAGTGCGGCATGCCGGTCACGCGCTTCCAGACACTGCCAGCCTCCTCAGACCGGCCCTGCCATGGCAACACATACCCTATGTTGCCGCGAGCCTCGGCGCGGGCCAGCTCGCCGCTGCCACATGGCGATGGTCGTCACAAAGCAAGGTCCCCGCAGGAATCTGCTCCGGCTCGGTGATGGCCGCAGAGGGAAGGCGGCCAGACCTGCGACCAGTGCGATCAGCAGCAAATCAACAAGGCACTTACAATATCGGCTGACGGGCCTTCCCGCATGGTGAAGCGGCCAACCGGGTCAGATGGGGAACCAAGCAGCCCTAACTGTGGAGCCAGTGCCGGGGTCAAGGCTCGTCAACCTTATTCAAGACGTTATTTACTGACAGGGGCTTACGAGCAAAGTCCCTAAAGAACGACGCTTTTGCAGCATGTAGTTGCATCAATCTTTCCCCAAGAAAATGCGCATTTCATAGGCGTTACCGCCGGCATTGGCGTGGCCATTGGTATGTCTGACTACTCCCCTTAACCCACAAGAGTTGACGATCTGCGCCACCAAAGCCCTTTATCAGTCCAAGCATGGCGGGCGTCATTTGTTGGGTTCCAGTTGGTCCGAATTGCAGAGCCCATCCACGGCCGGAAATTACAGCCAAAAAAGTACCCTATAATTCTCGCTGTTCCAACCGGTTTGTCAGGCAATGAACATTGCCAACATCATCATTGGTTGTTGATTGCAAACAATATTCCTCGATAGCTCAGTTGGTAGAGCGCCGGACTGTTAATCCGTAGGTCCC